>CAYYVD010000089.1:0-15482 GCA_964475045.1 uncultured Desulfobacterales bacterium | reverse complement strand
TCGATGTGGCCAAGAAGGCCGGTCTCGATCTGGTGGAGGTTGCGCCCAACGCTGATCCGCCCGTCTGCAGGATCATGGACTATGGAAAGTTCAAGTATCAGACGAGCAAGAAGGGGCAGGAGACCAAGAAGAAAAGCCGGTCCGTCCAGCTCAAAGAGGTCCGGATGCGGCCCCGCACCGAGGAGCACGACCTGGGGTTCAAGGTCAAGAACATCCGGAAGTTTCTCGAGAAGCGGGATCGGGTCAAGGTCACGGTGCTCTTTCGCGGGCGGGAGATGGCCTACATGGATCAAGGCGTGGAGCTGCTCAAACGGGTGGCCGAGGAAGTGGACGATATCGGGGGGGTCGAGCAGGCTCCGACCCGGGAAGGCTGGCGACTCACCATGGTGCTCGTACCCAAGTAGGCGGAAGCGCCGACCCTGCGCCCACCGGACCGGTCACCCCGGGGGGATTGTTCTGGTGACAAGGTGTCTGCACAACACGGGCGGGCGGTCGGGGCCCCGTTTCCGAATGAACGGGACCGGGTTCCAGGGCGCCCGCCTTGACATGATGAACGAGGGAGGATGATCGTGCCGAAAATGAAAACCAACCGCGGCGCCGCCAAGCGGTTCAAGGCCACGGGGACTGGCAAAATCGTAAGAAACAAGGCTAAAGCCAGTCACATTATGACCAAGAAAACGACGAAGAAAAAGAGAAACCTTCGCAAAAGCGATTTGGTGGACGCCACGAACGTCAAAGGGCTCGAGCGGCTGTTGCCGTATCTGTGAGCCCCTGCGGGTTTCTTAGGACGAACACCGGATCCATGGAGTTTGACCCATGCCCAGAGCAAAACGGAGCGTGCCTTCGAGGCAGAGAAGAAAAAAGGTGCTCAAGGAGGCCAAGGGCTTCCGAGGAGCCAGCAGCAGGCTTTATCGCAGCGCTACGGTGGCCGTGGACCGCGCCCGGGCGTATGCCTACCGGGACCGGAAGGTCCGCAAGCGGGAGTTCCGCCGGCTGTGGATCACGAGGATCAACGCCGCGGCCCGCGAGCACGGGATGAGCTACTCCCAGTTCATGGGGGGCATGCACAAGGCCGGCATCGAGCTGGACCGGAAGATCCTGGCGGACATGGCCGTGAACGATCCGGCGGCCTTCGGGCACATTGCGGAGATGGTCAAGGGAGCGGGTTCAGTCGCGTAATGCGGGGGATCGCGGCCGCATGATCCAAGAGTTGCGCCAGATCGAGGAGCAGGCCCTGAAGGAGCTCGAGGACGTCCGGGAGCCGGATCGACTCGAGGCGTTTCGAATCGCTTACCTCGGAAAAAGGGGCCGCTTGACCACGGCGCTCAAGGGGATGGGAAAGCTTTCTCCCGAGGAGCGCCCGGAGGCGGGCAAGCTCGCCAATCGCGTGAAGACCCGGCTCGCCGAGGCCTTCGAGGCTCGAAAGCGCGAGATCCAGTCGCAGGATGCGGCCGCTCGTCCCGACCTGCTGGATGTGACCTTGCCGGGACGCCGCCCCAATCGCGGCCACCTCCATCCCGTCACCCGGGTGGCCGGGGAGATCAGTCGCATCTTCGAGCGCATGGGATTCCGCATTGTCAAGGGCCCCAATGTGGAGCTCGACTACTACAACTTCGAGGCCTTGAACATTCCCAAGGACCATCCGGCGCGGGACATGCAGGACACCTTCTACGTGAGCGACAACGTGGTCCTGCGCACACACACCTCGCCCATGCAGGTCCGCGTCATGGAGAAGCAGCCGCCGCCCGTGGCGGTCATCGCTCCAGGAAAGGTGTACCGCCGGGACTCGGACGTGACCCACACCCCCATGTTTCACCAGGTGGAAGGCCTGCTGGTGGACGAGCACGTGACCTTCGGCGACCTGAAGGGCACCCTGACGGCCTTTGCGCACCAGATCTTCGGGCGGGACACGGCCGTGCGGTTTCGCCCCAGCTTCTTCCCCTTCACCGAGCCGAGTGCCGAGGTGGACATCCGGTGCGTGCTCTGTGGAGGATCGGGATGCCGGACATGCTCTCAGACCGGGTGGCTCGAAATCCTGGGCTCCGGAATGGTGGATCCGGCGGTGTACGGGTTCGTAGGCTACGATCCCGAGCGGTTCTCCGGGTTCGCCTTCGGCATGGGCATCGAGCGGATCGCCATGCTCAAGTACGGCATCGACGACATTCAGCTGTTCTTCCGGAACGACATGCGGTTCCTGGGACAGTTCTGACCGGGCGGGCCGGTGCGCCCTGCTTCTTGCCGGCTCAGGACACACCCCCCTCCCGTCCGTGAAAAGGGCCTGGGGAAGGTTCGTGCCCCGCCGGGCCTCGCAAGGTCTTAACCTCACCGAAAACCTGAAAAGTTGCTTTTAACCGTTTGATCTGTTGACAAGATATTCTATTCAGATATGCTTGCCGGAGCAGAGGCGGTCTGAGAGCGGAGCGATGCGGAGATGCGACTGACCCTGAACTGGTTGAAGGACTACGTGGACACGGGCGGCATGTCGCCGGAGGAGCTGGCCCACCGGCTCACCATGGCGGGCCTGGAGGTGGAGGCCCTAGAGCCGCTGGGCCTCGGTCTGGAGGCGGTGACAGCGGCGCGTGTGGTCGGCGTGACGCCGCACCCCGATGCGGACCGCCTCACTGTGTGCATGGTGGACACCGGACAGGGCCGGGTGGAGGTGGTTTGCGGTGCGCCCAACGTGCAGGAGGGCATGATCACGGCGTATGCGCCCCCGGGAATCCGTCTTCCCAACGGACTGGCCGTAAAGGCGGCGAGGATTCGAGGAATTGCCTCTGAAGGCATTCTGCTGGCCGAGGACGAAATGGGCCTCACCGACGACCACACGGGCATCGTCGCACTCCGAGGCGACGCCCTTCCCGGCACGCCCTTGAACCGGGTGATTCCCGTTGAGGACTGGGCCCTGGAGATCGGCCTGACTCCCAACCGGCCGGACTGTACCTCGGTGATAGGCGTGGCGCGGGAGGTGGCCGCGCTCACCGGCCGGCCGCTGCGCCGGCCCGACATTCCTGATCGGCAGAAGGAGCCGCCCGCCAGGGCGGAGCACGCCGCCGTGGACATCGAGGACCCTGAAGGTTGCCCGCGGTACTCGGCCGGGCTCGTCTGGAAGATCCTGCCGGCCCCTTCCCCGTTCTGGATGCGCTATCGCCTGCACGCCTCGGGGGTGCGCAGCATCAACAACGTGGTGGACGTCACCAACTACGTGCTGCTGGAGTGCGGGCAGCCGCTGCACGCCTTCGACTACCACAGACTCCACGAGCACCGGATCGTGGTCCGGCGGGCACGGGAGGGCGAGGCCTTCACCACGCTCGACGGTCAGGAGAGGCGTCTGACCGAGGGTGATCTCATGATCTGCGACGGACGCGGATCCGTCGCCCTGGCCGGAGTCATGGGCGGTCTCAACTCCGAGATCCAGGAGGACACCCGGGATGTGCTCATCGAGTCCGCCTGTTTCGACCCGCTGACCATTCGAAGGACCTCCAAACGGCTGGGGCTCCAGACCGAGGCGTCCTACCGCTTCGAGCGGGGTATCGACATCGAAGGCACCCTCTGGGCCTTGAGGCGTGCCATGCAGCTCCTGGAGGAGCTGGCCGGGGGCACCATCGAGCCCGGCGTGATCGATGTCTATCCCCGGCCCTGGAGGCCGCGCGAGATCCAGCTCCGGGTTGGCAGGACCAACGCCTTTCTGGGCACGGATCTCGACGCCGGGACCATGGCCGGCTATCTGTCCGCCCTGGAGATGGACGTGCATCCGGTGGACGAGCAAAGAATTCGCGTGATTCCTCCTCCCTGCCGGGTGGACCTGGAACGGGAGGTGGACCTGATGGAAGAGGTCGCCCGAATGGAGGGCTACGACCGAATTCCGGTGACCCAGCCCGCCGTTCGTCCCGAGGATGAGCCCGCCCCGGCCGAGGTGGGCCTGGGGGACCGGATTCGGGAGATCATGGCCGGCTTCGGTTTCAGCGAGGCCATTACTTACAGTTTCGTGTCCGAGGATGCGCCGGACTTGCTGGGAGCTCCTGAGGACAGCCTTCTTCGCCAAGCCGTGAAGCTGCTCAAACCCCTGAGCCAGGACCAGGCGGTCATGCGCACCTCCCTGCTCCCCGGTCTCCTGCAGGCCGTGCAGTCCAACCAGGCCCACGGGGAACGGGATCTCAAGCTCTTCGAATGGGGCAAGGTATTCCTGCCGAGCGACGAGGGCGAGCTGCCCCGCGAGCGGCTGGTCCTGGCCGCGGTCACCACCGGCGCGTGGACGATCAAGACCGTTCACCAGGACGCCCGTGCGGCGGACTTCTTCGATGTCAAGGGTGTGCTCGAGGGACTCCTGGAGGAGATGGGCGTCACGGACGTCCGGTTCGATCGAACCGGTGCGCCCCCGGGGTACCATCCGGAGCGGACCGCCCGGGTGCTGCTGGCCGGTGCGCCGGGGGGCTGGCTGGGGCAGGCCTCGGCCGGAGTGATGGGGCGCTTCGAGCTCGGTCCGGAGCCGGCCTTTCTCCTGGAGCTGGACATCCCCGCCCTTCGTGAGGCCATGCCCGCGGAGAAGACCTTCGAGCCCTATGCCCGGTTCCCGGCGGTGCTTCGAGACCTCTCCGTGGTGGTGGACGGCGGAGTCGAGAGCGAGCGCGTACGCAGCATCATCACAGCCGAACCGCTGGTGGAGTCCGTGGATCTGTTCGACCTCTACCGCGGGGATCGAATCGCCCCGTCGGAGAAGGCCTTGACCTTCAGGATCTGCTTCCGTTCCCCGAAGCGCACCTTGAAGGGCCGGGAGATCAACGCGGTCCATGAAAAGATCGTACGTACCATCGAAGAGCGGCTCGGGGGAAGGCTCAGGGAAGGCTGAGCTCATCTCGCGCATCCCCGATGACAAGAAGTACTTCCGGATCGGAGAGGTGAGCCGGATCGTCGGGGTGGAGCCCTATGTGCTGCGATACTGGGAAAGCGAGTTTCCTCAGGTGCGTCCCAGGCGGGCGGACTCCAACCAGCGGACCTACCGGCGAAAGGAGCTGGAGCTTCTTCTGAAGATCAAACAGCTCCTCCACGAAGAGAAGCTCACCATCAAGGGCGCCAAGAAACGGCTTCGAGAAGAAAAAGAGGCCTCGACCCCCGGGGCGCCCCTTCCCGATGTGCAGGAGATCCGGCAGGAGTTGAACGAGATCCTCCGCGTCTTGTCCGATTGACCCCTCTGCAGCTGCTTTCGCTCGCCGATCGGTTCGGAAACCGGACCGGTCGGTCCCCTCCAAGGATGTTGTCTTTCGTGATTTGATTAAGTAAAAAGTGTCCCCTATTGTTGCCTTGACATTTCCTTCGTGAGATCGTACAAGCAATCCCGTTGTCGTTCTTCGGGCATCACATGGCGTACGGGCAAGACCCGGATACCGAGTGCTCCCGGGCCCGCGGGCCGTTCCTCGTGAACGGGCTGCGCGAGGCGGAGCACGGGAAAGGAGGGCTTCGGGTGGAATCGATCACCCTGCAACGGGTTCTCAAGCGCGAAGCAGCGGGTGTGGTGGGGGAGCTCCTGGAGGCCATGGGGAGCGGGCTGTGCGTTCTTTCCCCGGAAGGCGCGGCCCTTGTGGGGGAGGCCGGTTCCCTGGGGAGCAAGCGGGTGCCGGTGCTCCTCGAGGGGCGCCCCTTGGGCTGGGTTTGCGGCGATCCAGGGGCGGGGGCCGTGGCCTCACTCCTGGGGCTGCTGGCCCGGTTTGCGCAGGAGAGACGCGCGCTGGCCCGCGAGACCCTGGAGAAGTACAAAGAGATCCACCTCTTCTACCGCATGAGCGAGCGCATGGCGGAGCGGCTCGACGTGAGCGGTGTGGCCGAGCTTGTGCTGGAGGAGGCCCGCAGGACCATTCCGGCCACCGGTGGGTCGGTCATGCTGATGGATCTGGAGAGCCTCGACCTGAAGATCGTGGCCGGGTTCGGCGGGGGGCAAGCCCCTAGGACGGCCCTGCGGCCGGGAGTGGGCATCGCGGGCCACGTCCTGGTGTCCGGAAGGGCCGAGGTGATCAACCACGTGCCGTCCGACCCGCGCTTTCAGCCCGGCAGGGGGAGCGGTATGGCCCTCATGTGCGTGCCCCTCCGCTGCAAGGACCGGGTTCGCGGGGTGATTAACATGAGCCACCAGGAGGGCGTCGAGTACAGGGCTGCGGACCTCCAGCTCCTGACCGCACTGGCCTCCCAGGCCTCCTCGGCCATTGAGAATGCGCTGCTTCACGAGCGAAAGGTCCGCCAGGAAAGGATTCGCGGGCACCTGGAGCGCTATGTGCCGTCCCCGGTCATCGACCTGATCCTGAAGGACCCGGAGCACGTGTCCCTGGCGTCGGAAAACCGCCACATCGCCGTGCTCTTCTCGGACATCCGGGACTTCTCCACGACCTGCGAGCACCTGGCTCCCGAGGAGGTGGTGGGCTACCTGAACCGGTACTTCTCGGCCATGGTGGAGGAGGTCTTTCTCAACCAGGGGACCGTGAACAAGTTTGTGGGGGACATGATCGTGGCGCTTTTCGGGGCGCCTGTGCAGATGGAACGCCCCGAGCAGTCGGCGGTGCGGGCGGCCGTGTCCATGCAGGAGCGCCTTCAGCGCATGGAGGACCCATGGGTCCGGAACCACTTTCCCACCGGCATGGGCCTCAGCGCGGGCCGGGTGGTGGTGGGAAATATCGGGTCGCCGCAGCACATGGACTACACCGCCATTGGAGACGAGGTGAACGTGGCGGCCAGGCTTCAGTCCGCGGCCCGCGGTGGCCAGGTGCTCGTGAGCCGCAAGGTCCGGGAGGCCGCCGGGGACGGGTTCCGCTTCCGGGCCATGGGCCGGATCCGCGTCAAGGGCAGACAGCGGCCGGTCGAGGCCTACGAGGTGGTGTACTGAACCCTCCCGCCCGGGACGATGCCATGCACCGTGTCTTCTCCACCGTCGCCAAACGAACCTCCTACTGCTTCGCGTTCGTTCCGTTCGTGGCTGCCAGTGGGTACTTTGCTGCATCCTACGCATTCTTCATCGTGTATCTCTCCGTGGAACGATTCGAGCCCCAGGCTCTCGAGGCGTTCGTCCTGGTCCTGGGCGCGTCCCTGCTCCTGTGCACCGTACTTCACGCCTGGAGCTTCGGGGCCTTCGAGGCCTCGGGCGCGCGCGCGGGCCTCGGGCTCCCCCGCCGCGTCAACGCGGCGTTTCGGCGGTTCCAGGGCCCGGCGTCCCCGGACTCGACCGTGCTGGAGGCGCTGCTGAGCGGGCTGGCCAGGCTTCCCGGGTACCACATGCGGGTGGCCGCGGTCCTGGCCGCCGGGGTCACCGGGCCCTCGGTGGCGGTGGAGTACGCTGTCAGCCGTTCGCTCCGGCACCTGGCGAGCGGGGTGACCGGAGGGGTCATCGCGGGAATCCTCTACTGCTACTTCTGCTACGTGATCACCGAGACCTTGAGCTCCGAGCTTCGAGAGGCGTGCCGAAGGAGGCTGCTCGACTCTGGAGCGCGGCTACCCCAGGTCTACGGCGCCAGCCTGCGGAGCAAGATCCTTGTCGCCGTGGGCATCGTGTTCTTCAGCATGGGGATGCTGGTGTACTTTCTCTGGTTCTGTCGTGCATCCCTGCTCCTCACGCTGGGATTCCTGGTGATGACCTTCTCCACCGTGGTGGTGCTGGTGTGGCTCCACTTCCGGTCGGTCAAGGCCGCCTTCGACCGGATCCTGCGGACCGCGCGAAGCGTGAGCTCTGGGGAAGCGGAGCTCCTGTACCTGGGAAACAACGAGAAGGAGCTTCTGGAGTTCGCCGAGCACTTCAATGTGGCGGTGCGTGAGACCATTGCCCTGCGCAGGAACCTGGAAGCACAGGTCTCCGCCCGGACCCTCGACCTCGCGGTGAAGGCGCAAGAGCTGGAGCGGGCCAACGGGCGACTTCAGGAGCTGGATCGGCTGAAGTCCCGGTTCCTTTCATCGGTGAGCCACGAGCTGAGGACGCCGCTGACCGCCATCCTGGGCTTCGCCCGCATCGTGAGGCGGGATGTGACCCAATGGGTGCTCCCCAAGCTTTGCAGGGAGGACCGCGTCCATGCCAAGGCGGTGCGCATCGAGGGCAACCTGGATGTCATCCAGGAGGAAGGAAACCGGTTGACGCGTTTGATCAACGACGTCCTGGACCTGGCGCGCATCGAGTCCGGCCGGATGGAGTGGCACGACCGGGACCTTCAGGTGGGGTGGTGCGTGGAGCAGGCGGTTGGGCTGATGCGCGGAGCGATCGAACATCGCTCGGGGGTGTCCCTCTGCGTGGACGTGGAAGAGCCGCTCCCCGTGGTGCGTGCGGACCCGGATCGGATCATTCAGGTGCTCGTCAACCTGCTCGGCAATGCGCTCAAGTTCACCGAAGATGGAGAGGTGCGTGTGAGGGCCGCCGCCGATCGCGGAGGCGTTCGAATCGCGGTGGAGGACACGGGGAAGGGCCTGGACGCCGGGGACCTGGAACGGCTGTTCGAGCGTTTCCATCAGGGGGGCTCGTCCCGGGGATCCGGCACCGGTCTCGGGTTGGCCATCTGCCGGGAGATCGTCGAGCACTACGGTGGGGTCATCGGGGCCGAGCCGCGACGGGGTATGGGAAGCCGTTTCGTGTTCACGGTTCCCGGGTCCTCGGAGGACGTGAACGTCGAGGATCACCTGCGCGAGGAGTAAGCCTCCAGCGCATCGGTTGGCTGGGGTTTTGTTTTTTTCCGTGGTCGTACTCGTACTCGTGCTCAGCGAAGCGGCACTCGTACTCGGGTTTTTCAGTCGCGCGGGTTTCGAGTCGTCGAGCGCGAGTACGAGTACCGTCCCTTGGGGACTGAGTACGAGTACGCCCAATCAGGAGCACGGAGGGGTGGACCATGAACATTCTGATCGTGGATGACGAGCTTCACATTCGATCTCTGCTGGAGCAGACCCTGGAGGTGCTCGAGGAGAGCCACGGCGTCACGATCCTCTCCGCCTCCAGCGGTGAGGAAGGATTGGCGCTGATCGAAAAGGAGAGGCCCTCCCTCGTGTTTCTTGATATCATGATGCCCGGCCTGAACGGATACGAGGTGTGCCGGGCGGTCAAGAAGCGGAGGGAGCTGGGCGGGATCCACCTGATCCTTCTCACCGCCAAGGGGCAGGTGACGGATCGCGAGGAAGGTCTTGCGAGCGGGGCCGTGGACTACATGACCAAGCCGTTCGATCCGGACCGGGTGGTCGAGAAGGCCAGGGAGATCCTCGGCCTCTAATCGTGTGGAGGGATCGTTGACCTGGAGGTTGAAGAGCAAGAAGCTGCTTCGGATCTCTGTTCTCCTGTGCGCGGGTATGGTGCTGGCGGTGTCGGCGTACTGGGCGTTGAGAGGGAATCTGTGGACCCAGGCGGACGCCCTGGTCACGGACCGGCTGTACCGGCGTGCCGTCCTCGAGGGAAAAGGCCCCCCCCAGTCGCCGCGGATCGTTTACGTGACGTGTACGGACGCCTCCTACGACGCCTTCGACTCGAATGTGCTGGATCGGACCGACCTGGCCCGGGTGAACGCGGCCCTGGCCGAGCTGGGGACCGAGGCCGTGGGCTTCGACATCATCTTCGCCCGGCCGAGCCGTGAGGAGGCGGACCGCGCCTTTGCCGCCTCCCTGGAGCTTCTGGGTACGGCCTACCTCCCGGCCGGCTTCGCCCTCTCCGAAGAGCCCACGCGGTTCCGCTGGGAGAGCGGAGATGCGTACGAGCGATACCGGAAGGAGATCCTGGGGCGCCCCGAAGAGCGCGGCCGTGGGCGTCCGTTCTATGCCGCTTACGCGCTGATGCAGGAGGATCGATTTGCCCGCTCGGCCACAGGCTCCGGGCACATCAGCGCTCGAAGCGATTCGGACGGCGTGTATCGTCACGTGCCAGCGCTGGTCCGGGTGGGGGACGAAGGCCATGTCCCCGCGTTGAGCCTCGCCATGTTCCTGGACTTCGTGCGCGTCCCCTTCGAAGAGGTCCTCGTGGTGTGGGGCGACCGCATGGTGATCCCGGCCCTCCAGGGCAGCTTTCTGGAACAGGACGTGGTGATCCCTATCGACAGGCGGGGCCGCGTCTTCCTGCCGTATCCCAAGCCCTGGAAGGACGGCTTTCCGAGGATCGAGGCCCACGCCCTGCTCGAGTACTTCCGTGACCCGAACCTGCGGGGTAACCTCATGGAGTACTTCGAGGGGAGCTTCGTGTTTCTGGGGGACGTGTCCGTGGGGGCGGCCGACCTGGGCCAGACCCCCCTCGAGGGGGACGCCCCCCTGATGATGATCCACTCCGCCCTGCTGAACGGATTGCTCACCAACGCCTTCTACGAGCGGTGGCCCTTCGCCGGTTCGCTTCTGCTGGTGGCCGGAGCGGGGCTTCTACTGGGGGGGGCTGCGGTCTTCCGCTCCTCCTGGGTCCTCTACATCACGGGGATTGCGGTCCTGGGGGTTCTCGTCTGGCTCGCATGGTTCGAGCTGGCCCGGTTTCGCCTCTTTCCCCTGGCCTCCACCGGCGGGAGCGTCCTGGTCGTCGGGTTCGGCATGATCGCCGGGATCGAGTGGGGGGTCACGAGGGAACGCTCCTTCATCAAGAACGCCTTTGCCAAGTACGTCCCCGAGGAGGTCGTGCACCAGCTCCTGCTGAAACCGGAGCGACTGCGCCTCGGGGGCGAGGAGCGGGTGATCACCGTGCTCTTCTCGGACCTGGCCGACTTCACTTCCATGTCCGAGCGCATGACCCCCGGCGATCTCGTCCGGCTCCTCAACGCGTACCTCACGGAGATGACCCGCATCGTCCTGGACGAAGGCGGCATCGTGGACAAGTTCGAAGGGGACGCCGTGATGGCCGAGTTCGGCGCCCCCCTGGAGCTGCCGGATCACGCGGACCACGCCGTTGGTGCAGGACTCAGGATGCAGCGCAGGCTCGCCGAGCTGCGGGAGGTGTGGCGGGAGCAGGGCCGGCCCGAGATGCGATGCCGGGTGGGGATCAACACCGGGCCCATGGTGGTGGGGAACATGGGGTCGGAGCAGGTCTTCGACTACACCGTCATGGGGGACGCCGTGAATCTGGCGTCGAGGCTGGAAGGGGCGAACAAGCGATACGACACCTTCCTGATGATCTCCGAGTTCACCCTCCGAACCCTCACTCCGGGCCGGTTCCGCACGCGGATCCTCGACGTGATCCAGGTCAAGGGGAAGACCCAATCGGTCCGGGTCTACGAGGTGACGGGGGAGACGGCCGAGCCCCCGGATCCGGAGCGGGAGGCCTACGACCGGCTCTACGAGGCGTCCTTTGCCGCCTACCTGGCCCGGGACTTCGAAAAGGCCCGACGGGGGTTTGAAGAGGCGCTCGCCCTGCGACCGGACGACCCCGCATCCCGCGACATGCTCGAACGGATGAACGGACTGGACCCGGGGGACCTGCCCGAGGCATGGGACGGCTCGGTGGCCCTCTCCACCAAGTAGGGCCCTGTTTTTCGGCTCATCCGGAGGGATCCGAAGGCCGGCGCCTGGCTTTCGCGGCGTTCGACAGATGCCGGGAAATCCCCAGGTCCTCGTCCGCATACTCCGCATCGTTCGGGGAGCCTGCCCCGGGACCGCCCGCAGGCCTTTCCCTTCCCAACCCCGCCACGGCCTCCCGTCTCGACAGGTCGCCGGCCTTGGTGTGGAAGTTGGAGATCATGAAGTCGCGGAGCAGCTGGATGACGCCCAGGATGCTGCTCGGCCGCGCCTGGAACGGGCACGGGAAGCCGTCCTCCTCGCAAATGCTCCGTCCCCCGAGGCTCTCGGCGCGCAGGCAGCTCACCTGACCTGTGATCTCGAGGCCGACGACCTCGCCCTCCGGGCACATGCCGAAGTGGGTGTAGCACCCGGCCACCTTCTGCCGGAGTCGAGAGAGGGGCGGGAGCTCGTCCACCAGGATCACGCTTTCGCATCGCTCCTTGAATCTTTCGACATCCATGACCTTTCCAGTCCGTCGTCTAGGTTGGCACGACCCATCGTACTCGGACTCCGTCCCGAAGAGACGGTACTCGTACTCGACGACTGAATGCCCGCGCGAGCGGAAAAGCCGAGTGCGGGTGCCGCTGCGCTGAGTACGAGTACTGAAGAAGCGAAACCCCAACCACCGTGTTCACATGTCCGGCCCGGGCAGGAGGATCACGTAGACCTCGCCCGGACCGTGCACCCCCCGGACCAGGGAGAGCTCGATGTCCGCCGTCTTGCTGGTGCCCGTGATCAGGGTGACGGCGCTTGCCCCCTCCCTCGCCCCGTCGTCCCCGGGAAGGCGATTCGGGAGATCGGGCAGGAAGGGCAGAATGCGCGACGCCGGCACCAGGGCCAGGTGGACCGGAGGGAGCAGGGATGTGGACCGGCTCCTTCCCGGGGCGGAGCAGAGGACCAGGGTGCCGGTGTCCGCCAGGGCGTAGTCGACACCGGTAATGCCTACATCGGCACGGGCCGCCGCAGACTTGAAGGCCTCACGGTCCGGAGTGTCTTCCGGCCCGGCGGGAGGCGGGGTGAGATCCCGCACCCCCCGTTCGCGAAGCGCGGCCTGAACGGCGGGATGGGTGGTGAGCCCATCCCGGTCGATGACAGCAGTCTGCACCTCGAGCCGCTCCAGGAGGTCTCCCAGAAGCCGGGCGGCCCGGTCCGGGTCCTCCGCCTCCAGGACGGCCACGTCCTGGGCCTCGGCCTCGATTCGAAACCGTCGAGCCAGCTCCCCCGCCTCCGGAGCAGGCGAGGGTGAAGGGCCCTCCACGGGGAGATCCAGGGGCGGGGTGCCGGATTCTTCGAGAACCTCACGAAGGCGCGTCAACATGCGGTGGCGGGCGTTCATCGCGGCTTCCTCCGTGCACGGTCCCGGGTCCGGGCGCTTGCTCGAAACGGGCGCTTTGCAGGCGGTGGAAACGGGGAGGCCTCGAGAGGGCCGCCCAGGAGCGGGGAAAGCCGCCGGACCGCCCGGCCTCCCGCTTCGTACAGGGGGCGGTTGGACAGGACCGACCCCGCCAGGCGGAACAGGCTTCGCTCCGGCCAGGGCGCGGGTCCCCAGGACGGGTCCTCCACGTAGCGTCTTCGAAGCTCGGTCAGGATGCGGGGAATGTCGATCTTGACTGGGCAGCCTTCGGCGCACGCCCCGCACAGGGTGGTGGCGTAGGGCAGGGCCGAAGCACGGGAGCGATCCTCGATGAGCAGGGGGGTGAGCACCGACCCGATGGGCCCCGAGTAGACCCAGCCGTAGGCGTGCCCTCCCACCTTGAGATACACGGGACAGCGGTTCAGGCAGGCCCCGCAGCGAATGCAGCGGAGGGTCTCCCGAAAGGCCTCGTCCGCCAGGATGCGGGTCCGGCCGTTGTCCAGGAGGACCAGGTGAAACTCGTCCGGGCCGTCGGCCTCGCCCGGGCGCCGGGGGCCCATCAGCAGGGACACGTAGCTGGAGAGCTTCTGGCCCGTGGCACTGCGGGGAAGGAGCTGCATGAGAACGGCCAGGTCCTGCCAGGTGGGAACCACCTTCTCGATTCCCGTGACGGCCACGTGGATGCGGGGAAGGCTCGTGCTGAGCCGAATGTTGCCCTCGTTCTCGAAAAGGACCACCGCCCCGGAGGCGGCCACGAGAAAGTTGGCGCCCGTGATGCCCATGTCCGCGGACAGGAATCGCCTGCGAAGGGTCTCCCGCGCAAAACGGGTCATCTCCTCGGGATCGTCCATGAGGGGCGCGCCCAGGGTGTCCCGGAACAGCTCCGCGATCTGCTTCCGGGTCTTGTGAATCGCCGGCCCCGTCAGGTGAGAGGGGGGTTCGTGGGCCAGCTGGATGATGTACTCGCCGAGGTCCGACTCCACCACGCTCAGCCCGCGTGCCTCCAGCCCCTGGTTCAGTCCGATCTCCTCGCTCACCATGGACTTTCCCTTGACCACGGTTCGCACCCCCCGCGAGACGGCCAGGTCCTCCACCACCTTCCTGGCCGCTGCGGCGTCCTCGGCCCAGTGAACCGTGCCGCCGAGCCGGGACACGCTCTCCTCGAGCTGCTCGAGGAAGGTGTTCAGGCGTTCGAGGGTACGGTCCCGAATGCGCCGCCCCTGCTCGCGGAGCCCCTCCCCGTCGGGAAGGGCGCGAAAGGCCTCGTCGCGCATGAAGCGAAGGCGCCCGTCGATGGCCCGGAGGGCCTCCTGGAGGTGCGGGTCCTTCAGGGCCTTACGGCTGACGGCATCAAAGCGGTGGCAGCAGGGCTCCATGAGGGCATCATCCCTTGGCCAGGATCTCGGCCAGATGCAGGGTTCGAACGGGCGCCTTCAGGCGGCGGGCCTGCCGCTCCAGGTGGAGCAGGCAGCTGATCTCGCACCCCGTGATCACAGAGGCACCCGCGGCCAGGGCGTGCTCGATCTTGTCCCGCGCAATGGCCGCCGCGATCTCCGGGTGCTTGGCGCTGAAGATGCCTCCGAAGCCGCAGCATTCGTCGGAACGGGCCATCTCCAGCAGCTCCAGACCCGCCACCTCCTCCAGCAGGGCCCTGGGCTCCTTCCAGATCCCCAGACCCCGCCGGACCTGGCAGGAGTCGTGGACGGTGACGCGCTCGGGAAACTTCGCCCCCAGGCCGGTCACCCCGAGCACTCGGACCAGGAACTCGGAGAGCTCGTGGGTGCGGGCGGCCAGGTCCCGCGAGCGTTCCAGAAGAGGGGGGTCTTCCGCAAACAGGGTCTCGTAGTGGTGCCGGATCATGCGCACGCACGACCCGGAGGGGGAGACCACCGGTTGGCCGTCTGCATAGCACTGCAGGGTCCTCACGGCGAGCCGGCGGGCCTCCCGGGTGTAACCGGACTTGTAGAACGGCTGGCCGCAGCAGATCTCCAGGGGCGTGTAGTCCACGTCCAGCTGGAGGGATTCCAGGACCCGCAGGGCGGCCGAGGCGGCCTGGGGCCGGAACTGATCCACCAGGCAGGGTATGAACAGGTGCACGCGCATGGCCCAAGGTATAGCGGGTTTGCGGATCGGCTTCAACCGGAGAAATGATGGAATCGGGTTTCCGGACGCTTTTTCACCCGGGACCCGTGATGTCGAGCTCGTGTCCGGAACGTGCCGTTCGTGCGATTGACACGCATCATGGATTGTCCTATACTTCACGGGAATCGTCGGTTCAGGCTGACCGATCTCCTTCCTTGCAGGAGCCTGCATGTGCATTCGCCGTTTCCGCCAAGCGGCGGCGGATTCAACCCGGAACCTTTTTTCAGGGAGGGCAATCATGACAAGACGAACGGGAGTGAAGCGGGTTCACCTTTCTGGGTTGTTCGGCCTCGGGGCGGGCCTGCTGGCCGTCTCGCTGCTGCTGATGCCCCTGCAGAGCGCCGAGGCCCGGGACATCAAGGTCGGCATCATCGACTGCTACAGCGGCCCTCCGGCGGTGTACGCGAAGGACGCCCTCAACGGCTTCAAGCTCGCCCTGGAGGAGATCAACCAGGAAGGCGTGCTGGGGGGCAAGATCACCTGGACCAACCGGGACACCAAGTTCAAGGTGGACATC
>CAYYVD010000088.1:0-15517 GCA_964475045.1 uncultured Desulfobacterales bacterium | reverse complement strand
GACCCGCGCATAGCGTTCCCCGTTCCGCTGCAGCCGCCTGCTCACCACGCGGCCGTCCGGGTTCGGTCGCCCGCCCGAATGGACAGCTCGTCGAAGGACACCTTGGAATCGGCCTTGGTCCAGAGCCCCACGTAGCCCTCCACGGGGGCTTCCGCGTCGAATCGAATCACGGCCTCCCCGTCCAGGAACCCCTCGATACGGGGGCCTGTCACCCGGACGGCCAGGAGGCGGCGTTCCCCGGGGCGCACGTCCCGTTCGACGGTCGCGTGGCGAAGACGCTTGCCTTCTTTGAACTCGAAGAGGGAGACGCTGCCCTCCAGGGCGTCCAACCCCAGCATGAAGAAGGAGCTCATGGTCTTCAGCCCGAACAACAGCCCGCCCATGTTGTCCAGACAGCCAGCCTCGAGGGTGAGACGGGCCTGAATCCAGGCGTCGCCCGTGTGGCTCTCCTTGAGGATGGCGACGGGAAAGTCGTGATGGGCGTGAATGCTGTCGAGAAACCGCTGGTAGCGGGACCCCACCATCTTCCCCATGACGTTCTTGAGGGTGCACGAGAGCCCTTCCCCGGACGCCGAGCCGTCCTGAACGGATCGAGTGCGCCC
This sequence comes from uncultured Desulfobacterales bacterium, assembly GCA_964475045.1. Taxonomy (GTDB): domain Bacteria; phylum Desulfobacterota; class DSM-4660; order Desulfatiglandales; family HGW-15; genus JAIPEI01. The sequence continues at coordinate 14,915 of CAYYVD010000088.1, read as the reverse complement.
GTTCTCTTCCACCAGGGTCCAGTTCCCCGTGGGCGTGTAGAAATCGGGCAGGGGCTGGCGGGCCTGCTGCAGGAAGTTGTAGTCTCCGGAGAAAAACGAGGCTTTCATCTCCTCCACCGCATCCTGACTCGGAATGCCCAGATCCAGGAGCCTGCTGGAGGCCAGGAGCCGGCCCAGCTGATCCCGGGGTGCGAAAGCCCGCGCCAGAGGGCCTTCATGGGGCGTGAGGCGATGGCGTCGGGCGTGATCTCGTCGCAGGTGGTCAGATCTTCTCGAAGCCCGCCTCCCAGGTCGATGAAGTGGAGGGCCAGGGGAATGCCGGCCTTCATCTTGACGGAATGCACGTCGTCCGTCCTCTGCCCGGCCAGCCCGAACATCTCCTTGACCACCTTCTCATGGCCGAAACGAATGACGTCGTGGATCGTCCTGCAATGCTCCGGCGTGAAGGTGTCGGCCTCGGGGTCCGTGAGGTTCAGGGGGGAGATCAGGGCCAGGACGTCGCGCATCTTTCGTCGGATAGGGCTTTCGAAGACCTTCTCGCCGGGGAGTGAGCTGGACGCCTCCAGCTCGAGCACCCGGCCGTCATAGACGGTCGCGGTGTCGGCCCACAGGGTGACCGTGCTTCCCGTTTCCAAAACGGTCGTGGCGCGGCCCGCCTGGACGACCATGGGAATGCCGAGCTCCCGGGCCACGGAGGCCAGGTGACTTGCCACGCTTCCCAGGTCCGTGATGATCCCCCGGACCGAGTCCGCCAGCTTGGCGTACTCCGGCGACGCCGTCTTGGCCACCAGGATGCTTCCTTGAAGGTCCTTGTCCTCCTGCAGGGAGACGGCTTGAACCACCCGGCCGGAAGCGGTCCCTCTGGAGGCGGTCTTCCCCTCGGAGAGCAGCACCGGGTGTTTCGCAGGGTCGATCTCGATTCGGGGGGCCTCCCCCCCCCGCGACTGCGAGAGCCCCAAGGGGCGGGACTGAAGCAGGTAGAGCCGCCCGGAACGGTCCACGCACCACTCCACGTCCTGCGGCGAACCGAAGTGCTCCTCCAGCTTCAGGCTGTACCGGGCGATGGTGCGGGCCGTCTCCTCGTCGATGGCCGGAAGCGCCTCTGCGGTCTCCTCGGTCTCCTCCAGCCGCGTTCCTCCGCCGTTCTCGAGAACGAGACGCTGCGGTTTGGGGTGGATCTCCTGTCGAGTGATGCGGAGGGTCTCCCGGTCCAGGGAAAAGGTGTCCGGGGCCGCTTCACCGCTCACCAGGTGCTCCCCCAGCCCCCAGATGGCGCTCACCGTCACATCGGAGGAGGCGGGTCCGGACGGGTCCCTGGAGTAGCAGACGCCGCTCGCCTGAGCGTCGATCATCACGATGCCGGCCACGCACATGGGTGTGGCCCGGTCGTCCAGTCCGCACCGGGCCCGGTAGCGAATCGCCCGGGGGGCGTACTTGCTGGCCAGGACCGTTTTGTAGGCGTCCAGGAGCCCCTCTCTTCCCACGTTCAGTACCGTGGTGTACTGGCCGGCAAAGGAGGCCTCCGTGTCCTCCCCCACCGCCGTGCTGCGCACGGCGAGGTGAACCCCCTCGCGGGTCCTGGACTCCAGGGCCTCGTAAGCTCGATGGATCGCCTGGTTCATCTCGGAGGGGACCGAGGCGTCCTGAATGGCCCGCTGCACAGCGCCGGCCCTGTCTTCCAGCTCGGACGCATTCGAGCCGTCCACCGCGGTCAGCATCTCGTCCACGGGCTTCAGAAGGCCGTTCTGGTCCATGAAGGACCAGAAGGCATTGGCCGTGACGACGAAACCCTCGGGGATGGGGAGCCCCAGCTCGCGTCCCGCTGTGGCGAGGTTGGTGGCCTTGGAACCCGCCATGCCCACCATGTCGGGCGTCAGGTCCTCGAGGGGCAGGACCAGGTCGCCGGACGGGGCGGCGGGCCTCTCGTCGAGCAGACGGTCCATCCGTGCTCGAATGTCCACACAGACGTCGGCGAGCCCTGCGTACCGGCCTCCGGAAAGGCGCTGGAGGGCCTCGACGAGCCGGGAGCAGGCCTCGATCAGCCGGTGGCCGTCCCGCTTCACGGCAGGCAGGGTGAACGGCTCCGCACCCTGTTGAAGCTGCTCCAGGTCCGAGATGATCTGAAGCGCCTCGTGGTTGTGGACCAGAAACTCGCGGTACCAGCGGTACTTCTCCGCCAACTTCCCCTCCGGGTCGACCAGCAGGCGGCAGGTGTTGTCTTTGGAAAACAGGTCGGCGATGTCCATCACGCGAATCTCCCGCTCATGTCAGGGGCGGCGCAGTGGAAGGTGCGCCGCTGTGAAAAGGATGCCGCCTCTTTGCGGTGAGCCCCGTATCGGGCAGGTTCTGAAAATCCCAAGGCGGGCCGACGCCCGCAACCCGGCAGAGGAACAGCCGGCTCTGGGGGCGGGGTCTTCCTTCGCTCCCGCTGATGTCCGCTTGAAAAACTCCGGCCCTCACGCCTGCGGCCTCGTTTTGAACAACTTCTTGTTTTTTATGACAGGGTTTCATGAGTGAGGCACTAATCAGCTGCGTCTGCTGAGGCGTCCGCAGAGCCGCACGAGAAGAGGGCCTCGATGTCCCCGCAGATCTCCGACCTGTAGTGCTGAACCGAGCAGGCGTTCTCCATGACCATGTCCAGCTGGCGGGTGTGAATGATCAGGTGCCCGAGGACCTTGAGCCGGTTCTTCATGAACGCCTCTTCGCGGTCTTCGAGGCGTGCGCGGAGGTTGTCCTCCTTCACGTCCACACGAAAGTCGTGCTCCTCGAGGATGTCTCGAATGAAGGCGACCCGCTTCTGTTTCCGGTTCAGGTCGGCCGCCCCGCCTTTGAACTGGAAGCTGATGTAGTTCTCGCTCTCCCGTTCGCTCACCAGGGCCTCCAGGATGGAGAAGTGAAACCCCATGCGGGAGCTCAGGCTGCAGTAGTTCCTGGAGATCATGAAGTAGTTTCGATTGGCGTACCGGGAGCGGAGCCCCGGGACCAGGGCCGGGTTCGTGGTGGCCTGAAACATGACCGAAGCGAAGCCGCGGCTGTCCACCGGAGGCGGGCCGGCCCAGGGCTTGGCCGAGATGCCCTCCCACACGGCCAGCATGGGGATGGAGACGATGTTTTCGACCTGCACGTAGCGTCCTTCCACCTCCTCTGCAAACCCGTCGTCCAGGTTCAGGACCCACCACTGCATGGGCACGTCGCAGACCAGCTGCTTGCTGGAACGCTCCGGAAAGTGGTGGTCCTGGCCGAAGCGGAACATCTCGGTCACCGACTTCTCGTGGCAGAACCGGGTGATGTCGTGAAACGTCCTGCAGTTGGAGGCCCGGAACGCCGGGGCGTCCGGATCCAGCAGGTGGAGGGGGGTGATCAGTCTGGCGGCGCCTTCCAGGGCCTCGTACACCGGGCTCCCCTTCATGAGGTTGCGGGGGCGGCGACGCCGTTCCAGCAGCCGGTCCACGCGGCCGTCGTGCACCCGGCGTGCGTCCGCGTCCACGGTCACCGTCCGGCCGCCGTCCAAACGTTCGAGGGCTCCTTGAGCCCCGAACAGGGCGGGTACCCCGAACTCACGGGCTACGTTGGCCAAGTGGCCTGCCACACTTCCCCGCTCGGCCACCACGGCCGCGGCCCGGTCCAGGACCGAGGCCCACCGGGGCAGGGCCTGGGAGACCACGAGCACGCCGTCCCTGGGGAATCGGAGCAGCTCCGCCTCCTTGCGGACCACGAACACGGTCCCGGCGGCCGTGCCCGGGCTGGCCGCGCTACCGCCGGAGAGGAGCACGGACGCCTCATTCGCCGGGTCGCGGTCCGGTTCGCCTTCGACCGCGTTGTCCGCCTGCGGAAGGGTGCGGCACTGGAGGAGAAGCAATGTGCCGTCCGGCAGGATCGCCCACTCCACGTCCTGGGGCGTTCCGTAGTGGGCCTCGATCCGGAGGGCGAGGCGGGCCAGATCCACGGCCTGCTCGTCTGTGATGGAAGGCCCCTGTGCCTCCTCCTCCGACAGCTTCGAACGCTGAAGACCCTCCGAGGGGTGGGACAGGATCTTGAACGCCTTTTCCTGGATCTCCCGATGTACGATGCGCGGCGGGTCCCCCCGCTCCATCACGAAGAAATCGGAGGCCGAGCTGCCGTCCACCACGCTCTTGGGCAGGCCCCAGGCCGCGTTGATCATGATCCGGTCGTCCCGGATGTCCACCGGATTGCCGGAGTAGGTCACCCCCCCGGCCACGGCCTCGACCATGGCCAGGACGCCCACGCACATGGCGATGTCCTCGTCCCGAAGCCCGCGGCTGAGACGGTAGCTCATGGCGGGCAGGCTGTACTTGCTGGCCACGATCTCCCGGTAGGCCTGGGCCAGGTTGTCCGGGCTGATGTTGAGTTCCGAGCGGTACTGGCCGGCAAAGCTCGCGCCGGCCGTGTCCGCGGACTCCCGATTCAGCCGCTCGAGGGGCAGGACCAGCGGCCCGTCGGCAGGAAGGGACGGCGCCGCGCATGGGGATTGATCTCCTTCTGAATCTCCCGGAAGCGGTCGAAGAGGATCTCGTACTCCGGGCGCTCGGGCCCGAGAAGGTTCAGGTGGCGGACCATCTGCCAGACGCTCGCTGAGACGGCTGTGAGACGGGAGTGGACAAAGGACATGCCGAAGGGGTGGGCCGCCTTCAAGGCCTCGTCGATCTCGGCCATGACCTCGAGGGCTTGGTTGTTGGCATTGAGCAGGAGCTTGAAGTGGTGGTAGCGTTCGCGGAAGTCCCTTCGGAGCGCTTCGGCGTCTTCCCCTCGGGGAGGCGGCTCCTTTCCGAAAAGACGTCGAATGGCGTCGAGGATACTCACCATGCGTTTGCACCGAAGGAACCGCCCTCCCCCCAGAAGGAAGGCCCCGGGGAAGAGTGAATCAGCCGGAAAAGAAGTGCCTTACGAGATGCACACGATTGTAACGGTAAAGGCCGGGCGGAGCGATGGCACAACAGCTCCGCCCGGCTGCAGCACTCCCACGGGATGGATCCGTTGCTATGGTTAGTGCTCGAGGCGCATTCCCCAACCTTCCAGCAGGAACATGATCCCGAATCCGTACCAAAGGGTGTAGACCACGTAGAAGACCAGGGAGAAGATCACGATGCCGAGCCGCTCCGTGAGCTTCTGCGGCTCGATGCCGTAGTAGTTGTAAGCCGGCTCCACCGCCTTCTTGTTGACCGTGTCCGCGATCTTGGCCGCCTTGAAGTGCTTCTGCTTGCTCAGGCTCTTTTCCATGGCCTTGCAGGACGCCCACCAGTTGTAGAGGGCAGGGCGCGCATCGTAGCCGTACTTTTTCTCCAGGGCCTGCCCGTTGTTCCGGAACATGGCCTCGGCGTCCTCCAGGCAGTTGAGCAGGATGGATTTCAGGTCGCCTTCCACGGTGAGCGTTGCGCCGGCCGTCGAAACAACGGCTCCGGCGGTCCGGAACAGCCTGGCCGTTTCAGCGGCCCGATCCTCGCCCACCTCCAGCTTCATGGTCACCCGCTGGGATTCCATGGCGACCACCTTCTCCTTGGTGTCCGGAATGTAGTAGGCGGACTGCTTGGAGATGGAGTTGTAGAGGTCGTCCGAGTACTCCAGTGCGTTTTTTCCGTTGAACAGGGGCATGAACATGAGGATCAGGACGACGGCGAAGATCGCCATCAGAATCGCCCCTCTCGAGAACTCTCTCTTGTCCGCTATCATGACATCACCTCCTCCCCCTTGAGTACGGAAATGTTTCGGAAAAACGTGCCTATGACCCAGACGCCGAACGCCCCGATGACAATGAAGAAGGCCCACACGCCGATGCTGTCGAGCACGGAGCCGACCCGTGGGGGAATGGGAAGCACCCCAATCTCCCCGAGCTTTCCGGGCAGGGCGAAGATCCGGTTCACGAAGCCCGCCAGCACCGCCATGGCGTAGAAGCCTCGAATGGTGATACCGGGAACCACCTTGGTGACCATGGCGCCGACCTGGATTCCCAGCAGCGAGCCCAGGAGCATGCCCATGGCCAGGGTGTAGAAGATGAACCCGAAGATGGCGTACTGGCTGATGGAGGCATACCCGGCCGTGAAGATGATCTGGAAGATGTCCGTCCCCACGGTGGTCATGGAGGAGACGCCCAGCATATAGACGAAGATGGGGAAGGTCAGGAACCCTCCGCCCACGCCCATGATGCCGGCCGCCAGTCCTACCAGGGCGCCGCTCAGGACCAGGAACAGCCAGGAGATGCTCCGTCCGCCCGGGGTCAGGTCGTGGTCGAACTTGACCATGGGAGGCAGCTTGACCCCCTGGATCCTGCGGGGGAGGTTGCCGATGTCCGCGCCCTCGGTCTTGCCCGAGACCACCTTGCCGCCGTGAGGGGCCTCGTCCTTGCCGCCGGGCCTGCGCGCCTTGAGGAAGTCCAGCATGGCATAGGCGCCCAGGAACCCGAGCATCAGGGAGTAGATGGTGGTGATGAAGGCGTCGCTCAGCACCGGGTTGATCTCGTAGAGCACCCGGTTGACCAGCCCGCCGGCCGTGGCCCCGAGGATCGCCCGATGAGAAACACCACGGCGAGCGACACAGACACGTTGCCCAGCTTACGATGGATGACGCTTCCCATGATGGCCTTGGCAAAGATGTGAAACAGATCGGTTCCCACGGCCAGGATGCCCTTGATGCCCGCGCTCATGAGCGCCGGGGCGGTGATGAATCCTCCGCCTGCGCCGATGCACCCCGTGATGAGACCGGCCACGAGACCGATCAGGATGGAGACCACGAAGATGCCCAGTGAGTAGTAGGCCGGGCTGTAGGCCTTTTTCCCCCCTAGGATGTCGGGGAGGTTGTCGCCGATCTGGTCGGCGAAGGCGACCCCGCCCAGGATCACCGGCACCATCAGCAAGGCGAGAATGAGCAGCCGCTTGCGATCCTTCAGGATCGTGTTGGAGACATCCATCTCCCACCGGGCGTGGGCTCGTGCCCCCATCATCATGAACTGACCCCACTGTTTGAAAAACTTCATGTCGTTTTGAACATCCTTTTTCCTATTTTCATGCCGAGCTTTCCATTCTGCGGATCTTCTCCTCCTGCAGGGACTTCTTCTTGTGTGCATCCTGGATCTTGTACAGAAGGTCGTCGATGTTGATCGGCTTCATGAGGTAGTCGAAGGCCCCCAGCTCCATTCCCTCGATCGCCGCCTCCATGCTGGCGTGCCCGGTGAGCATGACCTCCACGAACCCCGCCTCGTCGTCCACCAGGAGAAGCTCTATGGCCCGGTCTTCCTCGTTCATGGTCCCTCTTCCTCCCAGGGCTCACGTGCCTTGCGCGACCGGCTCAGACCCGCCTCCGGGCGGCGCTTGCCCCAGGTCCGACACGGATTCGGGAAGGGGCAGGGAGATGTGGAACTCCGTGCCGGAGCCTACCCGGCTCTCCACCTGGATGTCCCCGCCCATCTTCTTGACGATTCCGTAGCAGATGGACAGGCCCAGGCCGGTGCCCTTGCCCACGGTCTTGGTGGTGTAGAAGGGATCGAAGATGCGACCCAGGTTGGACTGGGGTATCCCGGGGCCGGTGTCCACCACGTCCACCACCACCGAGCCGTTCCGGCGCCGGCTCCGGATGAACAGGGTGCCGCCTTCCTTTTCCATGGCGTCGATGGCGTTGTTGATGAGGTTCAGGAAGACCTGCTGCATCTCGGTCTCGGACGCCCGGACGAGGGGGAGGTCCGGTTGGAGGGAGGTCTCCACGGTGACCTTGCTGTACTTGGCGCGTTGCTGCGAGAGGGACACCAGCTCCTCGAGGATCCGGTTCAGCTGAACGTCCTTGATCCGGCTCTCCGTCTTGCGGGCGAAGCTCAGGAGCTTGTGGGTGATCTCCTTGCAGCGCAGGCCCTGGGTGCGGATCTGCTCGAGGGAGCGGTGAAACTCCTCCAGGTTCTTCCCTTCGTGGAACTCCTCCTCCTCCAGGAGGTCCTCGATCCACCCCGCCTCCTCGACCATGATGGCCACCGGGTTGTTGATCTCATGCGCGATTCCTGCGGCCAGCTCTCCCACGGATGCGAGCTTCCCGGTCTCTACGATCTGCTCGTTCATCATCTGTTTTTCGCGGTCCACCTGGGCGAATCGCACGGCCATGCGCCGGGATACGATAAATGATGTGCTGACCACCCCGAGTATGCCCAGCGCCAGCATCGCCAGCGTTACGCGTACAGTGCGTTGGAAGTCGGCAAAGGCGTCCGAGGTCTTCTGGCGGTACATGAGCAGCCAGTCCCCACCCTTGAGGAACGTCCCCACGTAAAGGGACTCGTTCCCCTGCTCGTCCTCGCGCTCGGCGATGTACACCCGGTCCGGGTCCTCCGCCGCCTGTCGCTGCTCCATGAACTCGGCGTATGGAATCTCCTCCAGGGAGACCTCCAGAGGAGGCTTGGTTTGGAACTCTCCGTTCCGGTTCAGGATGAAGGCGAAGCCGGTCTTGCCGATGCGGATGTTCTCCACGAGATCGTTGAAGGCCACGAAGTCAATGGTGGACCGGAGGATCCAGGGGTTCCCGCTCTGATTCTCCCTCACGGCCACGATGAAGTGGGGAAGGCCGCGGAGCCCGAGGAACACGTCGCTGATCACCACCTCGCATCTCATGGCCTGCTGGAACCAGTCGGCGTCGAGGTAGAGCGCCCGACCCAGCTTGAAGGGCCCGGCATAGGCGACCTGGACGCCCCGGTCGTTGATCACGCCCAGGTCCACGAAGGCGTTGTCGAACACCCTCTGGAGGGCCTCGAGGCGGTCCTGCAGGAAGGCCTCCCGGCCCATCTCCTCGAAGCTGAAGGTCCGGGCCAGGTACTGGATGTCCCCGGACTTCTCTCGAAGAAACCTGTCGATGTTCTGCTTGTGCTTCTTGACCAGGGTCTCGAGATGGGCGTAGGCCTTCTCACGGTAGGGCCGGTGAAACTGATAGAGGATCAGCCCGCTGATGAGGAGCATGGGAATGACCGAGACGATGATGATCGTCAAGGCTCTTGTGCGCAGAAGAGCCTCGTGTGTTCCAGTGGTTTCGTCCGGCCGACTCCCCGTCATCGGAACCTCCCGTGCCGAGCCAAAATATCAGTCTCACAGGTCCGGGTCCAGGCCAAAACGGACCCGCTTGAACCGTTGCACGAGTTCCGGCCGCACCCGCTCCCCGATCCGAGCCCCTCCAGGATCCCGGCGCCCACGATGGTCCTCCGGCGGTCCACGGCCAGGGCCACGTTGGCATCTCTTCAGCCTTCCGGCGATGTCCCAGCCCCTCGTCGAGGGGTCTCCGGCGGCGTCTTCCTCCCAGGGACCAGCAGCCCTTTCACGACGATCTTGAGCCGGTCGACGCTGTTTCCCTGCTTTTCCACAAAGGCATTCGCTCGCTGGAGCTCCTCTCCATGGCTTCCGTCCTCCGCGGCAAAGCAGTGGAGGACCACCGGAAGGCTCGGGATCCGGTCCTGAAGCAGGTCCAGGAGGTCCGACCCGCTGGTGTCCGGCAGGTCCAGGTCGAGCACCAGAAGGTCCAGCGGCTCCGGCCTGTAGACCTGTTTGATCACCTCCCGGCCGTTCTTGGCGAGAAGAACTCGATACCCCTCACCCAGAAACTCCCGTTTGAGAAACCCCCGCACGCGAGGATTTCGGTCGGCAATCAGAATCGTGAATGCCCCTTGGACCATGGTTCGTCCTTTGTCAAACGCGTTCCCTGGACCCTGCCGTCTCGGAACGCGTTGTCCAGATCTCATCGGGTCCCGCAAGGGATCGCCCCGGTATGTGCATGACCTGTTGCCCTTCGGGTTTCACCGATTCCTCCATGGTGCATCCATGGATGGAAGACTCCCCTCCTCCGGGTGAGAGGAAGGGAGCGGGAGAGGGGGAAAACAGGGTGAGCCGGTCAGGCTGCTGAGGGGTACAGCAACGGCTGTGCCACAAGTAGGCAGGGGCCTGAGCTCAATGTTGTTGATTTTGCAAGGCGATGGCGTGAGCCCGATGAGCTGTCCAAGGGATGGTCTTCGGGGGTGTCAGAATGTTTTACACACTGTAAAGCCTGCGCTTTTTCCCGGCTCCGGAGGCGCCTTGCCAAACCATGACCACCCCATGCAACCGAGCAGCGTCAAGAAGGCCTGTTGATAGAGGTGTCCTTCCGTCAGCATGGGTTCCAGTCGCCACCCGAGGGGAAGAACACCTGGCCGGCGGACCGTCAACATGCTTTGAGGGGAAATTTCAGATCCAGGTCGATGCGGTGGCGGCCGTCGCCGCGCGCGAAGGTCACTCGAAACCCCGCCTTTCCGGCCAGGGCGATCATCTGGGTGTTCTCGGGCAGGACCAGGCCCCAGAGGTGCTCCATGCCGCGGGCCTCGGCGATCTCGATGAGCGCCGTCATAAGGGCCGCCCCGATGCCCTTGCCGTGCGAGGGGTCGCCCACGGTGACGGCGAGCTCTGCGGTGTGGCCGTCCGGGTCTCCCATGAGACGCGCCACGCCCAGCAGGGCCTCTCTCGGCTCCCGTTCATCCAGGGCCACCAGGGCGATGTCCCGGTCATAGTCGATCTGGGTGAACCGGGCGAGCATGCCGGCCGGCAGTTGCTTCAGCGGGCTGAAAAAGCGATGGTAGACGCTCTCCCTGGACAGGGTGTGGAACAGGTCCACGAGCAGGGGGGCGTCCTCGGGTTTGATGGGCCGGACGAACAGGGGGATCCCTTTGGCGGTGGTCACGGAGCGCTCGTACTCGTTGGGGTAGGGGCTGATCACCAGGTGATGGGGCGAGGCAGAGCTCCCCTGCGGGGCGCGGCTCATGTGGACGCCGTGGGCTCGGACAGGTCCACCCGGTAAGGGTTCACCGTGAGGACGGGCACGGTGCACATCTTGACCACCCGGTCCGCCACACTCCCGAAGAGCACCCGCTCCAGTCCCTTCCGCCCGTGGGTCCCCATGATCACCAGACCCATGTGCTCCGACCGGACATAATCGAGGATCTCCTCGGCTGCGTCACCCAGGACCACCCGGGGCGTGCACCGGTTGAACCCCTGGCGCTCGAAGTGCTCCTTGATGAACTCCTCCAGGCTGCGCTCCGCTCCCTGAAGGACTTCGCGCTCGAACGATTCGATGGTCTCGGCTGCCACGTACACCGAGGCGAAGTGCTCCATGCGTCTCGCCACAAAGAGCAGGTGCAGCTCCGCGTCGAGCCTGCGGGCCAGGTCCAGGGCCCACCCTGCAATCTTGGGCGAGACGTCCGAGAGGTCGACTGGAAACAGGATCTTGTCAATGGTCTTCATGGTCTGCCTCCTTGATGCGTTGGGATGTGCTGTTGTCCTGCAGAAAGACAAAGGGCGTATTCAGTTCCCCTATTAGGTGGAAACGGAATGTGGTCTCGAGGGGGCGAAGGTGGGGGGAATCCTGAGGAACGCGGGTCGCCGGAGCTTCCCGCGTTCCTCGGGCGGGGGCGTCTACTCGTAGATCTCCCGTTTGCCCTCCCGCTGGTCGACCATGTACAGGACCCGGGCGGTGTCTCGAAGCTCCCGCTTCAGTTCCTCGAGCTTGAATCGATCCACGCCGTACATGCGGATGTAGCTCCTGCGATACCCCTCCGGGGCCTCTTCATAGGAGGTCAGGATGCTTGCCATCCGTCCGCCGTACTTGCGCATGACGTCGGCCACTTCCTTGATGCTGCCGGGCTCGTCCTTGAGGAGGAAGGCGAACTGGATGCCCTGCTTCTGCACACCGGTGATGGAGATGAGAACCTTGAAGAGGTCCGTCTGGGTGATCATGCCCGTGACCGCGCCGTCCCGGTTCACCACCGGGACCCCCGAGATCCTGTTCTCGAGAAGGGTCTCTGCGGTCTCCTCCACGGTGTAGTCCTCGGGCACGGTCACCACCTTTTTGGACATGATGTCCCGGACCTTGATCTTGGAGATGAGGTACATGAGTTCGTGGATCTCCAGGGTGCTCGCGTCCGAGGCCGAGGACCGTTTGACGTCCCGGTCCGTGAGGATGCCTACGAGCTTTCCGTCCTTCAGGACGGGCAGCCTGCCGATGTGGTGCTCCCGAAGCAGGTTGACGGCGTTCAGCATGCTGTCCTCGGGTTCGATGGAAACCAACTCGGTGCTCATCCAGTTTTTGACCAGCATGTCGTGTCCTCCTGGTGAGCCGGTGCACCCATGGGGTGCTCGTGCTCAATGCGCAAGGATGTCCTTAGGCTATCACAGGACAACCCCCACTTCAACCGGCCCGGCCGAACCGGCCCGTCCGGGCTTCCGGTTGGAAGGGCGGGTCCTGGGCGGGGCCGAAAGCATCCTTCCGGTCCATAGCAGCCGGGTGTGGTTCCAGCCCAGAGTGCTGAGGCCCTGATGCAGCGCTGCGGCCGCCGCAGGGTCTATCCCGTCCAGGGCCGTGGTTTGAATGGTCACCCCGGCGAACTTGGGACCGTGGGCCTCGAGAAAACGGACCAGAAGGGCGGCCGCCTTCCGGTCCAGCCGGCCGCTCAGCTGAATGAGGAGCCGGTCGTCATCGCGATGAATGAGCATGCGGAAGGGTGTCGCCATGCGGTTCCTCCTTTCGATCGATGGGTCCGACCATTCGAGGTAGCAACCCGCATGCCAGTGGAGGGTCCTGCGGTCTGGGGCAAAACCTGTCGATTTGATTCAGGAAGTCCCGAAACACCCCAGACAGTGAAAACGGCCGCATCCGAAGGGATGTCGACCGGCTTTTCACCCTGTAAAGCAGGGCGGGTCAGGATGCACCCCCCTCCCGAATGGACGTTTCGAAGCGGAGGTTGTACTTCTCGATCTTGGAGTGCAGGGTGGGCCTGGAGACCCCCAGAAGCTTGGCCGCCTTGGAGCGGTTCCCGCCCGTCACCAGGAGGGCCTCACTGATCAGGATGCTTGCGAACCGGTCCATGCAGCCCTCGAACAGGTGCTCCTGCGGCCTCGAGTCCAGGGTGCCCCGGATCCAATGGCGAATGGTCTGCTCCGGGTCCCCGGCGTCCTTGCGTCCCTCGTTGCGGTTGCTGATGGCCTGGCTCACGTCCTCGGGGCGAATGGGGGCGCCTCGGTTGAAAATGAGGGCCTTCTGGAGGGTGTTGGCCAGCTCGCGAACGTTTCCGGGCCAGGAGTACCCCTGAGCACCTCCTGGGCCTCCTCGGTCATCACGGGGCTGTCCACCCCCACCTCGGCCGCGTAGCGGGAGAGGAAGTACCTGGAGAGCCGGGGAATGTCGTCCACGCGATCTCTCAACGGGGGCAGCCAGAGGGTCACCACCTTCAGACGGTAGTAGAGGTCCTCCCGGAACCGGCCCTCCTCGAGGGCCCGCTCGAGATCGCGGTTCGTGGCGGCGATGATGCGCACGTCCACTGGGATGGTCTCCCGCCCGCCGAGCCGCTCGATGCTTCTCTCCTGCAGGAGGCGCAGGATCTTGGCCTGGATGCTGAAGGGCATGTCCCCGATTTCGTCCAGGAAGATCGTCCCCCCGTGGGCCTGCTCCACTTTGCCCACGCGCCGGTGGGTCGCCCCGGTGAATGCGTCCTTTTCGTAACCGAAGAGCTCACTCTCCAGGAGGACCGTGAAAGCGGTCCCCTCCCCCTCCCTCGCGGCGAGACGCCGTACCGGACCCAGGATCTGGTGGACCAGAACGAAGATCAGGAGCAGCGCGAGGCAGAAGGCGATGAACATGCCCATCCCTGCGATCACGCGCAGCCGGGAGGCCTCGGCATAGCTGTGCTTCTGCGCCTCGGCGATGAGCTGGGTGTGGAGGAACTTGTACCGGCGGCAGAGATCCAGGGTCTCGAAAAAGGACTCCCGAACCTCCTTGTGGAGCCGTGATCCCTGCTCCCGGTTTCCCGCCTTGTAGAGGGCGATGACCCGGTCCTTGGCTGCGGTGTATCCCCGGTATCGGGTCTCGATGCGGTCGATGATCTCCCTCTGCCGCTGCGAGTCGATCAGCGTGCGGGCGTCAGCGAGCTGCTCGTCAAAGACCTGCCTGTACTTGCCGAGCTGGCGGAGCCAGTCGGGGTCCCGGTCCAGGAAGTAGTAGGTGACGAACCCCTTCTGGTTGACCAGGGCGGTCTCCAGGGCCTCGGCCGCCTGGTAGGCGGCCAGGTGTCGATCGATGACCCGGGTGAGAAGCCCCTCCAGCCGGTAGGTGTACCAGACCGTGACCACGCCCCCGATCAGCGAGATCGTTACGAGCGCGGCCAGGAGGATGTAGATGCGTGTGCGAAGAGGGATGGGTTCCCACATGGTTTGATCGATCCCTGCCGGAGGGCTTCGGGAGGGGGTACGGCGAATGTTCCTCCGGGCCCGATCAATCCCCCTTGCCGGGACAACGCCTCACGAACCTTGGCCTCCCTGATCTTCTCCTCGTGCTCCCGTTTCTTCTTCGTGGCCTCCTCCACCTTGGCGACCAGCTGGTCGATCTCGCAGGGCTTCATCAGGTAGTCGAAGGCCCCGAGCTTCATGCCTTCAATGGCCGACTCCACCGTGGCATGCCCGGTCAGCATGATCACCTCGGTCAGTGGAGAGGCCTTCTTGATCTCCTGGAGGGTCTCGATTCCGTCCATGCCGGGCATTTTCACGTCCAGGATGATGACGTCTACGTTTCTGCGCTCTTTCAACCGCTCGAGCGCCTCCTGACCGTTGAAGGCCTGAACGATGTTCAGGTTTCGTTTCTCGAGCCGCTTGGTCGTGGTTTCCACGAAGGGGACCTCATCGTCCACCAGCATCACCAGGGGCTTGTTGATGTCCATGGATGGCTCCTCTCACGGTTGTGGATGCGACCGCCCTGTTCGCACCGGTTACACCCGATTTAGCAAGAATCAAGCCGGAGGCTTGGGGTATAACGTCCTGAAATCGTCCTGTGATGTGTCGTGCTGTGCCTCTTCCCCGCAACAGGGGTGTCGGGCTTTTTTGCAGGCTGTAAACGGACCGGACAGGGCGGCGAAACTCCCCCCGGGG
>CAYYVD010000087.1:0-15732 GCA_964475045.1 uncultured Desulfobacterales bacterium | reverse complement strand
AGGGGAGGATACCGAGCAGCTGTTTTTCATGGCAGGCGTTCGCTTCGCCTTTTAGATTACTCATGAAACCCTGTCACAAAAAACACCGGCTCCTGCCCTATGCCGATCAACTCACACAGCAAACCAACTCTTCGAGGACGAGATCAACCGGGCCTTTCCAGAATGACGACGGAGCACGCGGCCTCTTCCACCCCCAGGACCCCGCCCCCGTTCTCCTGGAGGGCCAGGCGGGCGTTCCTCACCTGACGGGGGCCCGCTTCTCCCCGGAGCTGCGTGACGAGCTCGTAGACCATGCTCAGACCCGTGGCGCCCACCGGGTGGCCTTTGGACACCAATCCGCCGGACGTGTTGATGGGGATGGACCCGCCCAGGTCCGTCTCGCCTGCCTCGACGAACCGTCCCCCCAGACCCTCCCCGCAGAATTCGAGCATCTCGCACTGGAAGATCTCCGAAAAGGACGTGGCGTCGTGCACCTCTGCCACGTCGATGTCCGACGGCGCCACCCCGGCTGCGTGATAGGCCTTTCGGGCCGCAGCCCGGGTCAGGGAGGGCTCCTCCAAGGCCCGGTACTTGCCGCCGGACAGGGTGCTGGCGCGGACCTCGATCGCCCTCTCCCGAACGGCTCGAGACAAGCCTTCGAGGTAGTCCGACGAGCACAGGACGGCTGCAGCCGCTCCGTCCCCCACCGGAGCGCACATGGATCGCGTCAGGGGATAGCTGACCAGGCGGTCGGCCAGGACATCTTCCACCGAGACCTCGAATCGGTACTGGGCCTTGGGATTGAGCGCGCCGAAATGGTGGTTCTTGGAAGCGCAGAGCGCCAGCTGGCGTTGGGTGGTGCCGTACCGCTTCATGTGGAGGCAGGCCTGGATCGCATAGGTGTCCATGAACAGGCTTCGATCGGGACCGGTCTCGAAGCTTCTGTCGCAATGCCGTGCGGCCTGCTCGTACGCGTCCATGGTCTCCCGGGGGTCGAGATGGTCGATGCCGATCTCGAACATCTCGAAGACGGCCCCCTTCGGCTTGGCTGGGTCGAACGCCTTCTCGACCCCCAGGGCCAGTGAGACATCGCACTGCCCGCTCAGAATGTCCTTGCAGGCGCCGTGGAAGGCCATGGAGGCCGTGGCGCAGGCTCCCTCCACGTTGATGATGGGAACGCGCTCCGGAAAGAGACCTTCCCGGACCAGGGGTACGAAGCACACCTGTCCTCGAATGCTGTCCTGTCCCCAGAACCCCATGAAGCAGCTGCCGAACCAGGCGAAATCGATGTCGTCGCCTTTCTCCATGCCGGCATCGCGGAGCACGTTCACATAGGCGTCCCTTGTGAGCTCCTTGTGGGTTTTCTCGGGCCACTTCTTGAACTGCGTGGAGTAGGATCCAATGACAAAGACGTTCTTCACCGCAACAGCCCCATGGACGTGCCCCTCAGCATCAGTCAGGAGGACCCGTGGCCGAGGGACCGGTGGTACTCCTCATGGCCCAGCAGCCCGTCCCGGTTTCGATCGATCTCGGCGAAGGTCTTGCGGTCCGCCGACGCTGCGTCCAGCTCCCGGACCCGTTGCTCCAGCTCCTCGCAGGTGGGTTTCTCGGACATCGGAACCCCCGCTCCTTCCCGCGGCCCCCGTCTCCCTCACCCCCAAGACCCGGAGGCGGGCGAGATGCCATTGTACCTTGCCGGGTCCGGGTGTTCAAAGGATTCCACGGAAGGCCCACATACGCCCGTTTTGGCCTGTGGGTCGAGATATTATATGATCATTTGCGGGCTGGTTCAAGGCATTACCGGGCTTCCAGCCCCAGCCGGACCCGGCTTCTCCTCACCTCGAGGTCGCCCTCGTGCGCAGGTTCTCCATGTTCCCGGCCTTCTATCCCTGTGGGATCGATGCCGAATGCCGGCAATGAGGTGGAACCTGTAGTTCCGAGGCGTCTCATCCAAAGGACGCGAAGAGGCGTCCTTTGGCGCTGAAGGATTGACACCCAAATCACGGATCCGCTATCCTCCTCGAAGCTTCATCCCCCCAGGTCATGTTTTCCGTGTTCCCGCCTCCTCCGTCGGCGAGCCTCTGCGGCGCCCCGGTAGCGGGAAACGTCTCATGGGAACCCCGCGGACGGGTATGCGCCCCACGCGCACGGGCCCGCCATGAAACGCAACACTTGCGCCCAAGGATTCGAGGAGCCGCGGCATGCCCGAGAAGCCAACCTGCGAGGAGCTGGAGACCAGGGTCATGGAGCTGGAAAAGGCGCGCGCCAGGGGAAGCGAGGCCGAGGCCCGGCTTCGCAAGGTGGAGGATGATTATCGCACGCTCGTGGAGAATCTGAGCGTCGGGGTCTACCGCAACACCGGCGGCCCCACCGGCCGGTTCATCCGGGCCAATCCGGCCATCGCCGAGATGTTCGGGTACGACTCCGTGGAGGCCTTTTTGAAGGTCCCGGTCTCCGATCTTTACGCCGACCCCGAGGAGCGCCGGCGCTTTGTGGAGGAGGTCAAGCGGAAGGGGTTCGTCAAGGAGCGGGAGCTCCGGCTCAAGAAGCGCGACGGGACCCCTTTCTGGGCCTCCTGCACCGCCTCGATCAAGGTCGGTGAGGACGGTGGTGTCCGGTGGATGGACGGCATCATCTACGACATCACCCACCGCAAGACGGCCGAGACCGCACTCAAGAGGACCAACGAGATCCTCAACAACATCCTGACCGCCTCTCCCGTGGGCATCGGTCTCGTGGAGCAGGGTGCCATCCGCTGGGCGAACGGGGAGATGGTGCGCATGTTCGGGTTCGAGGACCGCGAGGACTATGTTGGCAAGAGCATTCGCATCGTGTACCCCAATGAGGAGGAGTACCGGCGGGTCTTCGAGGAGATCCGGTCGCGATTCGGCCGGGGGGAACCACCCGAGGTGGACGCCCAGTATCTGCGCAAGGACGGATCCACCTTTGTGGGGCACTTCAAGATGAGCTGCCCGGACCCCTCGGACCCTTCCAAGCGGGCCGTGTTCGCCATCAACGACATCTCCTGGCGCGCCCAGGCCGAGAGCGAGCAGGTGGAACGGGAGAAGCTCCAGGCGGTTCTCGAGACCACCGGCGCGGTCTGTCACGAGATGAACCAGCCCATTCAGGGCGTCACCAGCCTCGCGGAGACCCTTCTCATGGACCTGGACGACGGGAATCCCAACCGGTCCCGCATTCAACGCATTCGAGACCTCACCATCCGCATGGGCGACATCACACGGAAGCTGATGGGGATCACCAAGTACGAGACCCGGGACTACGTCCAGGGGTTGCGCATCATCGATCTCGACAAATCCTCCCGGCCGTGAACCGACCAGGCCGCTCCATGGGGCGGCCGGGGTGCCTCTTCGGACAGCGCGTCGACACCGCCCTCGCGGAGACCCCATGCCGAACTGGATCTGGGCCGTCCTGGCCTTTTTCACCATCCTGTTTGCACTCAAGCTCGTCTACGTGGTCTTCACGGGCTGGTCCATGCCCGTGACCCGGGGCGCCCTGTTCGTCCCCACCCACCGGGTGCGCATCGAGGCGTTCCTGGACGCGGTGCCCATGCGTGCGGACGAGCTGCTCGTGGATCTGGGATGCGGCGACGGGAGGGTGCTTCGAGCGGTTCGAAGGCATTACGGCGCCCGTGCCCGCGGCCTGGACGTGAACCCCCTGGCCTGCTGGATCGCGCGGCTTCGAAACCTGGGCGACCGTCGTGTGCGCGTGGTGCGCGAGGACTTCTGGACCCACAATTTGGGGGACGCGGACGTGGTCTTCTGCTACCTCTTCCCCGACCTCATGGAGCGTCTCGCCCGAAAAATCGAGGCCGAGGCCGCGCCCGGGACCCGCGTGGCCTGCTGCAACTTGCCCCTGCCGGGACGCCGCCCCCTGCAGGTTCTCCGCCCCGCGTCCTCGAGCCACGGAGACCCGATCTTTCTCTACCGGGTGGCCCGGGACCGGAAACCCATCGACGAACATGAACAGGCGCTCGCCTCCGCTGTCCCCCCAGGATGATAAGACGGATCGTACTCGCACTGAGTCCCGATAGGGACGGTGCTCGTTCTCGACGACTCAATGGCCGGGCGAGTGGAAGCGCCGAGTACGGGTGCCGACTCGCTGAGTACGAGTACGAGCACGAACACCGAAGAAGCCAAACCCCGACCAGCACATGCACTGGACGCACGTTCTTCGCGCCGGTGATCCTGGATGATGAATCGATGGGGAGCGTTTCGGGCGCACCATACCTCGTTCAGAAATCCCATCGAGGCAAACGCGACTCCGTTTGGAATTACGTATGGTGTCCCCGAAACTCTTCGGGAAAGAATCCGAGGAAGCCCTTGAAAGCGGGGAACCCCGGTGTTATCTTGACTCGTCGACACAGCGAACGGAGGCCCTGAACATGCGGTGCGAGGAGGACGAGGAACGTGGTTGAGACCGGAGCGAGCGTGGTGATGACCAAAGGATATCGCGGGGTTCGAGGGGAGATTCTGGACAGGCCCGAGTCCCCGTTCGAGTTCTATCTCATCCGCCTGGAGAACGGCATCCACCTCGTGGCCGGCCCGTCCGCTTTCGAGACGGATGGCCCGCAGCCCTGAGCGGATGCCCGAAAAGGAGATTGTGATGGAGTGCAAGCCCAAGGTCCGCCACGAGTCCGATGTGCCCGCCCTGGTCTTCGGAGACGAAGCCCCGGGCGTGACCATCCGGTGGCTCATCGACGAGGAGAACGACCGCGCGCCCCACTACGCCCTTCGCCTCATCGAGGTGGCTCCGGGCGGACACACCCCGTTTCACGCCCACCCCTTCGAGCACGAGAACTACGTGATCTCAGGGAGAGGCCGGCTTCGCATCGGAGCGTCCTGGCACGAGGTGGGACCCGGAAGCGTCATGTTCGTGCCCTCCCGCATGGATCACATGTTCGAGAACAACGACACCCAGCCGTTTCGATTTCTGTGCGGCATTCCGGTGTCCCGCCTGATCCCCGAAGGGGCCTAGGGGTCGCTCCGAGAAAAGGCTTGACGGTTCTCGACCCGTCTGTTTTATACTCGCGCCTGGCTTTTCCAGGTCGTCGAGGACAACGCTCCCGCCCGGAACCCGACAACCGGCCCTTTCGGTACGTGCTATGCCGCAGAACACAGGGTCCGACCACAGGTCCGAATGGGTGGCTCTTCACCTGGTTCCCGGCCTGGGCAGCCGCTCGATGCACAGGCTCATCGACCGGTTCGGGCATCCGGACCGCGTCTTTCGGGCGAGCCTGAAGGAGCTTCAGGCCTATGGGCTGAGCGAGACCGTGGCCCGGCGGGTACGGCAAAAGGTCTTTTCCCGGGATCCGCATCAGGAGTTGAGCGAGATGGAGCGGATGGGCGGCCGTGTCTTGACCTTTCGCGATCCCGACTACCCGAGGTCCCTGCGGCGCATTCCCGGGCCTCCCATGGTGCTCTACCAGAGGGGGCAGCCGCTGGACGCTCACCGGGCACGGGTCACGGTGGTCGGGTCGCGGACTCCCACGCATTACGGGATCAAGACCGCCAAGACCCTGGCCTCGGACCTGTCCGAGCGCGGGGTCTGTGTAGTGAGCGGCATGGCCCGGGGAATCGACGCCGCCGCCCACTGGGGAGCCCTTGCAAGCGCCGGGCACACCGTGGCCGTGCTTGGGACCGGCCTGGATCGGCTCTACCCTCGGGCCAATCGAGAGCTCTTCACGCGTCTCGCCGATCACGGGACCCTGCTGAGCGAGTTTCCTCTGGGCACGCCCCCGGAAGCCCGGAACTTTCCGATGCGCAACCGCATCGTCAGCGGGCTGAGCCGGGGGGTGGTGGTGGTGGAGGCGGCCCACAAGAGCGGCTCCCTGATCACGGCCTCCCTGGCCCTGGACCAGGGCCGCGAGGTCATGGCCGTACCCGGGAGCATTCACTCCCATCGAAGCTCGGGGTGCCACTTCCTCTTGAAGCAGGGGGCCGCGCTGGTCGAATCGGCCGGCGACATTCTGGAGGTCCTGAGCATCTCTGATTCCGAGCCCCCTTCGCGCGGAGACCTCGAGGCGTTCGAACGGACCTCGCACCTGGACCCTCGAGAGAAACGGATCTACGACATGCTGTGCGACGATCCCATTCACATCGACGACATCACCGGGGGCTCGGGCCTGGAAATTCAAACCGTCCTCGGCCTGCTCACCAAGCTGGAGCTGACCGGCCTGATCGAGCAGCTTCCAGGCAAGATGTTCGTCCGGTATTAACACACGACCCGGCCGGAACCACCGGCCCGTTACAGGATTATGGCTGAGCAAACCAAGAAAAAGAAATCCGGTGGAAGCAAACGTTCCCCTGCACCGAACGCCGAAGGAAAGCAGCTGGTGATCGTGGAGTCCCCGGCCAAGGCCCGCACCATCAACCGGTACCTGGGACCGGAGTACGTGGTCATGGCCTCGGTGGGGCATGTCCGGGATCTGCCCAGCAAGAACCCCAAAGGGGTCAAGAACCCCGTTCCCGGCGTGGACCTGCAGAACGACTTCGCGCCCACCTACACGACCATCCGGGGAAAGAAGAAGACCGTCGACGAGCTGCGCAAGGCGGCGAGGGGCGCCGGCGGCATCTGGCTCGCAACGGACCTCGACCGGGAGGGTGAAGCGATTGCGTGGCACCTCACCGAAGCCCTGGGCGTGTCCCTCGAGGAGGCCAACCGGGTGGTCTTCAACGCCATCACCCAAGGGGAAATCCAAAAGGCGTTCGAGCACCCCCGCCGAATCGACGTGAACAAGGTCAACGCGCAGCAGGCCAGACGGATCCTGGACCGCATCGTGGGGTATCAGGTCTCGCCGCTTCTCTGGAAAAAGGTGGCCGGCGGGTTGAGTGCGGGCCGGGTCCAGTCGGTGGCCGTGCGGCTCGTGGTGGAGCGCGAGCGGGAGATCTCCGTCTTCGTGCCGGAGGAGTACTGGAGGGTGACCGCCTGCTTCACCGTCCGGCCCGAAGAGGTCGGCACCTTCAGGGAGGCCTGGGCGACCTGGCTCTCAGAAGCGCCGCCATCCAGAAACGGACGGAAGAGCAACGGGCGGACGATCCGGGAGAAGAACGCCTGGCTGGCCGATCACGACGCCTTTCTGGCCGAGCTGGTGGAGGTGGACGGAAAGAAGTTCGAGGCCCGGGACGCCGACTCGGCCGCAGCCGTCCTCGAGCGCATCGGCTACCACGTCACGGAACGCGACGAGAGCGAAGACCCCGACGCCAAGGGTCCCGCCAAGCGAAAGGTGCGTCTCTCCGGCCGCCTGGCGGATCCGTCTTCCTGGCGGATCCGGTCCATCCAGACCAAGCGGACCCAGAGCAAGCCCTCGCCCCCGTTCATCACGAGTACGCTCCAGCAGACTGCCGCCAACCAGCTGGGGCTGCCGGCCCAGACCACCATGCGGATCGCGCAGAGCCTGTACGAGGGAGTGACCATCAAAGGCTCCGGCTCGGTGGGACTGATCACCTACATGCGGACCGACTCCACCCACCTCTCCGGGGAGGCCGTGGACATGGCCCGAGGGCTCATCGCGTCCAAGTTCGGAAAGCCCTACCTGCCCGACCGGGCGAACGTGTTCACATCTTCCAACAAATCGGCCCAGGAGGCCCATGAGGCCATCCGTCCCACGGACGTCAGCCTCACGCCCGACGCGGTCCGCGGATCTCTGGACGAGCGCCAGTACAAGCTCTACAAGCTGATCTGGGAGCGCTTTGTGGCCTGCCAGATGACCAACGCCCAGTGGGACACGGCCACTGTGCTGGTCGACGGCCCTCTGAACGCTGAATCCGGCGCGTCGCCTTCTTCAGAAAGCCGGGCGGTTTTCCGGGCCACGGGCCGCACCCTGATCTTCGACGGGCACTACCGGGTGAGCGGCGTTCCCAACCACTCGGAGGAAGCCGTGCTTCCCGACCTCTCGGAAAACCAGGACCTCCGGGCGTTCGACATCCTCCCGGCCCAGCACTTCACCCAGCCCCCGCCCCGGTACACCGAAGCCAGCCTGGTGAAAAAGCTGGAGACCGAGGGCATCGGCCGTCCCAGCACGTACGCAGCGATCATCCAGGTGATCCAGGATCGCAACTACGTGGAGAAACGCCAGGGGCGGTTTTATGCCACCGATCTCGGAGAAGTGGTGACCGACAAGCTCACGGAGGCCTTTCCCGAGATTCTCCAAGTGGGATACACCCGCGACATGGAGCAGAAGCTCGATGACATCGAGGAGAAGGACGCGGACTGGATCCAAATGCTCCGGGACTTCTACGGCCCCTTCCAGGAGGACCTCAGCCGGGCCTACGAAGGCATGGAGCACGCCAAGGCCGAGACCGAGCCGGCCCCCCACACCTGCCCCGAGTGCGGGGGCGCCACCGTGTACCGATTCGGAAAAAACGGCCGCTTCCTGAGCTGCGCCCGCTACCCCAAGTGCACCTTTGCCGCGCCCATCGACCGGGAGGGCAACCCGGTGGAGCCCACCCGGACCGACGTGGCCTGCCTCAAGTGCCATCGGCCCATGATGCTGCGCAAAGGGCGATTCGGCCCCTTCCTCAGCTGCACCGGCTATCCGGAGTGCGACGGCCTGCTGAACCTGAACCGCAAGGGTGGGGTGGAGCCGCCCAAGGTCCCACCGCTCCAGACAGACCTGGAGTGTCCCAAGTGCAGCGCTCCCCTGAACCTGCGGCGGGGGGCAAAAGGTCCCTGGCTGAGCTGCTCCAAGTTTCCCAAGTGCCGGGGCCGACTGGGCTGGGCCTCACTGGATACGAAGGTCAAGGACCGGTGGGAGAAGGCCCTCGAGGCCCATGAGAAGGCCCACCCCCAGCCGGTCATTCGCAACGTCCACGGAGAGCCGCTTCCCGAGAACCACCAGCCTCAGGAGCTTTCCGCGGACGGGCGGGAGACGGAAACGCCCCCCGGCCGCTCGGGCTGACCCGGCCGGAGGTCGAGCCCCTTTTTTTCCGGTCGTCTCGGGACCCGCAGGACAAAGGCCGTCCCCTTGCGGGGCCGGCTGAGCACCTCGATGCCGCCTCCCTGCTCCTCCAGGTTCTGCTGCGCGATGAACAGTCCCAGCCCCGTGCCCCCTCGCCGGCCGTCCCGCTTCTTCGTGCTGTAGTAGGGCTCGAAGATCCGCTCCAATGCATCCTCGCCGATGCCGCACCCGTTGTCCCGCACCTCGACCCGAACCCACTCCTTTCCTTCGGTCCCCCGGTCCAGCGAGGTGGCCACGCGAATGCGGCCGGACCGGGGAACAGCCTCCACTGCATTGGACAGCACGTTCAGGAACACCTGCTTCATCTTCTCCGGGTCCACAATCACCTCGCCGATGGTCTCGTCGTATCTCCGGTAGACCCGAACGTCCTTTTTTCCGGTCTGCGGTGACAGCAGGAGGATCATCTTCTCCAGGAGGTCGTGCAGGTCCACGGGCTCGAACCGCGGCTCCCTGGGTTTGGCCAGATCCAGGAGCTCGGCGATGATGCCGTTGATCCGGGCGGTTTCCTCGAGCGCGATCTCGTAAAACTCGGTACGAAAGGACTCGTCGTCGTACTTCCAGGGGAGCATTTGGATGAAGGCACCGATGGCCGTCATGGGGTTCTTGATCTCATGGGCGAGCCTTGCGGCCATGTCTCCCAGGAAGGACAGCTTCTCCGCACGACCCAGAAGAGCCCTGGAGCGAACCAGCTCCTGCTTGCGTTTTTCCAGGAGGTTGTAGAGGCGCGCATTCTCCAGGGCGATGGTGATCTGGGAGGCGAAGACGTCCAGCGCCTCCCGGGCGGAGGGGGGGATGCCCTTTCCTGGCTCGCTCGCCGCCGCGATCACGCCCACGATCCGGGTGCGCATGAGCAGCGGCACCGCATACACGGAGACCGCCTTTCCCTTGCAGCAAGCGAACATGTCGTCCCGGGCGAGGCTCGAGCGTGCCAGGTCCTCGATGTACTCGGCACACCCGGTCACAGCCACGCGGACGAGCACGTCGTCCGTTCGATCCAGCGGCATGCGGTAGGAGCGAACGGCCTCGGGAACGCCTGCGTCGAACCCGATGCCGTGAGCGAACCGCAGGCACTCCTCCTCGCCGTCGGCCACGAGGAACACCCCTCGAGACACGTGGCAGACCGCGGGCAGCTTTCCCATGATCAGGTCCAGGAGGCGGTCCTGATCCAGGACCGTGAGGATGGCGCGGCTGGTCTCCTGCATGGCCGTCAGCTGGTCCACCTTGCGGCGCAGCCGTTCGTTGAGCCGGTTGACCTCCTTCAGCTGCGCCTCTACGCAGTGGATGTCTCTGTTCATGGCAATCCCTCCAACCGGATCCTCCCTCATTGGTCGGCCATGACAACCATCTCGATGCGGCCTCCGCTTCACCCGGTCGAATGAAACGATGGAGGATCCGTGGCAAGCGGTTTCGAAAGCCTTCGATCAGGACAAAATGCTTGTCTTTTAGCACAACGACAAATTCGATCAAGACATATTGACGGGTGGATGCATTTGTGTTCAAATCCGATTCACCCCCAATCAGCTCTGGAAAGTTTCATTCTTTATCCAACCGATCTGAAGCAACCACGAATCCCTTTCTCAAAGGAGGCGATCCGTTGAGCGACACAATGGTTGATCACCGCAACCGAGCCGGCGTGCTCGTAGTGGACGACGAACGAGGCGTGCGCCGGGCCCTGTCCATGGCGTTGAAGGACGCTTACCGGGTGTGCACGGCCCGGGACGGGCGGTCCGCCCTGGACACGGTGGCCGGATGTGCTCCGGACGTCGTGCTGCTGGATATCCTGCTGCCGGACATGGACGGTGTCTCCCTGCTTCGAAGGATCAAACGCATGTCCCCCGGGCTGGAGGTGGTCATGGTCACAGCGGTCAAGGACATTCAGACCGCCATTCGGGCCATCAAGGCCGGCGCCTACGAGTACGTGGTCAAACCCTTCGTGGTGGAGGAGGTGCGGAACGTCATCCACCATGCCCTGGAAAAGCACAGGCTTTCCCGGGAGGTGGCGTGCCTGCGCCGGGAGCTGAACCGGCACGAGCCCTTTGAGAGCATGCTGGGGCGGACGCCCAGAATGAGGGAGATCTTCCAGCTGATCGCCACGGTGGCGGAAAGCGAGGGGGCCGTCCTGGTGCAGGGAGAGAGCGGCACCGGCAAGGAGCTCGTGGCCAGGGCCATTCACAACCGAAGCCAGAGGAAGGACAAGCCGTTTGTGGTGCTGAACTGCGCGGCTGTGCCCTTGACGCTCATGGAGCGTGAGCTCTTCGGGCACGACCGCGGTGCGTTCACCCACGCCACCAAAACGTTGCCCGGCAAGCTGGAGACGGCCGAAGGCGGGACCGTGTTCCTCGACGACATCGACTGTATGGATACCAGCATGCAGGCGAAGCTGCTTCGAGCCATACAGCACAAGGAGTTCGAACGGCTCGGCGGCAACCGGCTGATCCGTGCGGACCTTCGTTTCGTGGCCGCGTGCAACAAGGACCTTCCGACGCTGATCCGCGAAGGCCGATTCCGGGAGGACCTCTTCTACCGTCTCAACGTCTTTCCCATCGAGCTTCCTCCTCTGCGGCACCGCCGCGAGGATATTCCCCTCCTCCTGGAGCATTTCCTCTCACGCCTGCAAAGGCGTGCGAAAAGGGTCCCCGAGCGCTTCTCCAAGGATGCCTTGGACGCGCTCACCCGGTACGACTGGCCGGGAAACATCCGCGAGCTCGAAAACCTCGTCATGCGGGTCGCCACAGTCACTCGCAAACGCGTGATCCGCAGCCGGGATCTTCCGGACGACCTGACCCCTCGACCCGGACAGAACCACACCAAGACCTTGAGGGAAGCCATGGACGATTTCGAACGTCAGCTGATTCAGGACGTCCTGAAACGGGTCAACGGGTCCCGCCACCTGGCCTCGGAGCGGCTGGGCATCCACCGCAACACCTTGCGCGGCAAGATGGCCCGGCTCGGGCTCCGATTCCGTTGAAGCCTCGGGCTGGACAAGGCCGCTCCAAACGCCCATGACCAGGGTCCCGCTTCGGTCACCCCCGGGGATGAAAAGATGATACAGCCTTGTCGTTGGCTCCGGTGGTGAGGATTCCTTCCGCTTCACCGCTTCCGGCCGGGTTGGTGAGACCCATCATACTCGTACTCGGTCCCGTTAGGGACGGCACTCGTACTCGACGACTCGAGGGCCCTGCGAGCGGAAAAGCCGAGTACGAGTGCCGCTTCGCTGAGTACGAGTACGACCGCCGAAGAAGCGAAACCCCAACCAGTACCCATTCCAGGAACCCTCACCTCCTCCGCTTTCACCCGGGCCCGGGGAAATCCTCCGGGGTGTTTTCACGCAAAGCGCGTTGGGTCAGAATCGGCCCATGCGGTGCAGCCAGTGGTAGGCGATGATGCCCACGGAGGTGGAGAGGTTGAGGCTGCGAACCCGCCCCCAGATCGGAATGCGGTAGCACGGGTAGGCCTCGGTGATCTCTGGAGGGAGGCCGCGGGTCTCCGGCCCGAACAGGAGGTGGTCCCCGTGCCGCGGGGTTGCGCCGGTGTACAGGTCCGGGGAGTGCCGGCTGAAGGCGGCGATGCGAGGGGGGGTTCCTGCGGCTTCCAGAAATGCGGGGAATTCGTCGTGGTGGCGGACGTCGATCTCGGACCAGTAGTCCAGGCCCGCCCGCTTGAGGTGGCGGTCGTCCACTCGGAAGCCCAGGGGGTGGATCAGGTGCAGGGTGCCCTCGACGGCCCCACAGAGCCGGGCGATGTTGCCGGTGTTGGCCGGGATCTCGGGCCGGTACAGCACGATGTGAATGGGGGGGGTCTCGAACACCCGGTGGCGGATCGGCTCCATGGTTGTTCCCTCAGGGATCGGGGCATCGCGTGTCCTAGAAGGGACGAAACCCCCCGCAGTCCGGGCACTGCCAGTGGACGCCGCTGCACGTCAACCCCCAGAGGTTTTCCTCCATACAGGTGTTGCAGATCTGAAATCCGCAGGGACAGGTCCAGCAGAAGGGCTGCGTTCGGCCGCAGCAGCTGCACACAAACTCGCGTCCCCGTGTCCTTCGGGCTCTTCTCACGACCATGATCGGCGGGTTCCTTCGTCGCGGCGGGGCGGGTTCGAACGAGGCGCTCCCGGCCTTCGGGATCAGGGCCTCCCCACGTCCACGAGAGGCGTGGGCGCGTCCTGGGAGCTCATCTCCACCCGGGCCCTGTGCAGCCCGCAGGCTCGGAGCGCGCGCATCGCCTCCCTCCGGGCCAGATCCGGGAGATTGTTGTCTCGGCTCAGGTGGGCGGGGACGAGCAGCCCGAGATCCTCGTGGGCAAGGCAACGGACCAGCTCCACGGCCTGCCGGTTGGACAGGTGCCCTTCGGCTCCCAGGATCCGCCGCTTCAGGAAGAAAGGGTACGGCCCCTCGTCCAGGAGGCCTTCGTCGTGGTTGAACTCCACGATCAGGGCCTGGCATCCCTGCATGCGATCCTCGACCAGCCGGGTGCTGCGGCCGAGATCGGTGATCAGGCCGAGCCGAAGCCCGTTGCAAGACACCACGATCCCCATGGGGTCTCCGGCGTCGTGGCACTTGGTGAAGGTCTCGACACGGAGATCGCCGATCAACAAGGTGTGCCCGGTGGCCACATCCTGCGACTCCGGCAGCTCCCCGAGTGCGCGAAGGCCTCCGTCCCGGGTGGGTCGGTTCAGGTAGACCGGAAGCCCGAGGCGGCGGGCCAGCGGACCTGCGCCCCGGATGTGGTCGGCGTGCTCGTGGGTGACCACCAGGGCGTCGAGCTCCGCAGGATCCCTCCCCAGGGTGCCGAGCCGCTTCCGGATCTCCAGACCGCTCAGTCCGGCGTCGATGAGGATCCTGGCCCCGCCGGTCTCCACGTACACCGCGTTGCCGCCGCTGCCTGAAGCCAGCACGGAAAAGCGCATGGCCCGCTCCTTGTCCATCCACGACGACCCGTTGAGAGGCCGCCGCGCTCGAGATCAGTCGATGCCGCTGTGTCCGAACCCCCCGTCGCCACGATCGGTGTGATCGAGGTCCGGTCGCACGACCATGTGCGCTCGAAAGGTACGGCCGATCACCATCTGTCCGATCCGGTCACCCTTTCGAATGGTGAAGGGTGTATCGCCCCAGTTGATCAGCACCAGGCCGATCTCACCCCGGTAGTCCGAGTCGATGGTTCCCGGGGCGTTGACCATCCCGATCCCGTGCCTGAGGGCCAGCCCGCTTCTGGGACGGACCTGCCCCTCGTACCCCGAAGGGATGGCCACGGCGATTCCCGTGGGAATGAGACGAATCTCGCCCGGACGAAGCGTGACGGGTTCCAGCACGGCGGCCCGCAGATCCATACCTGCGGAACCGCTGGTCTCATAGGACGGCAGCGGCAGGTCCTCGAATCCGGGCAGCCGTTTGACGCCCACGGAAACGCTTTCATGGTCGGGAGTCGAGTTCATCGGGCCTGCTCGGGATCACTGGAACCGCAGAGGGTCCGGGTCGAGATCCTGCTTTCCCATGGGGCCCAGGGTCACCAGGGACACGACGTCCCCGCGAAAGCAGTCCCTGGCCACCCGAATCACGTCCTCGATGCGGACCTTGGCCAGGTTTTCGATCAGCTCGTCGTAGCTTACATACCGGTTGTACACGTACTCGTTCTTTGCCAGGCGCATCATCCGGTTGTCCGTGCTCTCCGATCCCAGCAGTATCCCCCCGATCAGGTGTTCCCGCATCATCTCCATCTCCGCCTCGCTGAGCTCCCCTTCAAGAATCCGCCCCGTCTCCCGGCGCACCACGTCCAGGGCCTCGTTGACCCAGCGCGGATCCGTACCCAGGTAGACGCCCAGCAGCCCCGTGTCCAGATAGGCCGATAGGAACGAGTACACCGCGTAGGCCAGTCCCCGCTTCTCCCGGATCTCCTGGAACAGGCGCGAGCTCATGTTCCCCCCGAGCAGGGTGTTCAGCAGAGCGCCGGCCAGGCGGTCCTCGCTGGTGAGCTCCGGGGCCTTCCCACCGATGCAGACGTGCACCTGCTCGAGGTCCTTTTCGTGACAGAAGGTCCCCGCGTGAAGGGCCGGAGTGCGCTCGGCCGGGGAAGGCCTTCCCGGGGGAAGGGACTCGAAGAGGGGGCGGAATGCAGACAGGAGGTCCTCGTGTCGAATGCGGCCGGCCGCCGCAATGATGATGCGCTCGGGCGTGTAGTACCGCTGAAAGTAGTCGAGGAGAAGCCCCTGGTCGAAGGAGGTCACGGAATCACCGCTGCCGAGAACGCTCATCCCCAGGGGGTGGTTCGGCCAGCAGTGCCGGCCATGAAGCAGGTGCACATACTCCTCGGGCGTGTCCTCCACCATGTTGATCTCCTGGAGGACCACCTGCTTCTCGCGGATCATCTCCTCGCGATCGAATGCCGAAGCGAGAAAGAGATCCGAGAGGATATCCACGATCTGCGGAAAGTGTCGATCCAGGACCCGGGCATGGATGCACGTGTTCTCCTTGCCGGTGAACGCGTTGGAGAGCCCTCCGATGGCGTCGAGCTCCCGCGCGATGTCCAGGCTCGAACGCCGCTTCGTCCCCTTGAAGATCATGTGCTCGATGAAATGGGAGATCCCGCTCTCATCGGGCCGTTCGTCCCGGGACCCCACGCCGATCCAGATTCCCAGGGAAACGGACCGAACATGGGGAAGGTGCTCGGAGAGCACCCGCACCCCGTTGTCCAGTACCGTCTTATGATGCATCGTCCAGCTTTTCCCCCAGCGCGGCCTTTCGGGACAGGGCGATCCGGCCGTTCTTGTCGATGTCGATCAC
>CAYYVD010000086.1:0-15765 GCA_964475045.1 uncultured Desulfobacterales bacterium | reverse complement strand
CACGCCCACTTCGCGCTCGCCGACATTTGCGGGAACGTGGACGTCAAGGGCGGGGACATTTTCACCACGCCCTACCCGGGCATCGTGCACGAGCAGGAGGTGGCGGCCCATGACCGGCTGCCCGATGAGCAGATTCAAAAGACCCTGGGCATGGACCGCTTCCGCCTGATGTCCCGGCAAGGCTTCGACCTGGCCCAGAAGAACCTCTCCAGGGTCTGGGGCAACGAGGCCTACGCTCGAAGCTCCTATGAGGCGTTTGCCCACGGCCCGACCATCTACCGGGCCATCCTGACGGGAAAGCCCTACCCGGTCCGGGGCGTGGTCACCCTGTCGAGCAACCCCATGGTGACGGTCCCGAACACCAAGCTCGTCTATGAGGCCCTGAAGAGCCTGGATCTCTACGTCACCGCGGACTTCTTCATGACGCCCAGCGCGCAGCTGGCCGACTATGTGCTCCCCGCGACCACGTACCTGGAAAGGCCGTGGATCTGGGCGTACTCGGGGATCGTCGGCAGCGAGCGTGCCATGCCCAAGATCCTGCCGGGACAGTACGACCGCCGGGACGACTACGATATCTGGCGGGGGTTGGGGCTTCAGATGGGTCAGGAGGCGGACTGGCCCTGGGAAACCCTCGAGGACCACTACGATGCCCGGCTGGCCCCCATCGGCCTCACCTTCCGGGAGTTCATGGACCAGGGTGGATTTCTCTCTTCGCGCAAGGAGTACCGCCGGTACGAATCTCTGGGCTTTGCCACCGAGACCGGGAAGCTCGAGCTGCACTCCAAGGTGCTCGAGCGGCTGGGGTACGACCCGCTGCCCGTGTTTCGAGAGCCTCCCGAGAGCCCGTTCAGCCGCCCGGACCTGGCCGAGACGTACCCGCTGGTTCTCATCACCGGAGGGCGGCATCTGCCCTATTACCACTCGGAGCACCGGCAGAACGCTTCCCTGAGGAAGATGCATCCGGATCCCATCATGCAGATGCACCCGAAAAAGGCCGAGGAGCTCGGCATCGAGGACGGGGACTGGGTCTGGATCGAATCGCCCCGAGGCCGGGTCCAGCAAAAATGCCGGCTCTTCGAGGGGATCGATCCCAGGGTGGTGCATGCGCAGCACGGGTGGTGGTTCCCCGAAGAGGACGGGGCCGAGCCCGGCCTGCACGGCGTCTGGAAATCCAATGTCAACGTGCTGACGGACGACGCCCCGGAGGTCTGCAATCCCATCAGCGGGGGCTGGCCGCTTCGCACCCTGCTGTGCCGGGTGTACAAGGCAGGGCCGGAAGGGGATGGAGGAGGCCCTTCTTCAGATCCATAGGGTGAGGGCACAGGAGATTAGAGATGCAAAAACGGGACGTTTCAAGAGAGAATTCATATTTTCTGAAAGAGCTGGAGACCCTTTCCAGGAAAGACCTGCTGGCTCTTCAGGTGGAAAAGACGCGAGCCACCCTCGAAAGGGCCTATCATCGCAGCCCGTTTTATCGGGACCTGTTCGATCGGGCCGGGGTGAAACCGGAGGATTTCAAGGCCCGCGAGGACATCCAGCGATTTCCGTCCATCGACAAGCAGGACCTGATCGCGGATCAGGACACCGCCCCGCCTTTCGGCCACCGGGTCTGTGTGCCCTTCGAAGAGGTGCGGCGCATCAATTTGACGAGCGGCACCTCGGGCATGGGCCAGGAGGTCCACTGCCACGACGAGGACGCGATCTGGGCGGCCAACGCGTCGACGGCCTCTCACTTCGCCGCCATAGGGATGACGCCGGGCGACATCTCCGCGCTGCTCTACCCCCTCGCCACCATGACCGGTGGAATGCTGTCCTACGAAGCGCTCCGCATGTTCGGGGCCACGCCTCTCCCGCTGGCGGTTTTCAACACCAGGCAGAAGATCGGAATGATGCGGCGGTTCCCGATTCGACATGTCCTCACCACGCCCGCCTACCTGACCCGGGTCACCTCCATTCTCATGGAGCAGGGCCTCAATCCCGGGGACGCCTTTCCGGACCTGAAGGGAATCACCCTTTCCACCGAGCCGTTCTCCGTGGCGTGGGCATTGCGCATGGAGGAACTCTGGGGAACCACCCTGCACGACATCTACGGAAGCACGCAACTGAACTTGAACTATGCCGTGACCTGCAAGTACGGCGTGGTCCCGGACGGTCATTATGGGCATTATCACCTGGCGGATCATTTCGCCCTGGTGGAGGTCCTCGATCCGGAAACGCGGCAACCCGTCGAGTACGGGGAATGGGGCGAGCCCGTGGTCACGACGTTTTCGAGGAAGGCGATGCCCCTGGTCCGTTTTCGCTCGAACGATCGCGTCCGGGTTCTTCCGGCCGATGTCTGCGATTGCGGCAGGACGTCTCTGTCCTTGTGGGAGGTCGGCACCGTTTCCCGTTATGACGACATGATCAAAATCAAAGCAACCAATGTCTGGCCGCAAACGGTCGATGAAGCGGTTTTTTCATTCAAAGAAATCGATGAATACAATGGAAGGGTATACATCGACAGCAATGGACAGGAAATCTCCAAGATTTCTGTAGAGTTTTTGAGTGATGTTGACAATAGCATAAAAGATACCATTGTAAAAAACCTAAAAGAAAAAATTAAGGAAAATACTCAGGTGAATATGATTGTTGAAGAAGTTCCATATGGCACTCTTCCAAGGTTTGAATACAAAGTGAGAAGATGGACTGACGAACGGGTGGAAGGGTTGGAACAGGTCAAATTTGAAGAAAAAGAATAGCGAATTCAGCGTTTAAGGGCATGATGATTTCAATATTGCAGATAGAAAGGAGGTAGATCGCCAGATTATTATGGTTTTATGACTTTGTGGTCGAATGAACGTATTCAAAGGGGAGGAGAGGAATATGAAGAAACGAGTCTCCATGCTTGTCATCCTTCTGGTTTGTCTGACGATCACCCCCGCCTACGCTGAAAAGATCGTGCTGCGCTTCGTGTCCTTTCGAGAAGCATCCAATTATCCAAAAAACCAGCAAGTGTACCGCATGAAGGAGATTGTCGAGGCCTACGCCCCGGATCGGATCGAGATCAAGCTCCTGGGCGGACCGGAGGTCATCGATTCGTTCGAGGCGTTGGACGCCGTGTCCAAGGGCATGTTCGACGGTTTGAACAGCTGCCCGGCCTACTACGTCGGAGCGGTCCCCGAGCTGGGGGCCACCGCGGCCGTCGCACCGTGGACCTGGCCCGATGCCTTCCGGAAGACGGGGGTCCTGGACATTCTGGACAAGGTTTGCGTCGAGAAGATGGGCGTCAAGATGCTGGGTCTGGTCGGTGACGGACCCATGTACCTGGCGACCAAGGGCAAGAAGATCACCGAGGTGGAGGACATTCAGGGGCTCAAGTTTCGGGCCCCGGGTCCCGTCGGTCACCGCATCGCCACGCGCCTCGGCGCTGTGGCGGTTTCCATGCCGGTCTCCGAGTCGTACGAGGCCCTGAAGAAGGGCGTCGTGGACGGCACGTTCACCAATGCCATCACCACCTACGACACCAACATCAACGAGGTGATCCAATTCAAGACGGCCCCGGACATCGAGTTCAAGGTCGCCGTCTGGATCAACAAGAAATCATGGGACAAGATTCCAAAGGACATCCAGGACAAAATGCAGGAGGCCATGATCCGTGCGGAGCTGGAGCACTACGGATATTACCAGTGTATCGAAAGGGAGTACATTCAGAAGGCCAAGGATGACGGCATCAAGGTTTATGACATGCCTGAAAAAGAGCTTCGCAAGATTCGAGACGCCCGCGTGGCCGACCTGAAGGAGCATTACGTCAAGCAATGTCCGGAATATGGGCCGGAAATCGTGCGACTGCTGGAACCGTACCTGTACCCGTGACCGGGTGTGAAACTTGGACATGGACAGGACGGAAGATTGAGGTCTGCCGATTAAGGCGAGCCTTGATCGGCAGACCGGCAGGCACTCCAAATTGAGGACCCGTTTTGATATCGGGATGAAACCATGCTGTTTGCGAAAATCGGGAAATGGCTCGATCAATTGAATTACTGGCTCAGTTGGGTCGGCGGCATCATGATCGTCATGGCCATGCTGTTGATATTCGGTGATGTGGTGTCCAGATACATTTTCAATAAACCTGCAATGTCTATCTATTATTATAGTGAATATATATTGCTTTATTCTACCTTTTTAGCTGCGGCCTATGTCTTGAAAATCGACAGACACATTCGAGTGGATGTTCTATACAATTTCCTTTCAGAGAAAACTCAAACAATCCTTCTGGTATTCAGTGATTTTTTTGGCTTATTGTATACGTTGTTTCTCTTGTGGCTCAGCTCCGAGATGGTCTATACAGCGTTCGAGCGAGGGGCAAAATTCTCTACGCCGATGGAACATTATCAGTACCCTGTCCTCATGGTAATTCCCTTCGGTTGTGTTTTGTTGTCCTTGCAGTGGATTAGAAGAATCAACAAGAATATTCATGCTTTGATTGGAAATGGGTGATTCCATTGGTCTGGTGGGCTGAGCTTCTCCTTCTCGTTCTTTCGATCTTGTTCTTTTTCGGCATGGGTGTGCCGGTCGCCTTTTCTTTTGGGATCGTCAACCTCATCGCCCTGTACTTCTTTTGCGGAGGCGCCCCGATGCTGAGCATCGTGGCCTCGAGCACCTCCTCGAGCATCATGACCTTCACGCTCGTGGCGGTTCCTCTGTTCATCCTGATGGGGGAGGTGCTGGCCAAGTCCAAGATCATCGAGCTGAGCTTCGATGCGTTGGACAAGTGGCTGCACCGGCTGCCGGCACGCCTGGCCATTGTCTCCATCTCGTCGGCCACGCTGTTCGCGGCCTTGTCGGGATCCAGCATGGCCTCCTGCGCGGCCATCGGCTCCAGCATGATTCCGGAGATGAGATCCAGGGGGTATGACACCCGCTTGAGCATCGGGACCATCATGGCGGGGGGAGGACTGGCCATCCTGATTCCGCCGAGCTTCATCATGGTGATTTACGGAACCCTGTCCGGGCTCTCGGTGGGAAAGCTGCTCATCGGAGGACTGCTCCCGGGAATCATCCTGGCCCTCAGCTATACGGTGTACATCGTCATTCGAGCCTTGCTGAACCCCGGTCTGGCCCCCAAGTTCGAGAGCGGCAAGGTCACTTTTCGGGAGAAGCTGGCCGCGAGCAAGCACCTGATCTCCATGGCATTGCTCGTGGTCCTGGTGGTCTGGGTGATCTACGCCGGGGTCTGCACGCCCACCGAGGCCGCAGCCATGGGGGCGGTGGGCGCCTTTGTGATCGCTGCGGTGTACAGGCGTCTGAGCTTCGTCGCCGTCAAGGAGAGCGTCCACGATACCATCAAGATCAGCTCCATGGTCTTCTTGATTCTGGCCGGGTCCAGGGCGTTCAGCCAGGTGCTGGCCATCACCGGGGCCAGCCATCAGCTGTGCGACTTTGTGGTCAACCTGCCGTTCTCGAAGTACGTCATCCTGGGGTTCATGCAGTTCGTCGTCCTGTGTCTCGGCTGCTTCATGGAGTCGATCTCCATTCTGTTCATCATCATCCCCATCTACATGCCGATCGTCCAGCAGCTGGGGCTCGATCCCCTCTGGTTCGCCATCATCACCATGATGACGCTCGAGGCCGGACTGATCACGCCGCCGTTCGG
Source organism: uncultured Desulfobacterales bacterium (assembly GCA_964475045.1). Lineage (GTDB taxonomy): Bacteria > Desulfobacterota > DSM-4660 > Desulfatiglandales > HGW-15 > JAIPEI01. The sequence continues at coordinate 10,133 of CAYYVD010000086.1, read as the reverse complement.
GTTGAACCTCTTCGTCGTCAAGGCCATTTCGCCGGAGGACATTACCATGCGGGACGTCTATCGCAGCAGCATCCCCTTCTTTCTCATACACCTCACGGGAGTCGTCGTGGTGATGCTCATCCCTGAGATCGCCGTCTACCTGCCGAGCCTCGGGACCTCGTAAGCGCCTTTCGCCTCGTTCGGAAGGACCGCCAGGCTCAGGAACCGGTCTCCCTCCTCGACCATGAGCCGCTTGTCCACCATCATGCGAAGGAAGGGGCGCAGGGCCTCTTCGCTCAGATCTGGAAACCGGGCGAGGATGCGGGGGAAGCCTCGCGGCCGCTCACAGAACCGGTAGATCTCCCGGGAGCGGCCTTCGAGCCGGTGGGTCATGGGCGGCCCCTGACAACGGCGCTGGTGGATGATCATGAAGTCGCCGCCGTCGCGGGCCTCCAGAATGGGTCCCGCCCCGGGGGCCCGGTGCAGGGCCTCGTAGGATCGGCGCCAGGCCCGAACCCGCTCCCGGACCGGTTTCCAGAGCCTCTGCTGGCGGCGTACCCCCCCGTGATGGCCCTGGACTACGAGGGTCAGCGTCTTCAGAACGCCGGGCGGAAAGAGATGCGCATAATCGGGGTGGTTGAAGGTGCGGTGAATGCCGCAGGCCTCGGGGCCGGCCCAGACCGGGCTGCCGTAGCCCAGCCAGAAGGGGATGGCCTTCAATGGGCGAAAGGGCTGGGTCCATTCCAGAGCCCGCAGGGTTTCGGCCACGTCCTCCTCGTCGCTTCCCGGAAACTGAAGGATCAGGTTGCCGTTGAGCCGGGGCATGCCCGGCGCCTCGCAGCGTCTCATGATCTCCATGTTCTGTAGGAGGGTGGTCCCCTTTCCGATCTTGCGAAGCAGGGCTGTGCTCAGGGCCTCGATGCCCACCTGGACGTCCTCCATGCCCGCCGCAGCCATGGCGGCCAGGGTCCCTGGGGAGAGGCCGGCCCGGACCTCGCCGAAGAGGCGAAGCTCCATGGGAAGGTGGGAGACGGCCTCGAACAGGGCCTTTCCGCGGCGGGCGGGAAGCACGTTGTCCATGAAGGAGATGGAAAGGCAGCGGTGGGTTCGAGACAGTGCGTCCAGCTCATGAACCGCGCGGGCGGGGGATTTGGCCCGGTATGCACGCCACTGGAGATTGAGGTTGCAGAAGCGGCATCCTCGATCCCGGGATCCGTCCCCCCGGGATCGCCACCAGCATCCGCGGGAGATCTCCACGGGCAGTGTGGGAATGAACCGGCGCTCCGGGGGCAGGCCCTCGAGCCGAGCGAAGTACTCCTCGAAATCCGGCAGCGGGAGGGAATCCAGGGCCTCCACCTGGCAGACGGAGCCGTCGGCCTTCCGGTCCCTTCGGGTCATCAGGCCGGGGTGGGGCGGGACCGGCTCATCGTGCTCGAGCAGGGACCGGATCAGGTGGAGCAGCGCGGTTTCCCCCTCGCCGCTGATCACGTAGTCCAGGTCCTCGAAGGTGTCGAGCAGGCTGCGTCCCATGCCCACGGCGCAGGCCGAGCCGCCGGCCACGAGAGCGATGGAGGGTGCGCGGCGGCGGATCTCCCGAGCAAAGTAGAGCGAGCTCGTGAGCTGGGCCAGGCAGATGGAGAGCCCCACAAGGCGGGCTCGATCCCAGGCGACGCCTTCCAGGAAGCGTTCGGTGGCCGCCTGAAGCGTGCGGCACACCCCGTCCAGCGCTCCGGACTCGCCCGGAGGGACCCCGCGCAGCCGACGCCGCCAGAACCGCTCCAGGTCCTCCCGCTTCTCCGGGTAGAGCAGGGCGGCGTAAGGGATCTCGGCGAGCCAGGATCTTTGAGAGATGGTGCGGTAGAGCGGGTATCCCAGCTCCGCGGCGATGGGCAGATAGGCGTGATGGGCCTCCACCGCGACTTCGGGGAGCGCGTCCCGCAGAAATGCCTTGAGGGTTCCGAGCTGAATGGAGGGCCGGTTGAAGAGGGGCCAGGGCGCGGAGACCAGGACGATGCGGGACGGGTGGGGGCTCATGCATGCTCCGCGGATGGTGCCGCTGAGGGTGGGAACAAAACGCCGGCCCCGGGGGCCGGCGTGCGAAGTGGACCTCGATCTTGCGCAGCCCGCTCAGGCGTCCGTGCCGGGCTCCTTGAGGTTCAGGGTCTCCCGGACCAGGTCCTTTTCCCGTGAGTAGTCCGTGACCCGCTGGAGCATGATCTTCTGGGCCATGACCGGCCCGGCGCCGTGCCAGGTCCCCACGCCGTGGAGGCCCGCCGTCCAGTTCTGCAGGTGCTTGTGGACCTTGAGGATGTTCTCCGTGGGCTCGTCCGAGCCGAAGCTGTAGAACTCCTCCACGTAGTTCTTGACCTCGGGGTTCTTGAGCTCCTTGAGGCTGGGCAGGGTCACGATGAGCCCGCCCCCGATGTCCCCGGCCAGGGCCATGACCCGCCAGAAGGCGTTGCAGACGTTGAGCTTGGAGACATTGCCCATGGTCTCGTCGGGCAGGTAGACCCCGGATCCGACGGGTTCCTCGGTCCCCTGGTGGGCGGCGGCGAGACCGCAGGCTCTTCCGGTCTCCCGGAGCACCACCATCTCCATGAGCTGCTCGTTGATGTGGGTGACCTTGTCGAGGCCCTTGTACTCCTGGATCAGCTTGCAGGCCCCGATGATCTGGTTCATGAAGCCCACCTTGCAAGTGCCCCCGCAGGTCATGCGGTGGGTCCGTGCGAAGCGGGTGACGAGCTTGACCGAGTATGGGGTCTCTCCGCAATGGAACACCCGGTCCCACGGGACGAAGACGTCGTCGAAGACCACCATGGAGGTCTCCCGCTGGCCGAAGGTGGGGTTGCCCAGCTCCTCGAGGTCCTCCGCCATGTCCCGCTCCGCGCTGAAAGGCGTGTACTGGCACACGAAGGTGATGCCCTCGGCGTCCACGGGTGTGGCAAAGGCCAGGGCATAGTCCTCCTCCCCCTCGAAGTGGGCCGCCTGGGGCAGGACCACGAGCTCGTGACTGGCGAACGCCCCGCTGATGTTGATCTTGGCCCCGCGCACCGTGATGCCCTCGTCGTTGCGGTCCACGACTTTGAGGGAGAGGTAGGGATCGGGCCAGTCCAGGGTCTTCTTGCCGCGGCTGCCTCGGGGCTCGGTCAAGGCCCCGGCCACGGAGAGGTCCTCCCGCTGGACCCGCTTCAGGTACTCGAGGAAGCGCGGGTGATAGGCCGTGCCCAGGTCCCGGTCCATCTCCCACGTGGTGCTGGCCAGGGCGTGGAAGGCGTCGTACCCCACACAGCGGTAGATGCAGGTCCCCAGCCGTTCCGCCGTGAAGGTTCCCGCCTCCGCCTTCTTGACCAGATCGTCCGTGCTTGCGCTCACGTGGGTGTAGCGGTTCACCACGTCGTCGATCAGAGGGGAGTGACAGGACATGATGTCCCGGAACTCCGGGTCCAGTGCCCATTGGTAGCTCGCCTTGTTCGCCTCCACCACCGTGCGGGTGTTGCGGTTCTCGAGGATGTTCTCCACCAGGCTGCCGTTCATGAACACGCGGGGCTTGATGCGCTCCAGACTCTCTTCGAACTGCTCGGGGGTCTTCAGGGCCATGGGAACCCTCCTTGGAATGGGGTGAACGGGGTGTCCCGGTCGTCCGGATCAGAGAGGAGAGAGCCGGAGAACGCGGTATCCTTCTTCCGCCAGGAGCTTTCGAATTTCCACCGGGAGGTCGTGCATGGTGGCCAGAAGCCGGTGGCCCGCGCTGTCCTGAAACCTGGCCCCCGGAATGCGGAACCGGATGTTGTGGAACCCTTCGCGGTGGGTGGCCGTGATGTCCACGGGTCCGGCCTGAAAGGGGACGCCCAGAAACGACAGGAGGCGCGACAGGGCCTGGACGGGATGCTCCTCACCGGCCAGGGAGAGGTAGGAGAGGTCCCGCTCCTTGAGGAGGGTGATGATGTCCGAGCCGACCCCCCGCAGGTCCAGCAGGAGCTTTCGGCCCTCCTTTTCCAGGAGGTAGTCGGCCTTCACGAACAGGTTGAAGTCCGCGCCGTCTTTTCGGTCGTAGACAGGCATCTCCACGTTTCTCATGAAATCGAACCCATTGAGGTCCAGGAGCGTCTCCACCAGTCCGGCCAGGTCCGGACCCGAGCCCAGGACCGGTTCGGGCGGCGGGAGCATGTCCCCCGGGCCGGTGGGAGTCGGAAAGTCCACCACCGTCACCCCCCGTCGCGACAGGTACTGCCTCACCGGAATCGGGGTCGGTGGGGTGTGCTCGTCCAGCAGGGTGATCAGGAAGAACCGCTCTTCCCTGCCCGTGCGGCCGGACCGTCGAAGGATCCAGTCTCCGGTCAGCTTGACGGGAATGGCGCCTTCCAGGTACACGGCTTCTCCCCGGCGGTAGAGGGTGCCGAGGTCGCACTCGGGCAGGATGCGCCCCAGGGCGGCGTTGAGGTCGCCATCCTCCTCCAGGTGGACGATCCGGTAGTGGTCCCACGTGGTTTCGATCAGGGAGGCCATGCTTCCGGGCATGGCGTGGTGGAGGTCCACAATGATCTTGATTCCGTTGGACAGGTCGATCATGGGATAGCGATCGGCCAGGAGGTTGATCTCCCCCTGCCCTTTGAGGGGGATGTAGTGCTGGCCCTGATCGATCCACTCCTCGCCGAGGGCGCGAACGAAGCGGCCCAATTCGTCCCGCATGGGGTCCGGGACGGTCTCGGCGGGTCCCATCTGTACGGCGGACTCCGGAGGGGGGTCCATGGCCAGCTCCGGCATGATCTCCTCCTCCTCCGGGGGCCGGTCGATGGGCATGCGGACCACCTCGGGGGTGAAGACCGGCAGCCGGACGACCTGCCCGGGATAGATGCGGTCCAGGTCTCGAATCGAAGGGTTGAGTCGCTCAAAGGCCTTCAGGTATCGATCGTAGAATGCGGCGTCCGGTTCCTCGTGCTCGCGGTTGATGATCTTGATCAGACTGTCCCCGGGGCGAACCGTGTATCCCTTCAGATCGATGTCTTCGAGGGAGGCGGGATCCACGGGTTCGGGGTCGCCCCTCGGTGCGGCGGCCATGACGCCTTGGGCCGGGGCCAGGGTGAGGGGCACCAGGAGCTCCTGGCCCGGGTGAATGTGGTCGAGGTCCTTCAGGTCGGGGTTGAGGGTTTTGAGGATCTCGAGAATCTCGGCGAGGTTTCGTTTCTCGAGCAGCTTCCGCTCACGGAGGATCTTCCAGATCCACTCCCCTTCCTCCACGGCGTAGGTCTCGGTGAGGACCCGCCGCCCGCCCACCTCCAGGATTTCCCGTTGGCCGCCGGACCCGGTCTCGGTCTCCGCGGTCTTGGTCAGGGTGATGTCGTAGGTTTCCTCGCCGGCTTCCGCTGCCCAGAGCGCGACCGGCCACGTCACGGCCAGCACCACGGCGAAAAAAAGACGGTTGACAACTCGGGAAGGGCTCTTCACATTGTCCCCTGCGTTTCTCTGGACGTTCCTCACGCTGAACCGGAGCCGTTTTCCGGGCCCGCGGGCCCCGGAGGGCGTCTCCCGTCCCTCCCCAATGCGCAAGGCCAAGATCGAATCGGATTGATTCTAGATAGTTAGCCGGATCGATGTCAACGCTTTTTCCGGAGAGGCGTCTTCCACTACATATTGGAATTTTGAATCTCGGGAACACAGGATATGGTATTTTTTCTTTGCATGTTCTCGGGAAATCTGGTACGGTTTGCGCGATTCGAACCCCCTGCTCCGCGGTCCGGCGCGAGGCCGGTTTTCGAGCCTTTTCGTCCTCGAGCGGGGGTGTGAACAAACCCGATCCAAACCCGATCCTGCCGGGAGGCCTGCATGAGAATCAAGAAGCTTTCCATCGCCGGATTCAAGTCCTTCATGGACCGGCTGGACATCTCCCTGCCCGAAGGCATCAGTGCCATCGTGGGCCCGAACGGCTGCGGCAAGAGCAACATCGTGGATGCGATCCGCTGGGCCATGGGGGAGCAGAGCGCCAAGCAGCTGCGCGGCCGGCAGATGGAGGACGTTATCTTCAGCGGTGCCGGAGAGTTCAAGCCCCTGGGCATGGCGGAGGTCTCCATCGTCTTCGAGAACGGGGACGGATCCTTTCCAGGTGAGTACGGTCAGCTCACCGAGCTGGCCGTCACGCGGAGGCTGTACCGCTCGGGCGAGAGCGAGTACCTCATCAACCGGGTCCCCTGCCGGCTCAAGGACATTCAGGAGATGTTCATGGACACGGGCCTCGGCAACAAGGCCTACTCCATCATCGGCCAGGGCCGGATCAGCAGCATCATCGAGCAGAAACCCGAGGAGACCCGGGCCATGCTCGAGGAGGCCGCCGGGATCACCAGGTACCGCAGAAAGGTCGAGGAGTCCGGGCGGAAGGTGGAGCTGACCCGGACGAACCTCCAGCGGGTGGAGGACGTTCTCAGCGAGGTGGAGCGGCAGATGCGCTCCCTGAAACGCCAGGCGGCCAAGGCGCGGCGGTACAAGACACTCAGCGAGGAGATCGAGCGGCTCGAGCTGACGCTCCACGCCAATGCCTATCACGAGCTCGTGGGGGAGTCCGGAAAGCGCGTCCGGACCACCGAAACCCTCGTTCAGGAGGAGGCGGGTCTGTCCTCCAGGCTCTCGGCGAGGCAGACGGACGTGGAGCGCATGAACCTGGAGCTGGCGGAGATGGACGAGGAGATCGCCCGTTTGAGGGACCGGTTTTTTCGGCGGAAGGAGTCCGCGGGGCGCAAGGAGGCCGCCCTGGAATCCCTGGCCGGCGAGAAGCGCATGCAGCTCACCCTGCAGCAGCGGCTGGGGGAGGAACGAGAGGAGCTCGAGCAGCGGCTCCTGCGGCTGGGAGAGGAGCGCGAGGGCATCGAGGAACGGGTGGCCTCGCTTCAGGAAAGGACCGGCACCCTGGAGGACGAGATGGGGCTGCTGGATCAGCGGCTCAAGCGACGCACCGCCCTGCTCGAGGAGGTCCGGCAGGAGCACGAGCGTGCACGTACGGATGTGAACTCCGGGGAGACCCGCAGGATGGGCCTCAACCAGGAGTCCGGGTACCTGCAGCAGCGCCTCGGAGAGATCACCGACAGCCGCACGCGGCTGCAGCAGGAAAAGAGCGAGGTGGGCGAGAAGATCGAGCGCATGGCCGAGGCCTCCCGAAGAAAGACCGAGACCCGCGAGGCCTGGGCCGAGAAGCTGGCCCGCGTGGAGGCCGACCTGGAGGAGGAGCGGGAACGGCGTGACGAGCTGGAGCAGATTCGACGGCGCGTGGAGGCCGACCTGAAACGGGCCGAGACCGAGCTGGCCAACCGGGACTCGCGGCTGGCCAGCCTTCGATCCCTCAGCGAGAACTTCGAAGGGTACAAGGTGGGGGTGCGCACCATCATGAAGGCCGAGGACCTAAACGCCAAGAAGCAGGGCCGGGTTCTGGGTCTGGTGGCCGACATGGTGCAGGCCCCTCCGGAGCTGGAGCAGGCGGTGGAGGCGGTGCTGGCGGATCGGCTCCAGTACGTGGTGGTGGAAGGGCTGGAGGACGGGGTGGAGGCCGTCTCCTACCTGAAGGCCCGGGCCCGGGGGCGAAGCAGCTTCGTCCCCCTGCGCCACCTCCGGTCCAACGGAAACGGCCGCGGATCGGGCAACGGGTTTCCCCTGCTCCGGGATCTGGTGACCGCCCCGGAGGCCTACCGCTCCCTCATTCACACCCTTCTCGGCGACACGGTGCTGGCCCCGGACTTGGACCAGGCCGTGGCCGGCTGGTCCCGGAACGGAACGCAACAGTGCCTGGTGACGCCGGAAGGCGACATGATCGACGAGCGCGGTGTGATCAGCGGCGGAAAGGCCGCAAAGAGCTCCCACGGCCTCCTTGCCAGAAAGCGCGAGATCACCGAGCTCGAGCAGCAGGTGGCCGCCTGCCGGGAGGAGGCGGCGTCCCTGAACGCCAGGCTGGAGCAGATCGAGCTCGACGCCCGTGAAAAGCGCTCCCGACTGGAGTCCCTGGAGGCCGAACGGGAGGAGTGCCGCGAGCAGATCAACGAGCACGATCAGACCGTGCTCCGCTTCGGCCACGAGCTCGATCAGCTGGAACGCTTCTCCGAGCGCATCTCCGCGGAGTTGGAGCAGAAGGCCAGGGAGCAGGAGAAGCACCGGGAGAACCTGACCCGCATCGAGGCGGAGCTGGCCGAGTGCCGTGAGACCATCCGCGAGAAGGAGCGCTACCTGCAGGAGAAGGAGGTGGAGCTCAAGGAGAGCGAGGAGGAGGCCGAGCGGTTTCGAGGAGAGCTCTCACAGCTTCGAATGGATGCCAACCTGGCGAGAGAGGAGGAGAAAGGTCTTCTTCGACAGCTCGAGCGGATCGACGACTACGCCGAGGAGGCCCGGGAGAAGCTGGAGAAAATCGAGCGGGACCGGGACGAGGCTCGAACCACCTACGAGGCGTGCGAAGAACGGGAGCGGTTCGTGGAGAACGAGCTCACGGAGCTTCGAGAGCGGTTGGCCCGGTCCGAGGAGGCGGTGAACCGCGCCGAGCAGGAGCGCGGCGTTTTCAAGAGCGGAATTCGCGAGGAGGAGAAACAGGCCGAGGCGCTTCGAGGCGAGCTGGGCAACCTCAAGGAGCGCATCAACCGGGCCCGGATGGAGCAGTCCGAGATCGCCCACCGCATGAACGGGCTCGTGGAGCGGGTGCGCGATCGCTTCAACGTGGAGCTCGCCCGGGTGTACGAGGGGTACGTGGAGGAGGGGTTCTCCTCATCGGAGACGCGGGAGGCCCTGGAGGAGGGGAAGAGGAAGCGGGACAATCTCGGCGAGGTCAATCTGGCGGCCATCCACGAGCACGAGGCGCTCCTGGAACGGCACGCCTTCATCACCGGCCAGCGAGACGACCTCCTGAGCTCCATCGAGTCCCTGAACAAGGCCATTCGAAAGATCAACCGGATCTCGCTCGAGAAATTCATGACGACCTTCTCCGAGGTGGATGCGAAGCTGCGGGAGGTCTTTCCCATCCTGTTCAAGGGCGGGACCGCAGGATTGCGGCTGACGGACGAGAGCCGACCCCTGGAGAGCGGGGTCCTGGTGGAGGTGCGCCCTCCTGGAAAGAAGCTGAGCCATATGGGCCTTCTATCGGGAGGCGAAAAGGCCCTGGTGGCCATGGCGCTCCTCTTTGCCATCTACCTGATCAAGCCCAGCCCGTTCTGCCTGCTGGACGAGGTGGACGCCCCCCTCGACGAGGCGAACATCGACCGGTTCAACAAACTGCTCGGGGAGATTCGAAAGCACTCCCAGGTGGTCCTGGTCACGCACAACCGCCGGTCCATGGAGATCGTGGAGCGCCTCTTCGGCGTGACCATGGAAAAGGCCGGGGTATCCAAGATGGTCTCGGTGAACCTGAGCCGCGCCCAGCGCCTGGCCGCCTGAGGCGCCGGCTCGGCCCGGGTCTCGAAATGCGCTTGAAAGCCGGAACCGGCTGGTCTACAACCGATGTGTCACTTCCACCGCCCTGCATTGCCGGGGCGGTTTTGGTTTCGATCTGCGCCGGGAGGCCGGGGCCTCCGGCGGACATGGTTCAGGGTCGGGCTGCGACTTTGCGGTCCTAGCCGGGCTGCGATCGTATTGCGAGGATGCAATGATCAAGTGGTTCCAGAAGAAGGACAAGGAAGCGCCGCAGGAAGCCGTTGAGGACCCTGAGGCGCAGGTCCGGGAGGCCCCGGAGCCTGGGGCGTCTCCGGCCGAGACCGGGGACGTGCGCGAGGGCCAGGCCCCGCCGCCGCCGGCCTCGGAGCCTCAGGACGGGGAGCCCGGGAAAAAGGGTTTTTTCACGCGCCTGAAAGAGGGGCTGTCCAAGACCCGTTCCGGTCTGACCGGGAGGCTGGACCGCCTGGTGTTCGGAAAGAAGGAGATCGACGACGAGCTCATGGAGGAGCTCGAAGAGATCCTGTTCACCTCGGACCTGGGTGTGGCCGCCACCCAGGAAATCATGGACCACGTTCAGGAGAAGGTGAAACGCAAGGAGCTCAGGGACGCCGGGAAGCTCAAGGACGCCCTGAAGCGGGAGATGCTCTCCTTTCTTCGGGTGCCGGAGGTCGACCGCGCCGGCCCCGGACACGGCGAGCCGAGGGTGGTCATGGTGGTGGGCGTGAACGGCGTGGGAAAGACGACCACCAACGGACAGGCGG
>CAYYVD010000085.1:0-15801 GCA_964475045.1 uncultured Desulfobacterales bacterium | reverse complement strand
TACGAGGCCAACGCCGCCGTGGTGAAGGCGGCCAAGGACATGGCCCTCAAGGCGCTGGAGATCGGACGGCCGTAAACCACCACCCAGGCGCCGTGAGGCCCGGGGTAGGCCCCGGGGGCGGCGTCGAAGCAGGGAACGACCCTATGGACCCCATTCGAGGCCTTTCCAACCCATTCCAGCCGATTCGGCCGGCCGACCGCCCGGGCCCCGGATCGGGCGCCGGCTTCCAGGACGTGCTGACGGCCTTCACCAAAGGGGTGGACGCCGGGCTCAAGGAGGCGGATCAGAAAGTGGCGGAGTTTGCCGTGGGCAAGGCGCAGGGTCTTCACGAGATCATGATCGCCTCGGAAAAGGCCGGCATCTCCTTCAAGCTCCTTGTGGAGATCCGGAACAAGCTGCTCGATGCCTATCAGGAAATCATGAGAATGTCCTTCTAGCCGACCGGGTCCGGTTCGCGACGGATCCGGCGGCGGCGGAAGCCAAGGGTGAGACATGGCAGAAGAAGGTACCGGTCGAAGCGCCTTTCAGCAGTTCTGGGAGGTCCTGCGCAACATGCCGCCGGCCCGCAGGGTCTCCCTGGCGGTGACCCTCCTCCTGATGGTGGGGGGGTTCGTTGCGCTGCTCCTCTGGACCAACCGGCCGAACTATCAGGTGCTCTTCTCCAATCTCGCCACATCCGACGCGGCCAAGATCACGGAGAAGCTCAAGGAGCAGCGAATCCCCTTCCAGCTCAAGGAAGGAGGCAGCGCGGTTCTGGTTCCCGAGGCGCAGGTGTACCAGCTCCGGCTCGACCTGGCCGGTGAAGGGCTGCCTCAGGGAAGCAATGTGGGCTTCGAGGTCTTCGACAACCTCTCCTTCGGCACCACCGAGTTCGTACAGAAGCTGAAGTACCAGCAGGCCCTCCAGGGCGAGCTCGCCCGGACCATCATGCAGTTCGACACGGTCAACCGGGCCCGCGTGCACATCGTGGCCTCCGGCGACAGCCTGTTCGCCGAGCCCGAAAAGCCCGCCACCGCATCCGTGGTCCTGCGCCTCGCCCCGGGACGTTCGCTGGATCGCCAGGAGCTCCAGGGGGTGGTCAACCTGGTAGCCTGCGCGGTGGAGGGGCTCAAGCCCGAAAACGTCACGGTCGTGGACATGGCCGGCGGGCTCTTGTCCAAGGGGCAGGACGCCCTGAGTGCCGGAGGGTTGAGCCGCACGCAGTTCGAGCACCAGCGGAGGCTGGAGCGGTCCCTCGAGAACCGCATTCAGACCATGCTCGAGCCGGTGGTCGGGACCAACAAGGTCGTCGCCCGGGTCGCGGCCGACGTGGACTTCCGGCAGGTGAACATCTCCGAGGAACGATACGACCCCGACAGCTCCGTGGTTCGAAGCGAGCAGACGCAGAAGGAGGCCTCCTCCACCGGTCAGAGCCTCCCCGGGGGGAGCCCGGACCTGAAGTACCAGGTGGACGACGACGGCGGCGCCTCGGTACGAGGGGCTTCGGAGGGGTTCCAGAAGGAGAACTCCGTCATCAACTACGAGATCAATCGGATCAATCGGCGGGTCATCAACTCGGTGGGAGACATCACCCGCCTGACCGCGGCCGTGGTCATCGACGGGCCCTACGACACCGCAGCCGGACAGGACGGGACCGCAGAGAGGACGTTCACCCCGCGCAGTCGAAGGGAAATGAAGGCCTTCGAGGAGATCGTCAAGAAGGCCATCGGGTACAATGAGCAGCGCGGTGACCAGGTGACGGTGTCCAACATCGCCTTCGCCCTCCAGACCCACGAAGGGACGGTCGGGGAGATGCGGACCGACCCCGAGTGGCTGTCCTACCTGAAGAAGATGAGCCGGCCCGCCCTCAACCTGCTCCTCATCGCCCTGTTCTTCCTCCTGGCCGTCCGGCCCTTTCGCAAGTGGCTGCGCCAGGAGGGACGGCAGCAGGCCGTTCTGCGAAAAGGCCCGGACACGCCCCAGCTCGAAGCGGGCGGGGCCGAGCTTCATCCCGAGATGGCGCAGCAGACCCAGCTCCTCGAGCTGACCAAGAAGAACCCGGAGATGGCCGCCGACATCATTCGTTCCTGGCTGAGTGAAGGGAGTCGCTGATCGTGGAGCTGATCAAAGGGCTCACAGGCCCCCGAAAGGCCGCCGTGCTCCTCATGGTGATGGGCGAGGCGTTCACCGCCCGGGTGTTCAAGCATCTCGACGAGCAGGAGGTGAGGACGCTCGGCGAGCACATGGCCGAGATCAAGAGTGTGGACACCCAGACGGTCGCCTCCATCATGGACGAGTTTTTCGCCGCCTGCAAGGAAAGCAGCTTTCTGGGCGTCAGCGGCACCAGCTTCTTCAAAAAGACCGTCAGCAAGGCCTTCGACTCCCGAAAAGCGGACTCCCTGCTGAGCGAGCTGTCCAGCACGGAAGGCCAGCGTCCCTTTGAGATGCTCCGCTCGCTGAGCCCGCAGGCCCTGGCCAACCTTCTGCGGGACGAGCATCCCCAGACCATCGCCCTCATCCTGGTGAACCTGAATCATCAGACGGCGGCCGAAATCATCCAGCTCCTGCCGGACGGGGTCCAGAGCGAGGTGGTCGTGCGAATCGCCGAGCTGGACAACGTGCCCGACGAGATCGTGGACGAGATCCAGGAGGTGATCGTGGAGCAGATCGCCGACATCGGAAACGAATCCAACGAAAAGCTCGGGGGCGTCCAGACGGCGGCGGAGATCATGAACCAGGTCGACCAGAAGACGGAGAGCTCCATTCTGGAGCGCATCGAGACGGACCGGGAGGAACTGGCCGAGGAGATTCGCCAATCCATGTTCGTGTTCGAGGACCTCGTCCACCTCGACGACCGGTCGATCCGCACCCTGCTCAAGGAGATCAGCAACGACGAGCTCATCCTGGCCCTCAAGACCGCCAGCGAGGGCCTGGCGGACAAGATCTTCGGGAACGTCAGCCAGAGGGCCGCCCAGATGATGAAGGAGGACATGGAGGTCATGGGGCCGGTCCGTCTGAGGGACGTGGAGCAGGCCCAGCAGAACATCCTCAAGACGGCGAGACGGCTGGAGGAGGAGGGCAAGATCGTCCTCGGCGGCAAGGGAGGCGACGATGTCCTGGTCTAATGTGATCAAACGGGGCGAGGACGTCCGGTTCACCATCCGGTCCTTCGACCCGGACGCCTTTCAGCCGGACGAGGAGGACGAAGCCCCACGGGCCTCGATCGCCGAAACCCTGGTCCTGCCGGGCGGCCCCGCCGCCGGTCAGCCCCGGGAAAACGGGGAGGACGCGGAGAGCGCCGAGGAAAGGCTGGCGCGGCTGGAACGCGAGGCCTACGAGAAGGGGTTCGAGCAGGGCCGAAAAGACGGCCTGGAGCTGGAGAAGAAGCAGATCGAGGAGCAGCGGCAGCAGATGGAGGCCCTGTTCGGGGAGCTCCGCAGCTTGAAAGCGCCCCTGCTCCGCCAGGCGGAGCAGGAGGCCGTGCTCCTCTCCACGCGGATCGCCAGGCGCATCGTTCGAGAGGAGATCCGCTCCGACCCCTCGGTCATTCAAAGGACCGTCCGGGCCGCCCTGGATCTCGTCGCGGACCGAAGCCGGCTCGCCCTCACGGTTCACCCCGAGGACATGGAAGAGATTCGAAAAATCCTGCCCGAGCTGTCCACGGTGACCGGGGACGGACGACTGCAGGTGACGGAGGACGACGCCGTGGATCGAGGAGGTTGCGTCCTGGAGACCGGCTTCGGAAGGATCAATGCCACCGTCTCCGATCAGCTGTCCGTGATCGACAAGACCATCGAGAAGGCCTTCGCCGCGGCCGGGGAGGACGGCGCGTGAACCTGAACCTGGCCCGATACGTCCAGGCCGTGGATGCGGCGCGCCCGATCACCACGGAGGGAAGGATCACCAAGGTGATCGGGACGGTCCTGGAGGCCAGCGGACCGGCCATGCCCATCGGAGGCATCTGCCGTCTGATCCCCCTGGGCCGCCGGGAAGACGCCCTTCCCGTCGAGGTGGTCGGTTTTCGGGAGGACAGGATCCTTCTCATGCCTCTTGGCCGGGCCGACGGGGTCGAGCCTGGGAGCACCGTGGTGGCGGACCAGTACAAGGCGTCCGTCCCGGTGAGCGAGGCCATGCTGGGACGGGTCGTGGACGGACTCGGCTCCCCTCTGGACGGGAAGGAGCCCCTGCCCCCGGGATGCGAGATGCCCCTCTACGCCGAGCCGGTGAACCCCCTTCGGCGCCCCCGGATCCGCGAGCCCCTGGATGTGGGGGTCCGCTCCATCAACGGCCTGACCACTCTGGCCAAGGGGCAACGGGCCGCCATCATGGCGGGATCGGGGGTGGGTAAAAGCGTTCTCCTCGGCATGATGGCCCGGTACACCTCGGCGGACGTCAACGTGATCGGGCTCATTGGAGAACGGGGGCGGGAGGTGCGCGAGTTCATCGAACGCGACCTCGGTCCCGAGGGGCTGAAACGCTCCGTGGTGGTCGTGGCCACCTCGGACGCCTCTCCCCTCTCCCGCATTCGGGGGGCCTACTACGCCTCGGCGGTCAGCGAGTTCTTCCGCGATCAGGGCAAGGACGTTCTGCTCATGATGGACTCGGTCACCCGGTTCGCCATGGCCGCACGGGAGGTGGGGCTCGCCGCCGGTGAGCCGCCCACGAGCAAGGCCTACCCCCCCAGCACCTTCGCCCATCTGCCCCGGCTTCTGGAACGGGCTGGAACCGGGTCCGGAGGGGGATCCGTCACCGGCATCTACACGGTCCTGGTCGAAGGGGACGACATGAACGAGCCCATCGCCGACGCCGTCCGGTCCATCGTGGACGGTCACATCGTCCTGGATCGCAGCCTTGCGTCCCGGGGCCACTACCCGGCCGTGAACGTTCTGTCCAGCGTGAGCCGGCTCATGAACGAGGTGGCCGTCGACGAGCACAAGAAACGGGCCGTGGAGTTCCGGCGCCTGCTGGCCGACTTCGACCGAATCGAGGATCTCGTCCAAGTCGGGGCCTATGAAAAAGGCATCAATCCCAGGACGGATGAGGCCCTGGCCATGATCGACGATTTGAACGCGTTTCTGACCCAGAATGTGGACACCCGGGCGGACATGCAATCGACCCTCCAGGGCATGGCCAAGCTGCTCGCCCTGAGAAAACTCGGACGTTGACCCCCTTGCCGACGCCTCGAAGCCGCAGCCGGGTTCGAGGGGACCTCGGGGATCACCCAAGAGGACGGAGATGGCATTTTCCTTTCGACTCGAAGCGCTCCTGAGGTATAGGGCCCACCGCAAGGAGCGGGCCGAGACCGCCCTGGGGCGGGCCCGAAAGCAGCTCCTGCAGGCGACGGAGGCGCTCGAGTCTTTGCAGGCCCGCCTTCGCGAGGCATCCGAAGACATTCAGGGCTCCCTGAAAGGACGCACGTCGGCGGAGGCCTTGAAAAACCACGTGGACTTCGTCTCCGGGCTGGAGGGGCGCATTCGAACGCAGGAGCGGGAGGTCCTGGGACGCCGCGAAGAGGTGCAAAGCAGGACCAGGGACCTTCTGGAGTGCACCCGGGAGGTCCGAGTCGTTGAAAAGCTCGAGGAAAGGGACTACCAGGCATGGCTTCTGGAAGAACAGAGACGGGAACAGAAGGTTCTGGACGAGACGGCCGTGATTCGGCACGGAAGAACCTTCGCCTGAAACAGAGGCGCCCCTGGATGGCGGCTGCAGCGGCCTTCACGGTTCTTCTGGTCGTGAAGATCGTGGTGAGCGGGCTGTTCCTCAGCGGGGCCGCTCTCGACCTCACGGGAACCCCGGCCCTGGCCGAGGAGGCCTCCGCCGGAGAGTCCGCCGCCGCCTCGGCGGAGCGGGAGCGGGCGCTCCTCGACAAGGAGGAGCGGCTTCGGTCCCGGGAGAAAGAGCTCGAGGAGCGGGAGCGGCAGATCCTTCCGCTGCAGAAGGAGATCGACCGGAAGATGGCCGAGCTCGAAGAGCTCCAGGCCAGCCTGACGGCCTTTGCCAAGAAGCTGGCCGACCGTGAGAAGGCCCTGAACGACAGCAAGGTCCAGCACCTGGTGTCCCTCTACCAGGCCATGGAGCCGGATCGCGCCGCCGCCATCATGAGCAAGCTCGACATTCCCACCGTGGTGCGCATCCTCGGCAACATGAGGGGAAAAGCCGCCGGACAGATCCTCGCCTCCATGTCTGCGGAGCGCGGTGCGGCCATCAGCCAGCAGCTGAGCCAGACCGACTGACCCCGAAACTCACTGCGGCCGTGACTTCCGAGCGGCCGCGAGAACCAATCACTTCCGGCCTTTTCTCCTGAAGCATACATCATCGAGTACGAGTACGATGGGCTGAACCGCCGGCACCCGCGCGGCAATTTTTGCCCCCGCCGGGCGGGGCCTGGCAATTCCTTCCATCCACACAAGAGCCGAAGCTCTCTCACCCCGAAAAACCAATCATAGAAACCAGACACTTATCCCAAAACCCCGACCTGGCACGCGGGTTGCTCTACTGGTCTGCGCCCCATAGAGCACCCGACCCTGTTGAGGAGAGCCCCATGAACACCTGTTCCCCCCGGATGCCCGTCACCCTGGACCTGCCCGGCGGAGGCGTCCACAGACAGAAGCTCACCCCGCGCGACGTGGGCGAGAGCCTGTTCCGGGACTTTCTCGACCAGGCCGATCCACAGGGCGGCGTTGAAGGCTTCCTGTCCTGGTTTTCCGCCATGGCCCTGAAGGGAACCGGCGCAGGAGCGGAAAAGACGGAGCTCCAGGAGAACGTTTCCAAGGGGAAGGAGAAGGTCCTCGATTTCCTCGGTCAGGGGTGCGGACACCTCATGCTGCCGGCGGACGACGTGTCCAAGCTGGCGCGTTTTCTGAAGGGGCACGGGGTCTCCACCCAGGAGATCCAACGGCTCTTCCGGTCCGCCCGAGACGGAAACGGGGGGCTTCGTCTGGACCGGCTGCTGTCCGGGCTCCACGCCCTGATTCGAACCAGGACCGGCCAGGGAACCTCCCCTGTGGTGAAGCGCTCGGACGTTCCTCGAATCCAGGAGGCCCTCTTCAAGATGGGGCTGGGCGCCGAGCAGGTCCGGGAGGCCGTGGACAAGGCCGTGGGCGCCAACGGCGACCTCTCGGTTCGCCGCCTCATCTCGGCCCTCGGCGAGGCGTTCCCCAACTTGACCCCCGAAGCGGCCAAGCGTCTCGAGAGCGTGCTCCAGCAGGAGACCGGCCTGACCTTTCGACCGGGCGACCTCCGGGAGGTAGTCCGCCGAGCCGGTCTCGAGGCCTCCATCGACCGGCTGACCGGGGATGCGCCCCGATCCGTCCGCCAGGCCGCCAAGCAGGAGATCGCCGCACTCATGCGGGAGAAAGGCGTCCCGCCGGAGGATGTGAAACGGTTTCTGGAGTCCCTGCGCGTTCGACCGGGCCGCGACGGGTGGTACCGGGAGGCCGGGACCGCCCGCGACGACCGGCTCCAGGCGCAGTCCGCCGCCCTTCAAGAAAATCCCTCGATCCGGGTCACCCTCCGCAAGGAGGGAGCCGAGTGGGAAAAAGGGAGCTGGAAGCAGGGAATTCTCGACATTCTCAACCGCCGGGACACTGCGAGCCGCTCGAGCGGGCTTGTCCCGGAAGGAGGCCGGACGGCTGCGCTTCAGGACCTGGCCGGCCTGATCGAGGAAGCCCTCTCCGGGCGTTCCAGAGCCAAGGGTCCGGAGAAAAGCGCCCACCCGTGGTTTTCTGGAAGCATGCCCAGACCCGCTTCCTCCGGAGGAGACGGAATTCCGCAGGCCGCAGCCTCTGCAGGCAAGACGATCTCCGGGGCCGGGAACGACCGCACCCGCGCTTCGGGAGAACCGGCGCCCAAGGTCCCCTCGCCGGCGGACCTCGTCCTGCCGAGGACCGAGAGGGCCACCGCGCCTCCTCAGGCCGCCCCGATTCGAACCCCGTGGGTGCCGCCCACCCTTCCGGAGCCGCTTCCGCGAATCGTCGACCGCATGGTCTGGATGGTTCGCGCCGGCGAGCAGGCCAGCCGAATCCGGATCTCGCCTCCCGAGCTGGGACGGCTCGACCTGGACATCGTCATTCGCCACGGACATCTCCACGCGAACCTGAACGCCGAGAACCCCATGATCAAGGAGCTCATCGAAGCCAACCTGCAACAGCTCAGGCAGCAGCTCAACAACCTGGGGTTCGTGGTTGAGCGCTTCGAGGTGACGGCCGGCCTGGACGAGCGGCGCTTCTCGGAGAGCCACACCCAGTTTCAGGGACGAAAGGGACGCAACCGGTCGGGCCGGACATCCGGAGCCGGAGGCAAGGGCGAAGGGATGCAGGAGGCGGCACCCGCCCTAGGGAGGGCCGGTGGCCCGTACCGGGTCGACGTCCACGTGTGATGCATGCCGGCCGGGACCGTTGCGTCCGGGAGCGGCCGGTTGAAAGGAACGACGTAACTGGAAAAGGAGTGGAGGATGGACATCTCCCCGATCAGCGGGCTCCCCATGGTGGAGGAACCCAATCCATACGCAGAGGCTTCCGCCAAGGAGGTGGACCGGGACGCCTTCATCAAGATGTTCCTGGCCCAGATGAAGCACCAGGATCCGCTCAACCCCATGGACGGGTCCGAGTTCGCCGCTCAGCTCGCCCAGTTCAGCAGCCTGGAGCAGCTCTACAATGTCAACGAGTCACTGGACGGTCTCAAGAGCCTCCAGGAGGACCGCTCCAGGTACGAGGTGATGAGCTTGATCGGCAAGGAGATCACAGCCGAGGGCGGTCACCTGTCCCTCGACGGGAACGGGGCACGCGGGGGTTTCGAGCTGAAACAAAATGCCGAGTGCTCGGTGGTGATCAAGAACGAGGCCGGCATCCCGGTCCAGCGCCTCTCTCCGGGGTACCTGGAACCCGGTCGCCACGAGTTCGAGTGGGACGGGGAGAGCGGCTCCGGCACGTCCATGCCGGACGGGCTCTACCACTTCGAGGTCTCGGCGGTCAACCCCTACGGGGAGACCGTGTCGGCCGCCCCCCGGATGATGGGACGCGTGGACCGAATCAGCCTGGAGGGGGACGCGGCCACCCTCTACGTGGGAAGCATCCCCCTGAAGCTCTCTTCGGTCGTGGACATTCGAAGCCCCCACGCGGTTGAAGCTGAAACGGAAGCGGTCGCCGAGCCGGCCGACGACCCCGCCCGGGAGGTGGGGATCTAGACCCTTCGGGCACGGAAAACGAGAACACCCCTGAAACGGGAACGATTTCAGAACGCATTCATTCAACAGACAGGAGGAAAACGCCATGGCACTTTCCAGCGCACTGTTCTCCGGGATCACCGGCCTGAGCTCTCTGGGCGAGGCGATGCAGGTGATCGGCGACAACATCGCCAATGTGAACACCGTCGGATTCAAGGCCAGCACCTACACCTTTCAGGACCTGCTGAGCCAGGCGGTCGCCACCCAGGCCGGCACCAGCCAGGTGGGCAAGGGCGTCACGCTCAGCGACATCTACCAGTCCTTCCAGCAGGGGTCCTTCGAGACCACCTCGAGCACCACGGACCTGGCCATCGGGGGCTCCGGCTTCTTCGAGGTGCGCGACCCCGAGAGCAGCAACCTGTTTCTCACCCGGGCCGGAAACTTCCGCTTCGACAAGGAGGGGAACCTGGTCAACCCCGAGGGCTACGTGGTGCAGGGCTGGGAGCTCAATGACGACGGCCAGGACATCAGCTCCACCAAGGACATCCGGCTGGACTCCTTCACCTCGCCCCCCAGCGCGAGCGACGAGATCCAGCTCATTCTGAACCTGGACGAGTCCGCAGAGCAGGCCAACGAGGCCACCCCGATCGAGAATGCCTGGGACGCCTATGACGACGGCACCTCGAGCTATCAATCCCCGGCCATGGGGGAGAACCAGAGCGTCTACCAGACCTCCATCAAGGTCTACGACGCCCTGGGCGCCACCCACGACATCACCGCCTACTTCGACAAGACCTCCACGGACCACCGGTGGGAGTTCATCCTGACCTGCAACCCCCTCGAGGACGAGCGGACCGGTTTCGACTCCGGCGCCGACCAGAGCGCCCGGGGCCTGCTGGCCCGGGGGAACCTCACCTTCGAGGAGGGCTCCGGCAAGATCGGGGACATGACCCTGGAGCTCTGCACCGGCCACAACGGCACGAATCCCACCTTCAGCGGGGACGTGCTGGACGCCACCCAGGCCAACACGAGCGGATACCTGGAGTTCGACGCCGAGTTCATCGCCGGGGAGTCCCAGACCATCGCGCTCAACTTCGGGACCAACTCCGACGGCACCAACTGGGCCCCGGACTCCCTGACCACCACCCAGTTCTCCAAGGCCTCCACCACCGTGTTTCAGAGCTCCACGGGTTACGGGGCCGGTGACCTCCAGGGGGTGAACGTGGACGTGGACGGCGTGATCACGGGGATCTACTCCAACGGGGAGGTCATTCCCCTCTACCGGGTGGCCGTGGCCGACGTGGTTAATCCCGTGGGGCTCGAGAAGGTGGGCGGAAACCTGTACAAGACCACCCGCCTCAGCGGGGAGGCGCCCACGTACCATCCCGGGACCAACGGGACGGGAAACATCGCGCCCAACTCCCTGGAGCAGTCCAACGTGGACATCGCAAACGAGTTCGTCAAGATGATCACCACCCAGCGGGGGTTCCAGGCCAATGGAAAGGTCATCACCGTGACGGACCAGATGCTGGCGGAGTTGATCAACCTGAAACGGTAGCACGCGCGCCCGTGATCGGGCGCCGCTTGGGCGTTTCCAGAACGAGCACGAATGGAAACGTTTGACAGTCGGGGGTTTCGTCCCCTCGGTCCTCCTCCTCAAGTCGACTGAGCGCAGGGCAAGGCCTTCCGGCTCCCGGCAACGGTTCCGGGCGGGGCAATTCAACCTCCTCCCTCGCCCCGCCCGGACACCCGAGCCACCCCGAAACACCGTCAAGATCTTGACTTGGCGTTGGATTGCGCCCTGGGGACCCCTGCGCCGCCGGCCTCGAACCCCCGTGAAACCGAGTCGACTGGCGGTCCCTCCACCCTCCCTTCGGCGCCGGCGCCCGGCCCATGGCCGAACTCCGTCAAGCATCGACAATGATCCTACCCCCTTAAAACCCACCGCCGACCCCCTTCGCCCCCTCTTCGTAGCGTTTCCAAGCGAATGGCACAGAGGTTGCTTTCCCAATACGGCGACCGGATACGGAACCCTGCTTCGGAGTTGAGGCCCCATGGACATCGCAACCCTCATCGGCATCTTCACGGCCTTCGCCCTCGTGGTCGGCGCCATTCTGATGGGCAGCAGTCTCACGCTGTTCATCAACATTCCGGGCATGATGATCGTGATCGGCGGAACCCTGGGCGCGACCATGATCAACTACCCTCTTCCGGACATTCTCAAAGTGACCAAGGTGGTCAAGAACGCCTTCTTCCACCGCAAGCAGACCGTGAAGGAGCTCATCGGCGAGTTCGTGGCGCTGGCCGGCACGGCGCGCAGAGAAGGGATCCTGGCCCTGGAATCGAGCATCGGGGACATGAAGGACGAGTTCATGCGCAAAGGGCTTCAGCTGTCCATCGACGGCCTGGAGCCGAGCTCCATTCGAGAGATCCTGAGCACCGAGATCGATTCCATCCGGGACCGGCACAAGCTGGGGGCCGAGATCTTCACGACCCTCGGAACCTTCGCGCCGGCCCTGGGCATGATCGGGACCCTGATCGGTCTGGTCCAGATGCTCCAGACCATGGACGATCCGAGCACCATCGGGCCGGCCATGGCGGTGGCCCTGCTCACCACCTTTTACGGAGCCCTGATGGCCAATGTGGTCTTCCTGCCCATCGCCGGAAAGCTGCGGAACCGAAGCAGCGAGGAGGTCATGGCCAAGGAGCTCATGGCCGAAGGGATCATGTCCATCGCCAAAGGCGACAACCCCAGGCTGCTGGAGCAGAAACTCAACGCCTTTCTGGCGCCGCAGCTGCGGGAGTCCTCCTTCGACTGACGGGCATGAGATGAGGAACGATTTCGGGCGGTCCTCGACGCTCTCCGCGCCGGGACGCGCCCGCGGAGGAGCCTGATTCATGGCAGAGCAGAACACGCCCATCGAGGAGAACGCGGGCCGGACGAGCAAGGGTCTGCCCGTCAAGCTGATCGTCATGGTCTTCGGCCTGCTGCTCCTGCTGGGGGGAGCCGGCCTGGTGGTCAAATCGGGGATCCTGACCCAGCTCGCGGGCGGGGGGAAGGAGACGGAGGCCGCCGTGACCCAGGAAGGGGCCGCCTCGGACATGGGTCCGATCTACTCCCTGGAGACCTTCATCGTCAACCTGGCCGACCCGCGGGGGAAGAAGTACCTCAAGACCAAGCTCGAGCTCGAGCTCGACAACGCCGCGGTCGTCCCCGAGATCGACAAGAGGCTCCCCCAGTTTCGAGATACCGTCCTGACCGTCCTCAGCAGCAAGACCTTCGACGACATCCGGCAGCTGGAGGGCAAGTATCAGCTTCGGGCCGAGATGATGGCCATGCTCAACCAGTTCCTGAACTCCGGGAAGATCACCAACATCTACTTCACGGAATTCATCGTGCAGTAGAAGCGATCGAGCGCCGCTCGAAAGGACCCGCATCGTGAGCCAGCTGCTTTCCCAGGAAGAGGTCGACGCCCTGCTCAACGGTCTGGACGCCGGAGAGATCGAGACCGAACAGGAGCCGGAGGAGCCCGAGGAGGAGCTCGAGCTCTTCGACTGGACCACCCAGGAGCGCGACGTCAAGGGCAACATGCCCCTGCTGGGCGTGGTGAACAACCGTTTCTCCCAGAAGCTGAAGGCCGCCTTGTCCACCTCCATCCGCAAGGTGGTCGACGTGTCCCAGGGTCCGCTGGAAATGATCAAGTTCATACACTTCAAGCAGTCGCTCCCGATTCCCACGAGCCTCCACCTGTTCAAGATGGACCCCCTGCGGGGGACCGGCATTCTCGTCATCGAGAGCCACCTGGTGTTCAACCTGGTGGAGGCCTTCTTCGGAGGACGGGGGACCGGATCCACCAAGATCGAGGGGCGGGATTTCACGCCCATCGAGAGCAAGATCATCGAGAAGGTGGTCCACATCGCCCTGAGCAACCTCATGGACGCCTGGGAGGACATCCACCCGGTCAAAACCGAGTTCATCCGCTCGGAGAGCAACCCCATGGTGGTCAATGTGGAGCGACCGGAGGAGTATTTGGTGTCGGTCAAGTTCGACGTGGAGCTGACCAAGCCCCTCGGCTCCATCACCCTCTGTATTCCGTACTCCTCCTTTCAGCCGATTCGACACAAGCTGGCGGGCGGATACCAGAAGGACGAGGAAGGGCGGGCCGACCCGTTCTGGATCAACAACCTCCGCGAACGTATCAAGGCGACGTCTCTCGAGCTCGCGGTGGATCTGGGCGCCACCCGGCTCACCATCCGGGATCTGCTCAACCTGAAGGAAGGGGACATCCTGATCCTGGACAAGACCTACAAGGCACCGCTGACCGCACGCGTCGAGGGAATCCCGAAGTTCCAGGGATACGCGGGGCGGGCGCGAAACCGCAAGGTGTACAAGATCGGAAAGCCGGTCACTCTGGCGGCTTGAAATCGAAGACCCAACCGCCCCTGCACGACGCGGGCGGCGGACACGAAGACGAGGACGACCCATGGCGGACGAACAGAGGGAGTGGGACGCAACCAGCGGAGACGCGGCCGCAACGGCTCAGAACGTGGATTTTGCGGACATGGAGCCCGGCATTCACGAGGGCGAGGAACCCCACGGCATGGAGTTCCTGCTCGACATCCCGCTGGACATCACCGTGGAGCTCGGAAGAACCCGCATGCCCATCGGGGACCTGCTCAAGCTGAGCCAGGGCTCCGTGGTCGAGCTCAACAAACTCATCAACCAGCCTCTGGACATCTTCGTGAACCAGAAGCTCATGGCCCAGGGAGAGGTTGTGGTGGTCAACGAGAAGTTCGGGGTGCGGCTCTCGCACATCGTCAGCCCCGGAGAACGCGTGAAGGGGCTGTCCTGATCGTCGAGGCCCCGGCTGGGAGGACACATTGGAAGGGGAACTGGGCGCAAGCGCGGTGAAGACAGCGGGCTCTCTCATCCTGATCCTGGGTGTGATCGTCTGCCTGTACTTTGTGCTCAAGAAGCTCCGCTTCGGTCCGGCCTCCGCAGCCGGACGATCCCGCATGCGCGTTCTGGGCACCCTGAGCCTGGCGCCCAAGCGATCCATCGCGCTCGTGGAGATCCGGGACGAGTGGCTCGTGGTGGGGGTCGGCACCGAGGCGGTCACCCTTCTAACCCGCATGGAGCGGCCCGAGGACCTGTCATCGGAAGAGACGCCCGCAGCCTCGCAGCACGGAAGCTTTCGCTCCCTCCTGGGGAGCATGAGCGGGCGAGCACCGCACGGGGAAGGATAGGCACGATCCATGAACCCGCTTTCGAACCTGCGCATCTTGGGGGCCCTCGCGGCCGCTTTGGTCCTGCTGGTCCTTCCGGCGGTCGCCGGAGCGCAGGAGCTCCCGCTGCTGCCCTCCATTCAAATCGGGGTCCAGGACGCCGAACGGCCCGAGCAGGTCTCGGTCGTCCTACAAATCCTCCTCCTGCTGACCGTCCTCTCCCTGGCCCCGGCGATCCTCATCATGATGACCTCCTTCACGCGCCTGGCCGTGGTGTTCTCTCTGGTGCGGCACGCCCTCGGCACCCAGCAGATGCCGCCCAACCAGATCCTGATCGGGCTGGCCCTGCTCCTGACCTTCTTTCTCATGACCCCGGTCTATGAACGGATCAACAGCGAGGCGCTTCAGCCCTACCTGGCGGAGGAGATCTCCGAGGAGGTGGCCATCGAGAGAGCGCTTCAGCCCATCCGGCAGTTCATGTTGAAGCAGACCCGGAAGAAGGACCTCTCCCTGTTCATGAACATCTCGGGGGCGGAAAAGCCCACCACGTACGAGGACGTTCCCACGACCGTCCTGATCTCCGCCTTCGTGACCAGCGAGCTCAAGACGGCCTTCAGCATCGGGTTCCTGATCTACATCCCGTTCCTGGTCATCGACATGGTGGTGGCCAGCGTTCTTCTGTCCATGGGCATGATGATGCTGCCGCCGTTCATGGTCTCCCTCCCGTTCAAGATGATGCTCTTCGTCCTCATCGACGGCTGGTACCTGCTGGTGGGATCCATGGTCAAGAGTTTTTCATAGGAGACGCGGAAAATGACTCCGGAATTCGTGATCAGCCTGGCGAGTCAAGCCATCCTGACGGTTCTCCTGCTAGCCCTCCCCCTTCTGGGAGTGGGTCTTATCGTGGGCCTGCTCGTGGCCGTGCTCCAGGCGACCACCCAGGTCCAGGAAATGACCCTCTCCTTCGTGCCCAAAATTGTGGCCGTCCTCTTGGCCCTTCTAGCCGCAGCGCCATGGATGCTGAACAAGATAACGCATTTCACGAGCCAGTTGATTACCAGCATCCCCCATGTGATCGGCTGAGCCCCTCCGCGTGCGGCGGTTTCCATGCTGCGCCCGGGCGCGCTTCTTCCTAGGGCATACCGGCAAACCGGGTGAAGAAGGTTGAAGGGCTTCAAGCTGAGAGCGATGAGCCACATCGATGAGCTGACATGCCG
Organism: uncultured Desulfobacterales bacterium; assembly: GCA_964475045.1. Taxonomy (GTDB): domain Bacteria; phylum Desulfobacterota; class DSM-4660; order Desulfatiglandales; family HGW-15; genus JAIPEI01. The sequence goes on along the minus strand of CAYYVD010000085.1, from coordinate 216 downwards.
ATTCCACTTGAAACATTCGAGCAACTGCAAGGCTTCTTCTGGGTTTTCATTCGAGTGAGTGTGCTCGTGTTTTTGCTTCCCCTCTTCGGGGCCCGAAACGTCCCCACGCTCTGGAAGGCCGGGCTGTCCTTTGTTCTGGCCATTCTGCTCACCCCGCTGGTCCCGCACCCTGAGAACCCGCCCCAATCCGCGCCCGGGGTGGTCCTGGGAATCGCA
>CAYYVD010000084.1:0-15869 GCA_964475045.1 uncultured Desulfobacterales bacterium | reverse complement strand
GGGGGGGGGGGGGGGGGGCTGGGAGAGGCGGGACGGGACCGAGGGGATCTCCGGCGACCGCGAAGGGGCTGCACGTCGGCCATGGCTTCGAGATACGCCCGCTCGTCCTCGGAGATCGGGGCGTCCCCGGAGGCCTCGGGTTCCTCCTCAGCGGGCGGAGCGCTCGAAGGCGCAGGAGGTGCCTCGGCGAGCCGCAGATCCATGTCCTCGAGCAGGGGGTTGAACAGGTTCCGTTTCCTGGATTTCTTCATGAGAGACCCAAGGCCGGTGGACGTCCGCCGATCAGAGGATGAGGTCCTGATCCGCCTCACCGGTTTCAGCGAAAGAAGCCACCTTCGCCTCTCCGCCTATCCACCCGCCGGAATCATCCTGCCGAGCAGGACGCTTTCGAGCCCCAGCAACATGGCGGCCTTGTGCATGACACTGTCGCAGGTCACCAGTTTGGCTTGAAAATTCCAGCAGCAGGCCATATGCAGAACATCCAGGGTTCGAAGAGCGGTTTTCCTGGCGGAAAGCCATTTCTCCGCTTTTCTGAAATGGATCGATGTCACCGGCCGGACCAGGAAAAGTCCGGATTGAATGTCCTGTTCAAAGGTGTTTTCCACCAGGGCCGCCTGAGACTCGTTGATCTCCTTCATTCGGGCCCAGCGGGCGATGGCGGATGCGGTTTCCACCCGGGTGAGTTCGCTCAGCAAGACCGGCGGCTGTGTTTCGAGCAGCAGATCCTCCACCTGCCGACTGGATTCCGCAGCCCGGTAATACGGCAGCAGCGCGCTGGTATCCAAGTAAACGTCATCCCCGTTCATCTCGAATATCCCGGATCAACGAAGCGCTGTCTTGTTTCATGGGAGGCAGCTTGTTGCGCAATGGGCTGCGGTTCGGGAATCGAAGTGGCCTCTTCTCCTCCTCTTCGATCTTGGACATCAGCGCAACCGGCTTGCCGTGCCTGAGGATGACGATGTCTTCTCCCGCATGCACCCGATCCAGCAAGTGGCTGATGTTGCGGCGGGCTTCTTTTGCATTGACTTCCTGCATCGGCTCTCCTGGCGGCCTGTTGAAAACCGTCACGCCAAGTGTACCCTCGAATGGTGTACATGTCAAGGGATGGACGGGGACGATCATCGTTGACCGTGAACAGATCCCGCAGTTCTGCTGGCTGACAGGGCCGAAGTGAAGGACAAAGGAACGAACGGCCCTCACACCTCGGAGGTTCTCCCGATGCCGGTTCTGCGGGCGGAGGGGGTGAGGGTTCCTGGAGCGGACGTTTAGCGAGAGGCCTTCGTTATTCCGGGCGGTTACGCCTGGGGTAAACCGCGGCCATCCCCGCTGAGACCATCATGGAGTGGGTGAGAATTTCGGGGACACCATACCCGAATGCAATGACTGCTCACATTGTGGTCATGGCGTTCTTTCAACCAGGTCATGGTGTCCCCGAAATTCCCACCCTTCCTATTCGGGAAAAGCTTCTCGACGGGGATGGAACGCGGAGGGGGCAGGGGGGGTTCCAGGGACACCATTCCCAAATGCAATCACTGGGTCCATCGTGGTCATGGTGTTCTTTCCATCAGGACATGGTGTCCCGAAACTCCCCCTGACCAGGTGAAAGCGGGGAAGCGGAAGGAATCCCCGGTTACCGGAGCCGATGACAAGGCCGATTCCATTTTCATCCCCGGGGGTGACCAAAAGCGGGATCCTGGTCATGTGCGTTTGGGACTGGATTTCGAAAACAAGTCCCTGTTCGTGTCAACCCCGGGGCGTTCCGTCTTGCATTCCCTGGTCCTTTTTCACTATAACAATCCCCATCTGCAATGGGAACCGGCGCTTCCGAACCGGGACCGCGACCTGCAACCCCAAACGCTTCAGGAAGGCATCATGGCGAGAGAAGACGACTACAAGAAGGCTGCGGAGCTTGCAAGAGCCGAGCTGGCTTCCCGGGACCCCCGTCGCCTGGCGGAATGCGGCGGCGCCGAGGTCTCGACGGAGGGGGGCTCGGACCGGTTGAGGCTGGCCTTTCTGGGCAAGCCGGTTCAGGTGTTCTGGCCCGAGGTGAGCCTGAGCCGGACCGACTCGGACGAGGACATCCCCATCCAGCAGCAGGTGCTGCTGCTTCACTACCTGCAGGGGGCCTGGCGGTCCGGAGGGCCCGCCCCCGCAGAGGATTGGGTGGGGTTTCAAGATGTACCGGACGGACGGTTCTATTCGGACGCCTTTCAACGGCGGGCCAAGCTTCCCCTGCTTCGGGCGTTCGGCGGGCGGCCCGAGGCCCTCGAGACGCTCGCACGAAAGGCTTACGGCGCCGAGCCGGCCGGCCTGGGAGACGCGTCGGCCTCGGTTGCGGCGCTACCCCGCATTCGGGTCGCCCTGGTAATCTGGGGCGGGGACGAGGAGTTTCCCGCGGACGGAAACATCCTGTTCGACCGGAACACGAACGCCTACCTGCCGGCGGAGGACATGGCCTGGCTGGCGGGAATGATCGTCTACCCCCTGATGGGCATGGCGGCCGGCATGGACAAGGACTGAGGAGGATTCGAGATGCGAGAGACCCATCCCCTGGTATGTGTGGCCATGGGGTCTGCGTCGGATGCCGACGTGATGCAGGGCTGCACCGACACATTGAAGGCACTGGGCATTCCCTACGAGCTTCGGGTGATCAGCGCCCACCGAACCCCGGAGCGAACGCGCGAGATCGCCGAGGGGGCGGCGGACCGAGGCGTCGAGGTCATGATCGCCGGAGCCGGCTGGGCCGCCCACCTGGCCGGGGTGATCGCCGCGCACACGCGGCTTCCGGTCATCGGCGTTCCCATTGACTCCTCCCCGCTTCAGGGTCTGGACGCCCTCCTCGCCACGGTTCAGATGCCTCCGGGCATTCCCGTGGCCACCATGGCCCTGGGCAAGGGCGGGGCCAAGAACGCGGCGGTCATGGCCGCCCGCATTCTGGCCTTGAAGCACCCCGAGGTGCGGGAGCGTCTGACGACGTATCAGGAGGACATGACCCGGCAGGTGGAGCGGGCGGCGAGCGAGCTGGAGACCTGACCCTCCGGTGGGGTGAGGGGATCGATGGCAAAACGCATTCAGCCCGTCAAGACGCCCGAGGACCTGAAAGCGGGGTTGGATCAGGCCTGCGAAGCCCTCGAGGCCGGCCTCCTGGTGGCGTTTCCCACGGAGTCCTTCTACGGCCTCGCCGCGGATCCCCAACTGGAGCCCGCCGTCCGGGGACTGTTCCAGGCGAAGGGCCGCAGCCCGGATCGACCCGTCCTGCTGCTGCTTCCATCGCGCGGGCGGGTCTCGGAGTGTGCCGCCCGCATCCCGGCGGTCGCCCGCGCCCTGATGGACCGCTTCTGGCCGGGCCCGCTCACGCTGGTGTTCGAAGCCGCCCCCTCGGTGAACCCTCTGCTGACAGCAGGCACCGGGACCATCGGTCTGCGGCTTTCCAGCCACCCGGTGGCCACCGCCCTGGCCCGCTCCTGGGACGGCCCGATCACCGGGACCAGCGCCAACCGCTCGGGTCGCCCGCCGGCCTGTGCTGCGGACGAGGTCGACGCGGGCCTCGGTCCCGAGGTGGCCTGCATTCTGGACGGTGGGGCTACGGCAGGGGGGGGCGGCTCCACCATCCTGGACGTGACCGTGGAGCCTCCAGCCGTCCTTCGCGAGGGGCAGATCTCCAGAGAGGCGCTGGGCGCTTTTCTAGAGGGAGTGGCGCCGGGTTGAGCCGGGGTCCCCGCCCCCGGGGTCATTCCTTCCGGATCAGACGCCGGGCCTGCTCGAGCACCCGCACGGCATCCGTGTTCCGGCGCAGCTCGAGATAGATCTTGCCCAGGAGGGCCGCTCCCTGCGCCTTGAGCGTGGTCAGGTCCATGGGAAGCCGAAAGCCGGGATCCGACGCCTCCATGAGCCGTTCGAGAGACAGGGCGGCGGCTTCGAGATCCTTGGCGGTGTGCTCCCAGAGCCCGCGGAGATAGAGGCATTGGGGATGGTCGGGGTTCACGGATTCCGCCCGCTCCAGCCAGAGGAGGGCTTCGTTCAGGTCGGGCCGCCGGTCGTCCAGGGAAAGGCCGCACAGCTCGAGTGCCGCTCCCAGGGCCAGGTGCGCCTGCTCTCGGCGGGGTGAGGCCAGGGACCAGGCCGTGCGCCAGGAATCCGCCGCCCGGTCGAGTCGGCCGAGATCCCGGTGCGCCATACCGGCCGTGAAGTGCAGGAAGCCGTCCCGGGGATGGTCTTCGATATCCTTCTCGAGGAGCCTCAGGTTCCGGCGCTGCTTTCGAGCCACCACGTCCCGGTTGGGGTATCCCCGATGAAGGATTTCAAGGGCCGTTCCATAGATGGGCAAGCGTCTTCGAACCAGGGCGGGTCGAATCTGCTCGTGAACGCGGTAGGTGAAACGGATGGCGGGATCCTGGGGAAACAGGCGGATCTGCTCGCTGGCCATGCCCAGACGGCCGTCCTGGGTGCTCCGGACCACGAATGTGAACGCGCTTTCCGGAGGCTCCAGGACCAGCCGGCGGAGACCCCGCAGGCAGGCGTCCGGAAGACGGTCGTCCGCATCCACACAAAGGATCCACGGATGGCGGGCCAGGCTCAGGGACACATTGCGGGCCTCGGAAAAGGAGTGGCTCCACGGGAATGCCGTGACCTCCGCACCGCGGGACTCTGCCACGGCTGCGGTGTCGTCCGTGGACCCGGTGTCCACCACGACCACCTGATCGCAGACCCGGTTGAGCTGGTCCAGGAGGGCCGGCAGGTTTTGGGACTCGTTTCTCACGATCATGCAGCCGGACAGGGCAGGCATGGCGACTCCTGGAATCGGGGCGTTGCTCTCGCTGATCCTGAGTCGAGCAAAAAGCGTGCCGCATCCTGGGTCACGGGATTCAGCCCCCGAATTCAACGGGCAGGGGGACGGAGCATGGGGGCCGTGGGGGGTTGGCCTTCCACCGGGTGTGTGCTACGCTTCCGTATCTCACCCATGCAAGGAGGATTGTCCGTCATGAGACATCGCTGGACCGACATGCTGGTCGCCGGGGCGATCGCCTTCGGACTCGCCCTGTTCACCGCTTCCTGTATCCCTCCGAGGCCGCCGAAGGCGGAGTCCGGCCGACCGGTGGACGCCTCGCGACAGGAAGCGCCCCTGGACCGGCCGGGCTCGGACATGGAGCAGCAGGCCGGCCAGGGCGAGCTGCCCATCGATCCCGGCCTGCACGACTGAACTCGGAGGCCATCCGCCTCAGGAGGGACGACCTGCGCAAGGCGACGTGGGGCTATTTCTTCTGACCTTGACGGACCCACTCCCGCAAGGCTTCCCGCTCGAAACGCCACTTGTTGAGCACCATTTTGGCTGGAATCTTCCCGGCCTTGGCCAGCTTGTACACGGAGCGCTTGCCCAGACGAAGGAACTCCGCAGCCTCTTCAATGGTCAAAATGTCCTTTTCCATGTCCTCTCCCCTTTGCGTTGCATGAATAAGTGTTTGCAGTTCGACAACAGATCCTGCCGAGCGTCGCGGTCTCCCGGGGGGCGTCAACGGACTGACGCCCTCCTGCTCGAGACCCCGTTCCCATGCCGTCCCTTCGGGCTCATGAGGAGACGCGCCTCATGGCGCGCGGGGCCTCCCGGCCGAGAAGCCCGGACACCTGTTGGGCCAGTATGTGGGGCGTGAACGGCTTTTCGAGGTAGACCGACACCCCCAACCTCTCTGCATCCTCCCGAAGCCCTTCGCTTCCGTAGCCGGTGATCAGGATGGTGGGCAGATCCGGCAGCTGCTCCTTGGCCGCCTGGATCAGCTGGACTCCGTTCATGCCCGGCATGCGGAAGTCCGTGATCAACAGGCCGACGGGGTCGGCTCGAGTCAAGGATTCCCGAATGATCTCAAGGGCTTCACGGCCGCTCGATGCGGCGAGCACCCGGAACCCGTGGCTGGCCAGCCCGACCTGAAGGGCGTGCAGCGCGCCGGGATCGTCGTCTACCAGAAGAATGGTCATGACCTTCGGCCTCCCGCCTCGATCGCTCGAGGGCTTGCAGTGCCGGGATCCGGGACGGGCCCGGGTTGCATGGCTCAATAAAAGCAAAGATCATACCACCCGGCGGAGGCTGGAGGCAGCAAGCGGGATGAATGGACAAATGCCAAGAGGTGTAAGGGACTTGGAGGGGTCATGAAAAAGAAACGATGGTTCGTGAAATCGGAGGCCTCGAGCCAGAATGACGCACCCTTGGGACAGATCACGTCTTATTCGGCCCGAAGCCCGAGGTTTGTGGGCGCGCCAGCTTGGCGGGCTGCGTCAATGTGACGCACCTCGAGGCCCGTGGTCTGCTCGTGGCAGGGAAACTGCGGGCGTCACTGATAGGCCTTGAGCCGTCTCTGGAGGGTGCGAAGACCGATGCCGAGGATTTGGGCCGCCTGGGTCCGGTTTCCGCCCGTGGCCTCGAGCACGGTGCGAATGTGGCGTTTTTCCAGCTCGGCCAAGGGGAGGAGCTCTGAGTCCTTCTCATCCAGGAAGATGTCCTTCGGCAGGAGAGGGAAGAGCGAGGCCTCGGTGAGGGTGGGGCCGTTCTCCGTGAGCACGGCCGAGGCCATCAGGTTTTCCAGCTCCCGCACGTTGCCGGGAAAGGGGTGGGCCTGGAGTCGTTGGATCGCCCTGGGCGTCAGGTCTCGAACGGCCTTTCCGTTTCTGTCTGCGTGGACGGCAAGGAAGTGCCGTGCCAGGGGAAGAATGTCCCGCCTTCGCTCCCGCAGCGGGGGGATGTGGATGTGGCAGACGTTGAGTCGGTAGTACAGGTCGCTACGGAAACGTTTTCGGCGAACCTCCCCCTGCAGGTCGCGGTTGGAGGCCGCAATGATCCGCACATCCACCTTTTTGGCGCGGGTGCTCCCGAGCCTGTAGAGCTCCCGTTCCTGAATGACGCGAAGGATCGCGGCCTGCAGACCGGGGTCCAGCTCGGTGATCTCGTCCAGGAACAGCGTTCCTTCGTGGGCCTCCTCGAAGAAGCCCTTTTTCTCCGCAACCGCGCCGGTGTAAGCGCCCTTGGTGTGACCGAAAAGGTCGCTCTCGAACAGGGTGCGGCTGAGTGCGGGCATGCTGACCGGCATGAACGGCCCTTCCGACCTGGGGCTCAGACGGTGAATGATGCGCGCCAGCATGTCCTTTCCGACCCCGGTCTCGCCGGTGATGACCAGGTTGTAGGCATTGGCGGCGTAGGTCTCGGCCTCGTGAAAGACCCGCGCCATGGCGGGATCCTCGGACACCATGTCGCGAAAGGCCTCCGGATGGTTGAGCTCCTCGAAGGGGGGCCCCCCTTCCAGCAGGTTGACCTTGTGCAGGAGGTCGAACCGCTGGAGGGCGTTGCGGATGGCGATGATCAGCTTCTCCCGCTTCAGCGGCTTGACCAGGTAGTCGAAGGCCCCGTACTTCATGGCCTCGACGGCGGTGGGCACGTCATCCATGGCGGTGATGATCAGGCACTCCACGTCCGGATGGTCGCTTTTCATGCGGCGCAGGATCTCGATTCCGCTGGTGTCGGGGAGGATCAGGTCGAGCAGCACGAGCCGGAAGGGACGTCGGTCGAGGAGGTCGGGGACCCGGTTTCCGTCCGAGGCCAGGGCGGGCTCCGGCAGACCCGCGCTCTCGAGAACGGCGCGAATGCTCAGCAGGAGCCCGGGGTCGTCGTCCACGATCAGGATGGGCGTGTCCCCCGGCGGAATGGACTCCACGGCGGGACCGGGGTTCACCGCAGCGAAGGTGGTATTCGGGTGGGCGCGCAAAACCGTCAGCCCTCCAGGCGGGGAAACGAGACGAAAAAGGTGGTGCCTTCTCCTCTGCCGGACTCGAAGCGGATCTTGCCCGCATGGGCCTTGACCAGATTGTCCGTGACCGAGAGACCGAGCCCGGTTCCCCCTTCGCCCGGGCGATCGGTGAAGAACGGATCGAACACCTTCTCCGCAATGCCGTCCGGAATGCCTCGGCCGTTGTCCGAAACGCTCAGGAGCAGCCGGTCGTCCTCGAGGCGGGTCCGGACCCGGACGTGACCCGGGCGGCCTTCCATGGCCTGGGACGCGTTGATGAGCAGGTTCAGGACGATCTGCTCCAGCTTCTGCAGGTTCCCCTCCATCAGAGGAAGCTGCTCCTCCAGGTCAGCCGTGAGCCGAGTCCCTGCTTTTCTCAGGGTGGTGTGGGCCAGCCGGATGGCGTTTTTGACCCCGGTGTTGAGCTGAACCGGGGTCTTGTCGTCCACGTGGGAGCTTCGCGAGAACTGCTTGAGATCCGAGACGATCCGTGCGATGCGGTCGGCGGCCATGTCCATGCTGCTCAGGAGCTGGGGGAGGTTCTCTCGAAGAAAGTCGAAGGAGAGACCGCCGAAGGTCGCTCGGGGCCGGTCTCTGCACCACGCCGCCACCGCGGGCTCGACATCCTGCCAGATCCGCTGGAGCAGGGGGGTGTTGAACATGATCTGGTTGACGGGGTTGTTGATCTCGTGAGCCACACCGGCGACGAGCACACCGAGGGTCCCCATCTTCTGGGCCTGCAGCAGCTGGTCCTGGACGCCGGCCAGGGCCTCCTGCGCCTCGACGCGCTCACGGATCTCCGCGGACACGTCCCTTAAGGCGACCACCAGGGCCGGGCGGCGGCCGCCGCGAAACGGGGTCACGGTCAGGCCGGCCTTGAAACGGGAGCCGTCCTTTCGAACCAGCCCCACCTCGAGGTCTTCCACCCGCCCGTGACGGGTCAACAGGTCCACGATCTCACCGTGCCGCTGCGGGTCCTCATGGAGCGCTTCGATGGGCGATTCGAGCAGCTCGCCCTTCGAGTACCCGCACAGATGCGCCATGGCGCCGTTGCAAGCCAGGATCCGGCCTTCGGGCGTCACCAGCCCGAGGGGCACCGGGGCCTCGAGGAACAGCGCCCCGAGATCGGCCGCGGAGAATGCCGGCGGTCGGGCGTCGGACGGTGATCGGCGCCCGCCGGAGAGTGCTTGAAGGAGCCGCTTTCCGCCTTCCGGCCCCTTCCGGGGCGATGACTCCCGCGGGTGCGGGTCGCCCGGGCAGGCGCCTTCGGCTTCCATCGGCCATGCCCGCTTGGGATCGTGTTCGCTCATGCAGAGTGCCTCAGGCAGAGCTTCGAGTCCATCCTGCTGAGTGGAAACGGCCGGTATTTCTTACGGAACGTCATATGCGCCAGGATGTCCATCGGCTTGCAAGAACAGGACTCGCCGGATACCGGTTGTTGCTCTCAAAGGGTTGTCGGAGTAGCGATTCGGTGTAATCTGTACCACAAGAGAAGGACAATGTCCATAAAGATTTGACTGGACAGGCGGTAACGGGCCCACGGAGGGGAAACGGAAGCACATGGAATGGGAAAGAACGATAACAGGCCGTCGATGCTCGAATTTCAGGCGGACTCGGTCGCGTGCCCCCCGTCAGAGCACCGTGATGACGTTCGGAAAGGCATTGAGCGGTTTCATGCTTCGGGGACCGACCACGAAGGTGTTCTCCAGGCCGATCACGCCCTCTCCGGGAACCACCACCTTGGGTTCGACGGCCAGGGTCATGCCCTCGCGAAGGATGACTTCGGCGCGGTCGGTGATCACGGGCCACTCATCCAGCTCGAGCCCCACCCCGTGCCCCACGAAGGGAACCGGGCGCGGGAAGCCCATGAAGCCTTGTTCGAGGCCCTCCCGCTCCACGATCCTGCGGGCCTCGGCGTAGAGCTCCCCCACATGGACCCCGGCTCCTCCCGCCTCGGCGAGGCTGTCCAGAACCTCGACCATGACCTCATGGGCGTGCTCCATGGGTTTCGGGAGGGGACCGATGGAGAAGACCCGCGCCTGGTCGGACAGGTACCCGTCGACGCAGGCCGTGTAGTCGACCATGATGGGCTGTCCGGGACGAAGGGGCGTCCACCCGGCGCCTTGGCTGAACCAGGGGCCGAGACCGGCGCCTCCTGTGGGTCCGACCGTGCCGCTCGGCTCCGCGCCTCCGGGACCCGCCATGATGTGACCGTAGACGGTCTCCATGTTGAAGGCCCGGGTGCGGGAGACTCCCGGATGCCCGTGCCGCCGGTAGTAGGCCTCGGCCTGCAGGGCCAACTCCGTCTCGTTCTCGGACGAACGAATCCATTCCGGGACCCGTTCGAACATGCCGTCGGCCACCCGGGCGGCCGCCTGCATTCGGGAGACCTCGTAAGCGGACTTGACCATTCGAAGGCTCCGCACCCAGGGGGAGGCGTCCAGGATCTCCACGCCCTCGAGCACCCCGGCGTACTGCCGATGGAGGACGGCCGGGATCACATCCAGCTCCATCCCGATGCGGCGCGGGGCCCGCGGGGAGGAACGCTGCAGTCGTTCCGGAAGCTCCCGCAGGCTGCGCATCGGCTCCACTCGATCGATCTTTCCGTCCCGTCGGGCCCGTTCCAGGCTCTTTCGGACCAGGAGGACCGGTTCCCCGGAGACCGGCACCCAGAGCTGGGCGTCCTGATCGGTGCCGCTGAAGTAGTACAGGTCCACCTTCTGGACGAGAAGCGCTCCGTCCGCCTCCTCGGCGGCCAGGGAATCCTGCAGGCTCCGGATTCGGTGCAGGACCTCTTTTCGGTTCGGTAGGACGGCTTCGTGCATGGTCGCAGACCCCTCTCGATCACGTGAAGGTTCACGGAGTCCACGATTCTCGTGCCTTTCTCGGCCCCTGTCAAAAGCTTTCTTTGCCCCCGCCACCCTTGACTTGGAAGGGAAAACCTCCTATGGGTCAGGGAGGGGCTTAAGCGAGTTTCGGGGACACCATACGTCATTCACATCATGGGTCACATTTTCACGATCGGGCTCCTTGAATTACGTATGGTGTCCCCGAAACTCTCGAAACCCTGTCCCCGAAACTCTTTGAAAGAAAGCGAGGAAAACAACCATGAACGATCTACATGCCAGGATTCGCGACCTGGTGCAGAAGAAGAACGCCGTCATCCTTGCCCACAACTACCAGGTGCCCGAGGTCCAGGACGTGGCCGACATGTGCGGCGACTCCCTGGCGCTCTCCATGCGGGCGGCGGAGACCGATGCGGATGTGATCGTCTTCTGCGGGGTCCGCTTCATGGCCGAGACCGCGGCCATCCTGTCCCCGGAGAAGACCGTGGTCCTTCCCGTGAAGACCGCCGGTTGCCCCATGGCGGACATGATCACCGTGGACGACGTGCGACAGAGAAAGGCTCAGCAGGCCGACCTCTTCGTGCTCAGCTACGTGAACACCACCGCGGAGGTCAAGGCGGAGAGCGACATGTGCTGCACATCGGCCAATGCGGTCCGGGTGGTTCAAACCATCGATCCTTCGGTGCCGGTGTTCATGACCCCGGATCGAAACCTGGCCCAGTACACCATTCGGTGCACCGGCCGGGCCATGGACTACTGGGACGGCTACTGCACTGTGCACGACCGGCTGACCCCGGAACGGGTCCGAGCGGTCAAGGCGGAGCACCCCGGTGCCCTGTTCGTGGCCCACCCCGAGTGCCGGCCCGAGGTGCTGGACCTGGCCGATGCGGTGAAGAGCACGTCCGGCATGATCGAGCTGGCCGAGACCGCGGCGGAGCGCGAGTTCATCATCGGGACGGAGACCGGGATCCTGTACCCCCTGTCCAAGGCCGGACCGGACAAGGTCTTCATTCCGGCCGACCCCGGCATGGTCTGCAGGAACATGAAAAAGACCGGGCTCCCGGAGGTTCTCGAGGCCCTCGAGGCCTTGGAGCCGAAGGTGTCCGTTCCCGAGGAGATCCGGTTGCGGGCCAGGCGGGCCGTGGATCGCATGCTGGCCGTTCCCAGGGGATAGCGCTCGGAGGGAAGGGCCGAATGCGGGTACGAGGGCAACTTGGAGAGGAGGGGCCACCCCTCATGGCCGAGCCCAGGGAGATCGAGGCGAGCATGGAGGTGCTCCGGAAGCTGTTCATCATGCCGGACTCTCCGGACAAGTTCGTGGCGTTCGGCCGCGAGCTCCTCGAGATGATCCACGAGTTCTTTCGAGAGAAGGGGGGGATTCACAGCAGCGTCACCCTGCCCGAGCTGAGCGGGATCTTCAGCCGGACCGCGGTGCCGGACCGGCCCATGCTCATCAAGGACGTGCTGAAGGAGATCAAGGAGGACGTGATCGCGCACTCCGTGAAGGTGGGAAGCCCTTACTACGTCGGCCACATGACCGGCCCCGTGCCCTACTTCATGATTCTCCTGGAGATGATCATCGCCGCGCTCAACCAGAACCAGGTGAAGATCGAGACCGCCAAGGCCTCGAGCTTCGTGGAGAAGGAGCTGATCACCTGGTTTCACCGGCTCGTGTTCGGGCGCACGGAGCGCTACTACGAGAAGAACGTGCAGAACCCCCGGGTGAGCCTGGGAAACGTGACCTCGGACGGCACCCTGGCCAATCTGACCGCCCTGGCCGTGGCCCGGGAAAAGGCGTTTCCTCCGGAGGGCGGGTTCGGCGGAATTCGCAAGAAGGGCATGGCGCAGGCCCTGGCGCATTACCGGTGCCGGCGGGGGCTGGTCCTCGTGTCCGCCCGGGGGCACTACTCCATCACCAAGGCGGCCAACCTGCTGGGCATGGGATCCGACAACGTGGTGAGCGTGCCCGTGGACGAGGACAATCGCATGGACCTGTCCCGCCTGGAGCGCCGGATCCGCACACTGGGCGAGGACGAGCGGGTCATCGCCGTGGTGGGCATCGCAGGGACCACGGAGACCGGGAATATCGACGACCTGGAGGGCCTTGGGGAAATTTCACGAAGGATCGGGACCCATCTGCACGTGGATGCCTGCTGGGGGGGCGGCGTGCTCCTCGTGGACGAGTACCGGGAGCTGTTCCGGGGCATCGACCGGGCCGACTCCGTGTCCATCGACGCCCACAAGCTCCTCTACTGTCCCATGGCCATGGGGCTGGTCCTGTTCCGCAGCGAGCGGGACCTGAACCACCTGAAGCACACGTCGAACTACATCATTCGGCGCAACTCCGTGGACATGGGGCGGTTCACCGTGGAAGGCTCCCGGCCCTTCGCCGCGCTCAAGCCGTGGGCGGCCCTCAAGATCCTGGGCCGCCAGGGGTACGGGCTCTTGTTCGAAAGCGCCCGCAAGAACACCGAGATCTTGCGCGGGCTCCTGGAAGCGGACGGGAGCTTCGAGGTCCTGAACCGGCCCGAGCTCTTCATCCTGAACTACCGCTATGTGCCCCCGCCCGTGAAGCGGGCCCTGTCCGAGGCATCGGGGAAGGGGAAAAAGGGGCGTCGGACGGGAGACCCACGCAAGGTGAACCGGCTGGTCAACGCCCTCAACGTCAAGCTGCACAAGGCCCTGCGGCGGGACGACACCACCTTTGTCTCCCGCACAACCCTCGAGTCCACCCGGTACCGGCCCCAGCGGATCGTGGTCCTGCGGGCCGTGCTCGCCAACCCCCTCACCGACCGAACTGTGCTGGAAGAGATCGTGGAGACCCAGGCCCGGATCGGCCTGGAGATCTGGCGGGGGTTCGAGCCGGCCTTCAAGAGGATCCGTTGAGCCTTCCGAGTGTCTCTCGAGCGGATCAGGTTTCCTTCCTTTTTCGAAGGACCTCGAGCTGGTCCGTATACCAGTCGATCTGGCGACACACGCCGCGGATCACCCGCACCTCGCGGGCGCGCAGGGGCAGGCGGAAGAGAAAGCGGCGGATGTTGAGCATCCAGTGCTCCGGGTTCTGGGGGTCCAGGAACCCGATCTTCTCGAGCACGTCCCGCAGGTGGTCGTACATGCCCTCGAGCTCGAACTTGTCGGCGAGGCGGGGAAGGGCCTTTTCGCCCGGCTGCAGGCTCGCCAGGAAGATCTCGTAGCAAAACACCATGACGGCCTGGGCCAGGTTGAGGGAGGTGAACCCGGCCGAGGGAATGGTGGCGATGCTGTGGCAGTAGCGCAGGTGCTCGTTGGACAGACCCCGGTCTTCCGGGCCGAAGACCACCGCCGCCAGGTTGTTCCGAGTGATGGGGATCAGATCCCGGGCGAGCCCTCGCGGGTTCGTGAGCGCGGGCCGGTGGGCCCCGATGCGGGCGGTGGCGCCCACCACGTAGCCGTAGGGGCCGATGGCCGGGAGAAACGCATCGAACACCTCCATGCGCTCCACGACGTCGATGGAGGGTCCGGTGGCCGTCTTGAGCACCCGGCTCAGATCGCAGTTCTTGGGGCGGACCAGGGACAGACGCCCCAGGCCCATGTTGGACATGGCGCGGGCCGTGGAACCGATGTTCTCGGGGATCTGCGGTTCCACCAGGACGACGCCCACGTTTTCGAGTCGAAGCCCGTCGGTCATCGGCGCTCCCCCTCACGAAATGCCCGGATCATAGAACAAAGCCTCGGCCTCATCAAGCATTCCACCGGGGCGCCGGTTTGGGACGCGGGCGGCGTACGGGGCAAAGGCGTTGACATCCCCCCCGGGGTCGATACAATGCTTTCTGCGCTCCTTCAAAGAGGCCTGGAGATCACCCGCCTACCGTTCGGGACGGGCGTTTTCGAGCGCACTCCTTCACTGAGGAACAGAACGGAGTCGAGTTGGTGGAGGTCACCCTGCAAGCAAGGACCGGAAGGAGAACCAGGGAGGTGCAGCCATGAGCCAGGTGGGAAAACGGGTTTGGATGGGAGCGGTGGTCGCGCTGCTGTGCCGACTCTGGATGGCCGCGGCCTCCGCCGGGGCCGCCGATCTCCCGGAGGGATTCGTGTACCTGGACGAGATGGTACCCGACATCGTGGTGGACCTGCGGTACTACAGCGGAGAGAACTTCATCGGGGAACGGATCGACGGGTATCTCGCACCTCGCTGCATCCTGTCCAGGCAGGCCGCCGTCGCCCTCTCCAGGGTGCAGGCCGACCTGAGGCGATTCGGGCTGGGCCTCAAGGTGTTCGACGCGTACAGGCCTCAGAGGGCGGTGGATCATTTTGTTCGCTGGGCCGAGGACCTGGACGACACCCGAATGAAGGCGCGCTTTTACCCGGAAGTGGACAAGGCCGACCTCTTCGACCAGGGATACATCGCGGCCCGTTCCAGCCACACCCGGGGCAGCGCGGTGGACCTGACCCTGATCTCCCTGGGGGGCGATGAGGGAGGGCGGGAGCTCGACATGGGGTCGGGGTTCGACTTTTTCGGCCGGGCGTCATGGCCCGACCATGCAGGCATGAGCCTCGAGCAGCGCGCCCATCGGCTGTTGCTTCGCATGACCATGATGCGGCATGGTTTCGAGCCCTATGAAAAGGAATGGTGGCACTTCATGTTGAAGCCGGAGCCCTTTCCGGACACTTACTTCGACTTCCCGGTGCAGTGAGCCGTACCAACGCTCCACCCGCGTTTTCTTCAGATGAATGGCCACAAAAACCTTGTCAAATGCGTAGCTTTTTGTTAGCTTTGACCAAACTGAACCTTTTCCCAGTGCTCGTCCATAGTCGACTCCGGTGCACTCGGGTACTTGCCGTTCAGATAGCGGGTCTTTACTGAAGGCGTTGGACAGAGCACCGCAGTGCGGTGCGACATGCGCATGGATCTTCGAGTTCATGGTCCGTTCGCGAAAAGCTCCACCCACCATAGGGTATGGGGAGGCCTGCGGATCGTCGTGGAAGAGGCCTTTGCGGTCTTCAGCGACCTGTCTTCCTGCCTCGAAGAACCTTCCAGCCATGCATTCACTTCTCGACTCAGACGCATCCTGACCTGGATCCCGGAGCAAAGGAGGGGCGCTTGAACTCGAAACGGCTTTCTGGCATTGTCGTGGTGTTCCTGATGTTCCTGTTCCTGTTGAATACGCCAATCGTCTGCGCTCAGGTCAAGCAGGGCATCGCGACCTACCAGGAGGGGAACTACCTCAAAGCCATCGAGCTGTTGGAACAGGCGAAGCAGGCGTCTCCGGACTCC
>CAYYVD010000083.1:0-15964 GCA_964475045.1 uncultured Desulfobacterales bacterium | reverse complement strand
CCGGGTGGTGGCGTCCACGAACCGGGACCTCGAGGAGCAGATGCGAACCGGTGCCTTTCGAGAGGACCTGTTCTACCGGCTCAATGTGGTGGGCATCCGAATGCCCCCGTTGCGGGAGCGAAGGGAGGACCTGCCGCTCCTGGTGGCGCATTTTCTGAAGCGCCACGCCCGGGAGCTCGAAAAGCCCGGGCTCGAGGTGCCGCCCGGGTTCATGGAGGTGCTTCAGGAAAACCCCTGGCAGGGGAACATTCGAGAGCTCGAGAACGTCCTGAAACGGGCGGCGATCATGGCGCGCGGCGATACGCTCGTCCCGCCGGAACGACCGAAACCGCCTGGGGGGACTCCGATGGAGCCCCCCGCATCGGTCCATGTGCCGTACAGGAAGGCCAAGGAGCAGGTTCTGCGGCGGTTCAATCGGGACTACCTCACCGCACTCCTGGCCCGCCACCACGGCAATGTCACCCACTCGGCCAGGGCCTGCGGGCTCGAACGGCAGTCCCTGCAGCAGCTTCTTCGGCGCTACGGCATTCGGGCCGGGACCTTCCGCCCACCGCCGGCGTGACCGGGCCGAGACGCCTCGCGGATCGGGCGCAAGAATTCGATGGCACCCTTCGCCCCGTTTCCTCCGCCCTCCTGTCGGGTTCCCCAATCATCACTTTGAAATCAATGGCTTCGGGTCCTCCTTGGTTCGGGCGCGTATCTTGCAGACCCACGAGATCCAGCGTCCGGCGCAAGGAGGATCCATGTCCAGGGTTTGGGTGATCGCCGAGGACCGCGAGGAGGCCGCATGGATTCAACGGGTTGCAGGGGTCCTCGGCCATGTCACCCGGGTGTTTCCTGCTGCGCGCAACCTGACCGCCGCGCTGGCGGCCGAGCCACCGGACGCGGCCTTCGTGAGTGCCGGGAAGCAGGGGGAGCGGGCCGAGGATCGCCTGCGCATCCTGGAAACCGCGGGTCTGGAGCTCGAACGCGTGCTGCTCGTGGCAGGCGGGCTTCAGGCGGGCTTGCTCCGGCGGCGGCACGGCCACCGGTTGGGCGCCGTCCTCAACCGACCCCTGGGGCTCGAGGACCTGGTCCGTTATCTCGGGTACGCGGAACGGGACAAGCCCCGTTCCAGCCCTCGCTGACGGGGGCTCCGCTCAACGCCGGGCGTGAGCGGACGCTGAAACACGACACCGCATCGAACACCGGAAGGGAGGTCGAAGCAACATGAACGAGAAACGCATGGTTGGGGTGACCGCGATCCTGGTCCTGCTGTCCTTCGCGGCCGTGGCCATGGCCCAGACGGGCGGGGAGCTCACCCGCCCGGACATGGCGGAGAAGATGAGGACCGCCATTGAGAAGAGCCTGGAGAGCGAGGCCTTTGAACCCAAGACCCGGGCGGTCATCGAGCCCGGAGCCCCCCCGGGCTTCCTGGGCATCCCGGGGGCGCCGCAGCCGAGCCTGATCGTCGCCCTGTTGTGGGCCGTGTGGGTCGGCTGGATCTTCTCCACGGTGGGGGCCTTTGGAGGCATCATGAGCGGGGTGGGGCACATCACCATCTTCGGCCTGGGGGATTACGCCAAGGCCTTTGGCAACGGAAACCCGGTGAACAACCTGCTCACGGACTCCATCCGCGTCTCCAACCAGTGGATGGTGGGTCTGAGCGGTGCCATCTCCTCCTTCAACTACTACCGCATGGGCCGGCTGGTGGCCCCACTGGGCATCTGCCTGGCCATCGGCGGCGTGGGCGGCTCCTGGCTGATCCCGGAGCTCACGGCGGGGAAGATCTCTCTTCGCGCGTACCTCGGGTACTTCGGCATCGTGGTGTTCGTGATCGGGTTCTTTCTTCTCTACGAGCTCACCCCCCGGGGATCTCGGCGGAAAAAGGAGGCCAAGGCGGCCGCCCGGGCCTTTGAGCAGGCCGTGCGCACCAAGGCCGAGACCACCGATCAGGGGGTCAGGATCCTGGAGGGGTCCTGGGGCTTCATGTGGGCCGCCATTGCGGCGGTGGTGCTCTCGGCCCTCTGGATCAACCTGGTGGGGGGCGCCGAGTGGGTCGCCTACATCCTCGTGCTCGCCGGCTGGGTCATGACGTTCTCCATTGGAACGATCCGCTTCACCTTCTACGGCCAGACCTTCGAGTTCAAGGCGTGGATCCCCATGGTCGGCGGCATCTTCATCGCAGCCATCGCCTCCTTCATCGGTGTGGGGGGCGGGTTTCTCTATGTGCCGTTTCTCACCTCCGTGGCGGGTCTGCCCATGTTTCTGGTGGCCGGAACCTCGGCCCTGTGTGTGCTCGTGGGCATGATCGTGTCCATCTTCTCCTACATGGTGGGCAAGGGAGTGGTCATCTCCTGGGGGCTCATCGGCGTGGAGCTGATCGGCATCTTCATCGGGTCCATGATCGGGCCGAGGACGTCCAAGTACATTCCGGAAAAGGTCCTGAAGATCATCTTCATCCTCCTGGCCTTCTACGTGGGCCTGCGCTACACCACCAAGGGGTTCCTGGGGTACAGCATCGTGCCCCCGGACTAGCGCTTGCATGGGCCGCCCTCCCTCCGCGAAGGAGGGAGGGCCGGCCGAAAGGAGCGGGACATGACTTCCGTGCACTGGATGCTTCTTCAGATCGACGGGCTGCTGATCGCCCCGTATCGGTGGTTTCAGGACCCGGTGTTGGGTTGGTTCGCCGGCACCTTTGCGTTGGCTGCCTGGTCCACGGTTCTGGGACAGCTCAGCCTCGCTCTGGCCCACCGGGGAAATCGGGGCCTGATTCGACGGCTCCTGAGCAAGACCCGGTACTACCACGAGCAGTCACTCAGGGCCCGCGGGGCGGGGGACCGGAAGGCCTACCGCGGCATCAACCGCCTGGCCAACGAATCGTATGGAAGGTCCTTTTTCCTCCTCCTGGCCATGGGCATGGGTTCGCTCTGGCCGGCCTTCCTGGCCCTGGCCTGGCTCGATCTGCGCTTCGGCGACCTGACCTTCCCCCTCCCGGCATGGACGGGCGGCCTGGAGCCCGGGGTGGCGGCCCCCTTCCTGGCGCTCTACCTCCTGGCGCGCGTTCTCCTGTCCAGGGTGAAGCCCCTCATCGTGAAGGATCACCGGCGGGAAGCATGAGCGCCCTGTGGGTTTACCGTGAAAAGGCCCCGAAGGTTTGATCAGTCGCTCCTGCGGAGCCGGATCTCCAGCTGCTCCACCCCCAGGGAGAGGGTCAGGCTCAGGAGGAGGTACAGGGCGGCGATGGTGATCCAGATCTCGAAGGTCAAGTAGGTGGACGCCATGAGCTCCAGGCCCTGGAACGTGAGCTCCTGAACGGAGATCACGGACACGATGGCCGAGTCCTTGATGGTGGAGATGAACTGCCCGGCCAGGGGAGGGAGGATCCTCCGGAGGGCCTGGGGAACGATGACGCGCCGCAACTGCTGCCACCGGCTCAGGCCGAGCGCCGCAGAGGCCTCCCACTGCCCGGCGTCGATGGACTGGATGCCCCCGCGCACGATCTCCGCGATGTAGGCCCCCTCGAACACGGCCAGGGTCATCAGGGCGGAGAGGAAGGTGGAGAACAGGGACGGCGGGGCGAAGAGAATCGACAAGACCTCCTGGAGGTCCGGGTCGGCTCCGGCCACGATCGCGTCCACCCTCAGCAGGGGCATGATCTGGCTGCTCACGAAGAAGTAGAAGATGAAGATGAGCACGAGGGGCGGGAGGTTTCGGACCAGGCCCACGTAGAACCCGCCGAGCAGCCGGGGGAACAGCCTCCGGCTCACCCGGCACAGCCCCATGGCCCCGCCGATCACGGAGGCCAGGAGCACCCCCCAGAAGCTCAGGCGGATCGTGGTGAAGAGCCCCTGCATCAGGATGTTGGGGACCCATTTGCCGGCGGCCTCGTCGTGGCGGAAGAGGTACTGGGGAATGGCTTCCCATCGCCAGTCGTAGTGGAGGCCGATCCGGATTCGATACACGAGGTACGCCGCCGCCGCCGCGAGCAGCAGGACCACGATGGCGTCCAGGAGGGTGAAGGTCGCGGGTTTGTTCTTCAAGACCGAACCTGTGAGGACCGGGGGGCACTTCGGCTCCGGCCCGGCTCGAGCCCCCGGACGCACTCCGAATCCGTGCCGCCGCCACAGCGAACGGCGGCACGCCGGGGTTCATTACTGGACCTGGTCCTGCCAGTCCCGGGTTTCGAACCAGTAGTGCTTGCGCTCCTTCAGCCAGCCTTCCGACTCGACGATCATGATCCAGCTGTTCAGGAAGTTGACCGTGTCGAAATCCCCTTTGGTCACGGCAAAGGCGATGGGCTCCCGGGTGAAGGTCCCCTCGAGTGGCAGAAACAGCCTGTCCGGGTGCTGGACCGCCTGAAAGGCGGGCAGAGGGGCCGAGGCCACCAGGGCGTGGGCCTTGCCGTTCAGGAGCTCCTGGATGGCCTGGGACTCGTCATCGAACTGCCGGATCTCGGCCTTGGGCATGTACTTGCGCGCGGCGGCCACCGGGGTGGCCCCGAGCCGGGCCACGAGCACCACGTCCGGCCGGTTGAAGTCCTCGAGGCTGTCGAAGCCCCGGGCCATGTCCTTGTGGGCCACGAGCGACATGCCCGTGTGGTCGTAGGGGATGGTGAAGTTGACCTTGAGGCTGCGCTTCGTGGTGATGCCCATGCCCCCGATGATCACGTCGAACTTGCCGGCGAGAAGCGACGAGATGATGCCGTCCCACTTGGTGGGCACGAAGGCCACCTCGACGCCCATGTCCTCGGCGAGCCGCCTGGCCACGTCGATCTCGAAGCCGATCAGCTCCCCCTTCTTGTCCTTCATGGCCCAGGGCACGAAGGTGGACATCCCCACCTTCAGGACCCCACGCTGGAGGACCCGTTCCACGGTGCTCTCGTCCAGCAACTGCTGCTGCATTTTGCCGGCCCGGCCCGGCAGACCCGTCAGCAGGACCAGGGAGATGGTGAACACAAGAAACCCGACCGCTCTTTTCATAAGGTTGCTCCTTTCCTCACGTCCATGCGTTTTTCCAGCACCGAGACCACCATGGACAGGATCAGGGCGACCGTGAGATACATGGCGGCGACGGTGAACCACAGCTCAAAGGTCAAGTAGGTTTCCGAGATGATGGCGCGCCCCCGCATGGTGAGATCGAACACCGCGATGGTGCTCACCAGCGCGGAGTCCTTGAGCAGGGAAACGGCCTGGCTGGTCAGGGGCGGCAGCACCCTGCGTACGGCCTGGGGAAGGACGACCAGCCGAAAGGCGCTCAGCCGGTGGAGACCGAGGCTGTAAGCGGCCTCCCACTGGCTCTTCTCCACGGACTCGATTCCCGCCCGGAGGATCTCCGACGCATAGGCGCCTTCGAACAGACTCAGGGCCAGCACGGCCGACGTCATGCGGTCAATGTCCAGGATGGGACCCAGGACGAAGTAGATGAAGAAGAGCTGGACCAGGAGCGGGGTGTTTCGAATGACCTCTACGTAGGTCCGGGCGAGGGTCTTGGCCGCCAAAGAGCCGGAGATGCGCAGGAGGGCGGCCAGCAGCCCGATCCCGAAGGCCAGGACCAGGCTGATGCCCGTGATCTTCAAGGTCACCCCGAGGCCCTCGAGCAGCGGCCCGGCATGGAACCCCGAGTCGTCCAGGGCGTACAGGTACTGGGGCACGCGGTACCACTGCCAGTTGTAGCCCAGGTTTTCCGTGCCCCGGGCCATGAACAGTACCCCCAGCAGGAGGAGGCCGCCGAAGAGGAGGATGTCCACGACCTGCGATCGGCGCGGAAGCCTGGAGGGGGCCGGCTTGGGTTGTTGGATGGGCTCGGGCGTGTCCATAGGGCTGTTCCCGTTCTGCTCGAGCAACGAAGCCCGGCAGGCTTGGTCGCAGCAAGGCGGCGGTTCTCCAATTCAATGGTTGTGTGCTCTCTGTGACGGCGACCAGCGAAACAAAAGCGTTTCATGATACTTCACAATCCCCGCCGGCGCAAGGCTCCAGGGACTCTTTTTCCGCTTCGCGGTTGACCCTGCAGGTGTCCATCGGGTATGTGTGCGGGGGATCCGCGGAGGAGACCCATGAACACATCGCAGAGTTGGATTCGGACGTGCACACCCGAGATGGAACGGCCCAGCCTGAACGACAACACGGCGGACGCGGATCGTCTGGTCAAGGCGCTCCGCAGGGAGCTGGGCCAGGAGGAGGTCCGCGTGGCCCTGCCCCTGCTGAGACGGGTGCCCCGGATCCTGAGGGACGCCGGGTATCGTGTGCAGGCGGTGCTGTCCAGGGAAGGGTGCGGGTGGCGTCTGCTGGAGCTGACGCCTCGGGGCGCACATCCCGCCCTCCTCGGGGCGGCGGTGGACGTGGGCACGTCCACCGTCGTGGTGCGGCTTCTGGACCTGGAGCTGGGGAGCACGGTCGCAGAGGGAGGGTTCGTCAACCCGCAGACCGAGCACGGGGAGGACATCCTCACCCGCATCCACTTCGCCTCTCAGGACGAGGGGCTGGAGGTCCTCCGGGGGGGGCTGCTGGATCGGCTCAACGCGGAGATTCGCCGGTTGGCCGAGGGGCGGGGGACCTCCCCGGAGCGGATCCTGGCGGCCTCCCTGGCCGGCAACACCACCATGACCCACCTCTTTCTGGGGCTGAACCCCTTCTGGCTCTGCCGCGAGCCCTACATCCCGGCCGTGAACCGTCCGGATCTGCTCCGGAGCCACGAGGTGGGGCTGGGGATTCACGGACAGGCCCCCGTGCTGGTCTTCCCCAATGCGGGCAGTTACTTCGGAGGGGATTTGATCGCCGGGATCCTGGCCTCGGGCATGGACCGTTCCGAGGCCACGGGCATCCTCGTGGACGTGGGCACGAACGCGGAGGTGGTCCTGGGGAACCGGGAGTGGCTCATGGCCTGCGCCGGGGCCGCCGGGCCGGCCCTGGAAGGCGGCGTGGCCGGCATGGGCATGATGGCCGCGCCTGGGGTCATCGACCGGGTGCAGTGGGACCCGGAGTGCGAAGCGCTGGACGTGCGCACCATCGGCGATCAGCCCCCCATCGGCATCTGCGGCTCCGGACTCATCGACCTGGTCAGCGTGCTGTTTCTGGCCGGCATGATGGACATGCGCGGGAAGTTCGTTCCCGACGCCTGCAAAGGGCGGTTGAGCGAGGAGGACGGTGTTCGGGTGTTCGAGGTGGTTCCGGCCTCTGCGTCGGGAACCGGGCGCCCCCTGACCCTCAACCAGCCGGATGTGGATGCCCTCATGCGGTCCAAGGCCGCCATGTACACAATCCTCTCGACCGTCACGGAGATGGTGGGGGTCTCCATGCAGGATCTGGACCGGTTCTTCATCGCCGGGACCTTCGGATCCTACATCGACCCGAGGTCTGCGGTGACCCTGGGAATGATTCCGGACCTCCCGCTCGAGCGGTACCGGTCCCTCGGGAACACGTCCCTGGAAGGGGCGTCAAAGGCCCTGCTGGAGGCCGACGCCCCGGAGCGGATCGAGGGGATTCGAGACCGGATCACGTACATCGAGCTCAATGTCAATCAGGCCTTCATGAATTCGTTCAGTGCGGCCAGGTTCATCCCCCACACGGACCGCTCCCTCTTCCCCTCTGTGTCGCAATGGGAAGCGGCCCACCGGCCCGGCTGAGGCCCGGCCGGCTCAGATGCGGCGCGGGACGCGCGGACCGTCCAGGCCTGGTCCCGAAAACGGCTCCCGGCCTTGGAGGGCGCCTGCCTCCATCGGGTCCAGGGCTTCGATGTGCGCATCGAAGAGGGCCGTCTCCTCGTCGTCGGGGTTCTCCCAGTCTCGAACGGGCCGCTCCGAGGCGGCGTGCGCGCCCCAGGCCCCGGACAGCCGGAGGCCGTTTCGCCGCTCGAGCCGTCCCTGGCAGGGGACGCAGAAGGTGGCGTCCGGGAGCACCATCAGACGCTGAATCGGAATGGGTTCCCCGCACTCCTCGCACAGGCCGAACTCCTCGTCGTTGTGCTTGCGGCGCATCAGCTCGTCGACCTTGCGGAGCTCACGGACCTTCTTCTCCACGAGGCTGTAGTGGTTGTGGATGGAGGTCTCATGAACCGCGTCGTCCAGCTCGTCGGCCGGGTCCTCCTGGCCGGATCCCTGGCTCCAGTCCCGCCAGAACCGTTTCGACCGGCTCAGGTCCTCTTCCAGCTCACGCTTGCGGGACAGCAGCGCCTCCATGAGCATGCCGCGCAGATCCGTTTCCATCTCCTTGCCTCCTTCGTGTACGGTTCCGCAAATGAGTAACTCACCAACGCGGTCGCCGCGAGACCTGTCCCCGCGTCCGCCGGTGGGCGCCGGGTACGGGCGGGAGCCCTGATCACCGGCGGATCTCCCGGGGCGTCCCATCGCCCGAAGCGGATGAATCGTAAGCATTTCGCAGGCCCTGTCAACCGAAAAAGCGATTTTTCCACCGATCTTTGCCGCTTGAACTCGAACGGGGAATCGACTAAGATGCTTCCTTTTTCGTCGGAGTCAGCGGAGGAGCGAAGACGGTCCGTGTTCATCACCTTCGAGGGCATGGAGGGCTGCGGGAAGACCACGCAGATTCACCGCTTGGAAGAGACCCTGACCTCCAGGTGCGTGCGGGTGGTTCGGACCTTCGAGCCGGGCGGGACCCCCGCCGGGGAGAGGATTCGACACATCCTGCTGGATCGGGACAACCGGGACCTGTCTCCCGCAGCCGAGCTGCTGCTGTACGAGGCCGACCGGGCCCAGCACGTGGACCGGGTCGTTCGACCCGCCCTGGACCGGGGGGACTGGGTGCTCTGCGATCGCTTCTATGACGCCACCGTGGTGTACCAGGGTCTGGCCCGCGGGCAGGACCTGGCGTGGATCCGCAGCCTGAACCGCACCGTGACCGGAGGACTTCGGCCGGACCGGACCTTTCTTCTGGACTGCCCGGTGGACGAGGGGTTGAGGCGGGCCCGCCAAAGAGACCACGCCCGTCCGTCCTCGAGGCAGGATCGTTTCGAGCGGGAGGAGCGCGCCTTCCACGAGGCCGTTCGCGCAGGCTACCTGAAGGTGGCCGGAGAGGAGCCGGATCGATTCGTGGTCATCGACGCCTCCGGGGAGCCCGATGTCGTCGAATCGGCCGTGTTTCGATCTATTGCGCCCTGCCTGCCTCCGCCGTGAGCCGAGGAAGGGCGCCCGGAGGGACCAGCATGCCAGAGGAGCAGAACGGGGAGGGCGGGAGCCCCATCAAGGGCTTCTCAGGAATCGTCGGCCAGGACGCCGCCGTGGAGGTCCTGAAGCGTGTCCTGAGAGGCCGCAAGATTCCCCATGCCTTCCTCTTCACCGGCATCCCCGGAGCGGGCAAGACCACAACGGCTCTGGCGTTTGCCAGGGCGTTGAACTGCGAGCGTCCCGTGGACGGGGACGGATGCGGCCGGTGCATTCCCTGCCGGCAGATGGCCGGGGGCAATTTCCCGGACCTCGAGATCCTGCGTCCCGACGGGCGGGTCATTCGAATCGAGCAGGTTCGGGAGCTCACCCGCAGGGTGGGTTTCAAGACCGTCTCGGGACGGTACCGGGTGTGCATCGTCGAGCGGGCCGAGGCCATGAACGTGGAGGCGGCCAACGCCTTCCTCAAGACGCTGGAGGAGCCCCCGCCCGGCAACGTCCTCATCCTCCAGACCCTGGAGAAGAAGGATCTGCTGCCCACCATCCTCTCCCGGTGCCGAAAGGTGCCGTTTCACCCGGTGCCCGCCGCCGTCCTGGCGGGGTGGCTGTCCGAGGAGGCCGGCCTTTCCGCGGAAACGGCCTCCGTCCTGGCCAGGCTTTCCGAGGGCAGCGTGGGCAGGGCCCTTCGCATGGCGTGCAGCACGGAGCTCATGGAGCGCAGGGCCTCGCACATCCAGGTGGTCACCGGTCTGCCCGCCCGGCCTTCCTGGGAGATCCTGAGCGCCGCCGTGGAGTACTCGGCTCAGGAGAAGAAGCGGTCCGGAGGAACGGATCCCTCTGAAGAGGAGGGGCTGAGCGGCGTGCTGGCCCTCTGGAAGACCTCCTTCCGGGACATGCTGATTCTCAAGTCCGGGGGAGCGGAGGACCTGCTCGTGCTCGGGGACGAGGACGGGGCATTGAAAAGGGCCTCCCGATTCTATACAATCGACGGCCTGGTCGAAAGCGTGTCCATTCTGGATCGGGCCCAGCGGGACCTCGGGCGGTCGCGGAACCTGGACCTGCTGATGGAGACCACCCTGCTTTGCCTCAAGAGGGTCGCCGGGCCCGCAGGGACCGCAGAGCGCACAGGAACGGGTTGACGCTTTGGGAAAGATCATCGGCATTCAGTTCGAAAAACATGGTCGAGTCCACGACTTCGATTCCGGGCATTTCGTTCTGCACAAGGGCGATCACGTGCTGGTGGAGACGGACAACGGCTCGGCTCTGGGCGTGGTGTGCACGGAACCTCGACCGCGGCCGGAGTCCCTGCCCGCGAGGCCGCTGAGGAAGGTCTACCGCCTGGCCAATGAGAGCGATCTCGAGACGTTCCACAAGAAACGCATTCTGGAGGAGGAGGTCTACCAGTACTGTCAGGAGCGCATCGAGGCCCGGTCCATCCCCATGTGCCTGGTGGCGGTCGAGCGACTTTTCGACGGGGGCAAGATCATGGTGTACTTCACCGCGGACGGGCGGGTGGATTTCCGCGAGCTGGTCAAGGACCTGGTGCGCCGGTTTCGCACCCGCATCGAGATGCGACAGATCGGCGTCCGCCACGAGGCCAAGATGTTCGGAGGGCTCGGCAGCTGCGGCCGGCAGCTCTGCTGCGCCTCCTTTCTCCAGGCCTTCTCCCCGGTCTCCATCAAGATGGCCAAGGAGCAGAACCTGTCCCTGAACCCCTCCAAGATCTCCGGCATGTGCGGCCGCCTGATGTGCTGCCTGACCTATGAGTTCGAGTACTACGAGTCCGTGGGCAAGCATGTTCCCAAGGTGGGCAAGCGGGTGAGGACGCCGCAGGGCGAGGGAAAGGTGATCCGCCAGAACCTGCTCAAGAAGGTGCTGACCGTGTGGCTGGACTCGGGCGAGGAGGTCGAGGTCTCCACGGACGACGTGCTGAAGGGCAGGAGGCCCCCGAAGCGACCCAAGGAAAGAGGTGGACATTGAGCGAGCGTTTCTATGGGACGACCCCCATCTACTACGTGAACGCGGAGCCGCACATCGGCCACGCGTATACCACCATCGTCGCGGACGTGGCGAGCCGCTACAATCGAATCGCCGGCCGCGACACCTACTTTCTCACCGGAACGGATGAGCACGGGGACAAGATCGTGACGGCCGCCGAAAAGGCCGGCGTGCCCCCGAAGGACTATGTGGACCGGATCAGCGGCCTGTTCCGCGCGCTGTGGCCCAAGCTCAACATCGAGAACGACCGGTTCATTCGCACCACCGAGCCTGAGCACATGGACTGCGTGCAGCGGATCCTGAATGCGGTCAACGACCAGGGCGACATCTATTTCAGCGAGTACACCGGGCTCTATTGCTTCGGGTGCGAGCGGTTCTACAACGAACGGGAGCTCGAGGACGGCAAGTGTCCGGACCATCAGACCGTGCCGGAGGAGATTCGGGAGGCGAACTACTTCTTTCGCATGAGCCGTTATCAGGACTGGCTCGTGGACCACATCCGCAAGAACCCCGATTTCATCCGCCCTGAGCGATATCGAAACGAGGTTCTCTCCTTTCTGAAGGAGCCGCTGGAGGATCTGTGCATCTCGAGACCCAAGTCCCGTCTCACCTGGGGCATCACCCTTCCCTTTGACGAGAACTACGTGACGTACGTCTGGTTCGACGCGCTCATCAACTACGTCTCGGCCCTGGGGTACCCGGGCGGGGACCTGTTCGGGCGGTTCTGGCCGGCGGCCCAGCACTTCATCGCCAAGGACATCCTGAAGCCGCACGGGATCTACTGGCCCTGCCTGCTGAAGGCGGCCGGCATCGAGCCCTACCAACACCTGAACGTGCACGGGTGGTGGCGGGTGAACACGGGGAAGATGTCCAAGAGCCTGGGCAATGTGGTGCGGCCCCTGGACCTGGTGGACGTCTACGGTCTCGACGCCTTCCGCTACTTCGTCCTGCGGGAGATGGTGTTCGGTCTGGACTCCGAGTTCAGCGAGGAGGCCCTGGTGGGGCGGCTGAACGCAGACCTGGCCAACGACCTGGGCAACCTGGTCAGCCGGAGCCTGACCATGGTGCGCAAGTACTTCAAGGGGGAGCTGCCCGCCCCGGGAACCTCCTCCGGTGAGGACCGGGCGTTGCGCGAGAGCGCCCTGGCCTTGATCGACCTCTACGCCGGCCACATGGAGTCCCTCGCCTTTCACAAGGCCCTCATGGCCGTCTGGGAGGTGATCGGCCGCCTCAACCGCTACATCGACGCCATGGCGCCCTGGGTCCTGGCCAAGAGCGACCGGGACCGCCTCGCGACGGTCATGCACCACGTGGTCGAACCGCTCCGGATCGTGTCCGGGCTGCTCTGGCCTTTCATGCCCCGCACGGCCGAGACCATGCAGGCGCTGCTGGGCATGCCGGTCACGGGGCGGGAGCTCACCCTGGACGCCCTGGGGCAGTGGGAAGACCGGGGCCGGTCCGGCTTCGGCAAGCCGGTTCAGCTCTTTCCGAGGGTGGAGATGGGAGGCGCTGCGAAGCAGAAATCCGCCCCTTCCGGACCGCCCGAGCCCCCGGAGACCGCGGAGCAGATCACCTTTCGGGATTTTCAGGGAATCGAGCTCCGCGTGGGGACCGTGACGCGGGCCGAGGACATCCCCGAGTCCAGGAAGCTGATCAAGCTGACCGTGGACATCGGCGAGGAACGCACCGTGGTGGCGGGCATCAAGGGGCACTACGCGGTGTCCGATCTGGTGGGCACCCAGGTGGTGCTCCTGGCCAACCTCGAGCCGGCCAAGCTCATGGGGGTGACGTCCCAGGGCATGGTGCTCGCCGCGGAGGACGAGAACGGGGTCCACCTCCTGAAGCCGGACGCGGTGACGGCGTCCGGCACCCGTGTCCGGTGAGCTTCACGGAGCCGTTGGGTGAAAGCCGCCACCTTCAACGCCAACTCCATCCGGGCCCGCCTGGGCATCGTCCTGGACTGGCTGGAGCGGGAGTCCCCCGATCTTGTGGGGTTTCAGGAGACCAAGGTTCAGGACAAGGACTTTCCGGCCGGCGCGCTGGAGGGGGCCGGATACCACGTGGTCTACCGGGGGCAGAAATCCTACAACGGCGTGGCCGTGCTGTCCAAGGCCCCGGTGTCCGACGTGCGGACGGACCTGAGCGCTCCCGGTCCGGACGGTGAGGCCCGCTTCATCAGCGTGGCCGCCGGCTCCCTGCGTTTCATCAACGTCTATGTGCCGCAGGGGACCGCCGTGGGCAGCACCCGGTTCGAGGCCAAGCTGCAGTGGCTTCGCGACCTCGGCTCCCACCTCCGGGGCTGCGACCCGGGGGAGCCCCTCCTGGTGACCGGGGATTTCAACGTGGCCCTGGACGCCCGGGACGTGTACGATCCCGAAGGCCTGGACGGACAGGTGTGCTATCACCCCGAGGAGCGAAGGCTCCTGAGGGAGATCCTCGACTGGGGGCTGGTGGACGTGTTTCGCAAGCACCAGCCGGATCCCGGCCATTACACCTTCTGGGACTACCGGGTTGCCAACGCACTGAAACGAAAGATGGGCTGGCGCATCGACTACATCCTCGCCACCCGGCCCCTGGCAGAGGCCTGCACCGCGGTGCGCATCGACACCGCGGCCCGCAGCCTCCCCAAGCCCTCCGACCACACCTTCCTGACCGCCGACTTCCAGTACGACCTCGTGACATAGCTGATCGCTGGTGAGACCCATCGTACTCGTACTCAGTCCCGACAGGGACGGTACTCGTACTCGTACTCGACGCCCCAATCGCTCTGCGACCCGAAAAGCCCGAGTACGAGTACCGCTTGGCTGAGTACGGGTGCGAGTACGAACACCGAGACATGTGCGTTTCAGTAGGGTGCTTCCCGAACCCAGAAGCCCGGATCACAGGTCGGCGGACGGGCACCGTTCGCGGACCGCACAGCGCTCGTGGTCGGGCTTCCTGGCCTTGCACACCGCCCGGCCGTGGTTGATCAGGAGATCGGAGAACCGCCGCCACTTGGCGGGCGGAAGGATCGCCTCCATGTCCTTCTCGATTTTGTCGGGGTGCTGGTTCTCCGTCAGGCCGAGCCGAAGCGCCAACCGTTTGACGTGGGTGTCCACCACCACACCGGGCACGTCGAATGCGGCCCCCAGAACGCAGTTGGCCGTCTTCCTCCCCACGCCGGGCAGCCGGGTCAACGCCTCCATGGTGTCCGGGACCTCGCCGTCGTAGAGCTCCAGCAGCGCCCGGCTGCATCCCTGGATGGCCTTGGCCTTGTTGCGGAAGAACCCGGTCGGACGAATGGCCTCCTGGAGCTCCTCCTCGGGAGCTTTCGCAAAATCCCGGGGGGCCTTGTACTTGCGAAAGAGCCCCGGCGTCACCCGGTTGACCTGCTTGTCCGTGCACTGGGCCGAGAGGATGGTGGCGATCAGCAGCTGAAATGGATTGTCGTAGTGAAGCGCGGTCTTGGATCGGGTGTACAGGGGGTCCAGGGCCTCGTACACGGCCAGGGCCCGGTCTTTTCGCTGGTCCAGACGGTTCATGGGGTCTCCTCGTTCATACGGGGTCCTGGGGATGCGCCTGCCGAGGCCGCCTATTTCAGCCTTCTTTTTTTACCGAGTCAAGCTTTTGACAGAGGGAGAGGCGGCTCGTGGGTCAGGGGGAAGGCGTACGGGTTCCGGCGGGCAGGTCCTGATGCAACCGTCCGATTTTCCGTTTACAATTTCCTTTGGTTCGGTTCGGCACGAAATCTGCTATCTTTCCGGTGCCAGGAGGTCCGTTCACAACCTTTGCTTCCGAGCCCGGGGTGAAGCGGAGCCACACCGTCCCCTGGGGACGGTCGCCCCCCGAAAACGGTGAGAACGATGAGGGACATGCATCGGCACATTGAGCTCCAGGAACGTTTGAGCCATCTCGAGCAGGCCCTGGGGGACCACAAGCGCTTCGAGACGGTTCTGAGCCGCTCGGCGGGCCAGAAGGAGGCGGTTCTGGACGCCTTGAAGGAGCCGGTCGCCTACCACGACCGGTCCTACCGCCTGCTGTGGGTCAATCAGGCGGGGACGCGGTTTCTGGGCAAGCCTCGAGAGCGGCTCGTCGGCATGCACTGCTACGAGGCCTGGGAGGGACGGTCCACCCCCTGCGAGCGGTGCCCGCTGGACAGCGGCCGGGACGTGGTGGGCGCGGACGCCGCCGGGTCGCCGGACGGGACGCTCTGGAGACGGTCCGAGTACCCCGTCCGCAACCAGACGGGTCGAACCGTGGGGGTCGTGGCGACCGCGCGCAATGTCACCGAGCTGGAGTCGGCCAACGAGGCCCTGAGGCGGGCCCAGTCCTTCCGCGAGGCCCTGGTGCAGGGGTGCCCCGCCTACATCGCGGCCGTGGACGAGGAAGGCCGGGTCCGAATGATGAACCCGGCCATGGTTGAGGCCCTGGGAACCCGCAAGGAGGAGGTGACGGGGGTGGACTACCTGTCCTCCTTCGTGCCCGAATCGGAACGCGGGGCCGTGGCCGCCATGCTCGAGGACATCCGGATTCGAAAACGTCCCACCCGGAGCAACAGCAAAATCCTCGC
Organism: uncultured Desulfobacterales bacterium; assembly: GCA_964475045.1. Taxonomy (GTDB): domain Bacteria; phylum Desulfobacterota; class DSM-4660; order Desulfatiglandales; family HGW-15; genus JAIPEI01. Next base: position 320 of record CAYYVD010000083.1, on the reverse strand, counting down.
ATCCGACGGCCGGGAGCTCCTGGTTCAGTGGCAGGGCCTTCCCCTGTTCGGAGAGGATGGAGAGGTGGACCTCCACTTCATCATCGGCATCGACGTGACCGAGTCGAGGCGGCTCGAATCCCAGCTCTTTCGGGCCCAGAAGCTCGAGGCCGTGGGTACGCTGGCCGGAGGCATCGCCCACGACTTCAACAACCTGCTTCAGGCGATTCGGGGTTACACGGACCTTCTGCTCCTCAAGAAGCGCCAGGGGGATCCGGACTACCAGGAGCTTCGTGAGATTCAGGAAGCCGCCCGTTCAGCCTCCGATCTGACCCAGCGCC
>CAYYVD010000082.1:0-16207 GCA_964475045.1 uncultured Desulfobacterales bacterium | reverse complement strand
TTGACTCTTAATCAATTGGTCGGGGGTTCGATCCCTCCCACGCCCACCAAAGAAAAACAGGGGGTTACGGTGAAACGCCGTAACCCCCTTTTTTTGTCTGTTCTGGCATCCTCATAGACCTGCCCGATCACGTACCTTCGCCCGTAAGGCGTCGTGCCTTGGCCGGGGCCCTGGAATGGGGTATGGGCCCCATGGACCGGGAGCTCGATTCTGATATCATGAAGGATCAGTCTGGCATGCGGTCTTTACCGAAAGGGTGAAATACCTGATTCCAAAGGAGCCTGAAAGCATGGACCCCATTGTGCTGATCGTCGCCATCGCGTTCCTCGGGCCGATCATCGGGTCCGGCCTGGGGGTGCTGAAGAGACCGTCGTTCCGATATGTCTGTGCTATGCTCTGTTTCGCCGCCGGGGTGATGCTCGCCATCTCCTTCCTGGAGCTGATCCCGGAGAGCGTCGCGCTGGCCTCCGCTCCCGTCTGCGTCCTGGGCCTGGCCGCCGGCGCCCTGGGCATGTTCGGGCTGGACCGGCTCGTTCCCCACCTCCACCCCAGCCTGTGCAACCAGGAGCAGGGCTGCAGCCTTCAGCGGGCGTCGATCTTTCTGATCATGGGCATCTTCATGCACAACTTTCCCGAAGGCATGGCCATCGCCAGCGGCGAGGTGTCGGACGTGGAGGCCTCCATCGCCATCGCCCTGGCGATTGCGATTCACAACATCCCGGAGGGCATCTGCACCTCGGCCTCCTACTATCATGCCTCCGGGAATCGAGGTGCCGCGTTTCTGCTCTCTTCCTCCACGGCACTGCCCATCCTGGTGGGCTACTTCCTGGCGAGGTGGGTCTTCAAGGCCCTGCCGCCAACGCTCACCGGCTTCATCATCGCAGTGACCGCAGGGCTCATGATCTACATCACGGCGGACGAGCTGATTCCCAACTCCTGCGCAGGGCAGGACCATCGAACCATCTTCACCTTCATGGGAGGGGTTCTCTTCGTCATGTTGCTCGGCATGATCTGAGACTGGGTGCCCGCCTGGCTCCTGAAGGATGGGGGAAGGATCATGATCATGTGACCGGATGAAATCGATCCAGGAGTGATTTTCCATGACCGACGATACCCGCGGGGGAGAAACCTTCCAGGCATTGCGCGCGCAGGCGATGGCGCTCCTGAAGGGCAGGGGACGCAGCGGCATCGACATCGATGCTCAGGAGCTCGAGGTCCGGCAGATCGAGCTGGAGCTCCAGAACCAGGAGCTGCGACGCGTTCAGGCGGAGCTGGAGGCATCCAGAGATGAGTATGCAGACCTCTACGAAAAAAACCGCAACGGCTATGATATGAACGAAGGGAGCAAAATGATTATTTCGTGGAAGTCTATCGAACACTTTGTTTTGTTGAGTTCAAGGTATTTGACCATCATACCCGTAATTTGTTCTTTTTCTTCGCATAGCATTGCAATTGTTTCAAACAGAGGAAATGGTGTTGGATTGGAACAAAGTCATTTCCTTGTTGACTCTGCCTGTGTGTATGACGTTATTGGCGGGCGCGCTAAGACTGGTGGAGTTACACCCAAAGCCTACAAGGCCGGTCAAAAAAGTAGATGTATCCCTGGACACACAGGAGTGAGCCTCGGCGCGGCACCGGGAAATTCGGGGACACCTACCCGTTTCTGCTCACAACAGCTTCCGGACGACGTCCAGTCCATCCTCCAAGTCCCGAGTGATATCACCCACGCACTGAAGCATGCCGCTCCTTCGCGAGCACGGGCTGCGCTGTGGAAGAAACCCCTCTCTGGCATTTTTTTATTGGGATGAGGTGTTGCAGCTTCCGTGTTAACATGGGGGCCCTTCTTGCCGATCAGGGGGATGAGGGGGCGGGGATGGGTATGTCTGAGCAATCGACCGAGGAGATGAAGCAACGGATCGAGGCCCTGGAGCGGTCCGGAAAGGCCCTCCAACGGACGGTCGAGGAGCTGCAGGAGCGGGAGTACCGCTACCGCTCGCTGGTAGAAGGGATTCCCGTGGGGCTCTACCGGACCGATCCGTCGGGCCGGGTCATCGAGGCCAACACCGCCCTGGTGGAGATGCTCGGGTTCCCCGACCGCGCAGCCCTGCTTCGCATGAACTCGGCCCGCTTCTTCGTGCGCCCCGAGGATCAGGAGGCGCAGCGGCGGATCCTGGAGCGAGACGGTGTGCTCCGCGGGTTCGAGGCCGAGCTTCGCCGGCCGGACGGTACCACCTTGTGGGTCCGGGACTCGGCCCGGGTCGTTCGGCGTCCCGGGGGCGGGCACTACTTCCAGGGGAGCCTCGAGGACATCGGCAAGATTCGAGAGGCCGAGCGCGCCCTGCGGAAGAGCCGAAACGACCTTCGGGGCATTCTGGACGCCACCCTGGAGACCATCGTCCTCATCGATCGTGCAGGAACCGTGGTCGCGGCCAACCAGACGGTCTGCGACCGAATGGGGGCGACCATGGAGGCGCTCATCGGGCGCCGGATCTACGATTTCTTTCCTCCCGGGGTGGCGGCGAACCGGAGACGGCAGTGGGAGCGCGTGTTCGACACGGGCCGGCCGGTCTTTTTCGAGGATCAGCGGGCCGGGCGGACCTTCGAGCAGAGCGCTTACCCGGTCTTTGACGACGAGAGCCGGGTGGAGCACGTGGCGGTCTTTGCGCGGGACATCACGGAGCGAAAGAATGCCGAGGAGGCGCTCAGAGAGAGCGAGGCCAAGTACCGCCAGATCATACAGCACGCGCCGGCCGGGATCTACGAGATGGATCTCCAGCGCCTGCGGTTCCTGAGCGTGAACGACGTGATGTGCTCCTACATGGGGTACAGCGAAGAGGAGTTCCTGGCCCTCGATCCCTTCGATCTGCTGTTCGAGGAGAGCCGGCCGGCCCTGCAGAACGTGCTGACCGAGGTGCTCGCCGGCAACCCGGACCCCGGTCCGGTGGAGTACCGCATTCGGGGGAAGAGCGGGCGGGAGTTCTGGGTCCTGGTGAATTCCACCTTCTACTTCGAGGAGGGCGTCCCCAAACGAGCCACGGCCGTGGTGCACGACATCACGGAGAGAAAGAGGACCGAAAAAGAAAGAGCACGGCTCGAGGCCCAGCTCCGGCAGGCCCAGAAGATGGAGGCCATCGGCACGCTGGCCGGTGGGATCGCCCACGACTTCAACAACATCCTCTCCGCCATCGTGGGGTACACCGAGATGGCCGAGGTCGATCTCCCCGAAGGGTCCGTGAGCAAGCGGAACCTCCGCAGGGTGCTGGACGCATCCAACCGTGCAAAGGATCTCGTGAACCGCATCCTGGCCTTCAGCCGGCAGACCGAGCACGAGGCCAAGCCCATGCGGGTGGACCTGGTGGTCAAAGAGGTCTTGAAGATGCTCCGCTCCTCCCTGCCCACCTCCATCGAGCTTGGCTCCTCCATCGCCCCGGACCTGCCCGCCACCATAGGCGACCCCACCCAGGTCTACCAGGTCCTCATGAACCTCTGCACCAACGCGGCCCAGGCCATCGAGGACGAGCACGGCACCATCGAGGTGACCGTGGATGAGGTCCAGATCGACCACGACCACACCGCCGGGATCGGCGATCTTCCCCCCGGACCCTACGTCCGGTTGCACATCGCGGACACGGGCGCCGGGATGTCCGCCGAGGTTCAGGAGCGCATCTTCAATCCGTACTTCACCACCAAGGAGGCGGGAAAAGGGACGGGGCTCGGCCTGGCCGTGGTCTACGGCATCGTCCAGGAGTGCGGGGGCGGCATCGTGGTGGACAGCGAGCCCGGACAGGGGACCACCTTCACGGTCTACTTTCCGGCCACGGATCAGGAGGAGTCCCTGCCGCTCGAAACCGAACGGGACCTCCTGCCCCTGGGGCAGGAGCGCATTCTGTTCGTGGACGACGAACGGCCCATCACCGAGCTGGTCAAGCAGTACCTCGACCGGCTCGGCTACGTTGTCACCACCCGGCAGAGCTCTCCGGAGGCCCTCGAGCTGTTTCGCGGCGACCCCCGGGCCTTCGATCTGGTGGTGACGGACATGACCATGCCCGCCATGACCGGGGACGAGCTGGCCGAAGAGCTGCTCGCCATTCGGCCGGATCTGCCCATCATCCTCTGCACCGGATACAGTCATCGAATCTCCGAGGCCAAGGCCCGGGAGATCGGGATCCGCGCCTTTCTCATGAAGCCCCTCACCCAGCAGGAGCTGGCGAGGACGGTTCGAAGGATCCTGGACCACGTGTAGAATCTCGACGGCTTCGCAATAACCCGTTCACCCGCCGCTGGGTTCCCCGTAGGCGATTGAAACGGCCGGGGCGGATTTCAAGGCTCCAGGTGTCTTACGACTCCATCAATCTTGGTTTTCCATGACCTGGGCGAATCGAAAGGGGCCCGGCATGCGTGCAGCGGCCATGCGGGAGGTCCGGGAGAAGATCTCGAGGGCCCTGACCCGAGGGGCCGTCCCACGCTCCGTGGGCATCCGGTCCGTCCTGCTGGGGCTGGCCGCCACCCTGGCCGCCCTGCCGTACTTCTACTCCCTCCTGTCCGGGCCTTTGGACACGCCGGCAGGGATCTCCAGGCCGGCCCTCTGGGAGGTCCTCGCCGGACAGGCCGTTCTTCTGTTTCTCGTGTGCTTTCTTTCCGCCATGGTCGGTCTGGCTTTTGCCCCCCGCCAGGGGCTGCCCGGGTGGGGAGACCCTTCCAGGCTCCGAAAGGAGCTCTGCGGCCTGGCCTTGCTGGGAGCGGGCATGGCGGTGGTTTCCTATGTGGGATTCGATCGGTGGTTCTATCCCATGGCGCCGTTTGCCTATCCCGAGACCCTGCTGCAGGCCCTGTCCCTGCCCTTCAAGGGGGCCTTGACCGAGGAGGTCATCCTGCGGCTCTGCATGGTGACCCTGGCCGTGGGCATCCTGAAGCGCCCCTGGGCGGGGATTGCGCTTGTCTCGGTGCTCGCCCCGTTTCTCAGCATCAAGTACTTTCGGTTCATGGGGATCGGGCTCCCGGCCGACCTCCTGGCCATGCAGTGGCTGCTCTCCTTCGGGGCCAATCTGCTCCTGGGGATCGTTTTCGTCCAACGGGGACTGCTCTTCTGCATGGTCGTCAAGTTCGTCTATCACCTCAAGTACGTCCTGATTCTGGTGCTGGCCGGATGACCCGTCCCGGCCGCCCGGTTTGACACCATCCAAAGGCGTACCTATCGTGAATAAAGAGGCCGGGTTTCAGCGTCCCACGGCTGGAAAGCTTGGAAAGCCGGCTGAAAGACGGGCCTCGCGCCGTGTCAGCAGCAGGGGTTCTTGATCCGGACAGTCCGTGAGACGGCCGATTTCGAGCGGCCGGGAGGGGTCGACATGAGCAGCGAGGAGATTCCCGTTCCCCGACACTTCGATCCGGAGCGGGTGGGAGAGATCCGGAAGGTGGACTACGAGAGCCGGGCCCCGGAGGCCGAGGCATGGGCCGAAGAGCACCACATCCCGCCATCCCATGCGGATGAGTTTCGCATCTGCCTCCTGGCCGTGGACGTGCAGAACACCTTCTGCACCCCGGGGGTTCGAGCTGTTCGTGGCGGGCCGTTCCGGAAACGCCGCCGTGGAGGACAACCGCAGGCTTTGCCGGTTCATCTACCGAAACCTCCACCGCATCACCCGGATCGCCCCCACCATGGACACCCACACGGCCCTGCAGATCTTTCACGCCTTGTTTCTGGCGGATGATCAGGGGCGACACCCGGACCCATTGACCATGGTGACCGTGGACGATGTTCGATCGGGCCGGTGGCGGGTGAACCCCGCCGTGTGCCGGGGCCTGGGCCTGGACGTGGGCTATGCCCGGGAGCACCTGCTCAATTATGTGGAGCAGCTTCGACGGGACGACAAGTACGACCTCATCGGCTGGCCCTACCACGCCATGCTCGGCGGCATCGGGCACGCCCTGGTGCCGGCGGTGGAGGAGGCCGAAACGCTCAGCGGATCGAGCAGGCCTCGACCCAGGGTGCGGCCGCGGCCCGAAGGCCCAGGAGCTCGGCCTCGGTGAAGGCGGGATCCTGGTTCTCGAAGAACTCGGGGTGGAGCATCTGGGTGGGGTGGAAGCGCTGGAGCACATAGCTTCGAGCGCCCTGGATGATCATGGCGATCTTCTCGACGGTCTCCGCGCAGACCAGGGGCCGCACGCAGGTGGTCCGGAACTCGTAGCCCGGGCACTGGTCCATGATGAGCTGAATGCTGGAGAGGATCTCCGAGGGGGAGCAGGCCTCCCGGGCGAGGAGGCCGTAGCGGAAGGGATCGGTCTTGATGTCCATGGCCACGTAATCCACCAGGCCGCGGTCGAGCAGGGCGCGCAGCACCCCCGGGCGGCTCCCGTTGGTGTCGAGCTTCACAGGGTAGCCCATGGCCCGAATCCGCTCGCAGACCGGGACGAGATGCCGGCTGAGGGTGGGTTCTCCTCCCGAGACCACCACGGCGTCGAGCAGCCCGCGCCTCCGCTCCAGAAAGCCGTACACGTCGGTCTCGTCCAGACCTCCTTGCCGGCTGCAATGTCCCCGCGCCAGCTCCGGGTTGTGGCAGTAGGGGCAGTCGAAGTTGCACCCGGCCAGAAAGAGCACGCAGCTCGTCTTTCCAGGGTAGTCGATCAGAGAGGTCTTCTGCAGTCCGCCGATGACCAAGGATGTCTACTCCCTGCCCGCGGCAAGGGCCAGCGCGGGGGGCTCCTCCGCTTCGGGAATGTCCTCCACGTGGTAGGTCTTTCTCATGCCGAACTCGGCCCGCTTGCCCTCGTTCCACTGCTTGATGGGCCGCAGGTACCCCACCACCCGGGAGTAGACCTCGGTCTCCTGCTCGCAGACCGGGCACAGGGGCTGCTCCCCGTCCAGGTATCCGTGGGCCGGGCACACGCTGAAGGTGGGGGTGAGGGTGAAGTAGGGCAGCCGGAAGCGCGTCACCACCTTCTGGAGGAGTCCCTTGATGGTCTCGATGTCCTGGACCTGCTCACCCAGGAAGATGTGCAGGACCGTTCCGCCGGTGTACTTGCTCTGGAGCTCGTCCTGGAGCATGAGGGTCTCGAACAGGTCGTCCGTGTAGTTGACGGGAAGCTGTGTGGAGTTGGTGTAGAACGGGGGCGAACCCTTTCGAAACGCCGCCTCGTTGGCGCTGAGGATGTTGGGAAATCGCTCCTTGTCCAGCAGGGCCAGGCGGTAGGAGGTGCCCTCGGCGGGCGTGGCTTCCAGGTTGTAGATGTCTCCGGTCTCCTCCTGGTAGCGGGTGATGGTGCCGCGCAGGAAGTCCATGACCCGAAGGGCGAAGGCCTGACCCTCGCGGGTCCCGATGTCCTTGCCCAGGAAGTTCATGCAGGCCTCGTTCATGCCGATGAGCCCGATGGTGGAGAAGTGGTTGGTCCAGTAGCTGCCGGTGCCTTCCCGCACGTCCCGGAGGTAGAACCGGGAGTAGGGGTAGAGGTTCTTCTCGGTGAACGTCTCCAGGACCTTGCGCTTGATGGACAGGCTGTCCGCGGCCAGGGAGATGAGGCGCTCGAGCCGGCCGAAGAAGTCCTTTTCGTCCCCGGCCAGGTAGCCCACCCGGGGAAGGTTGAGCGTGACCACGCCGATGGACCCGGTCAGGGGGTTGGCGCCGAACAGCCCGCCCCCCCGTTTGAGGAGCTCCCGGTTGTCCAGGCGCAGCCGGCAGCACATGCTCCGGGCGTCCTCCGGGTCCATGTCCGAGTTGACGAAGTTGGAGAAGTAGGGGATCCCGTACTTCCCCGTCATGCGCCAGACCATGTCCAGGTTCGGGTTGTCCCAGTCGAAGTCCTTGGTGATGTTGTAGGTGGGGATGGGGAAGGTGAACACCCGCCCCCTGGCGTCCCCTTCCATCATGACCTCGGCGAAGGCCCGGTTAATCAGGTCCATCTCCGGCTGGTACGCGGCATAGGTGTCTCCCAGGGGGCGCCCGCCGATGATCACCGGAAGGTCCTTGAGGGTGGACGGGGGGGTGAGGTCCAGGGTGATGTTGGTGAAGGGGGTCTGGAACCCCACGCGCGTCGGGATGTTGATGTTGAACACGAACTCCTGCAGGCACTGCTTGACCTCGCGGTACCTGAGGCCGTCGTGGCGGACAAAGGGCGCGAGGAGGGTGTCGAAGCTGCTCACGGCCTGGGCGCCCGCCGCCTCTCCCTGAAGCGTGTAGAAGAAGTTGACGAGCTGACCCAGGGCGGATCGAAAGTGCTTGGGCGGGCCGCTCTCCACCTTGCCCTCCACGCCGCGGAAGCCTTGGACGAGCAGGTCCTTGAGGTCCCACCCCACGCAGTAGATGGAGAGGAGGCTCAGGTCGTGGATGTGGAAGTCGCCGCCCTTGTGGGCCTCGCGCACCTCGGGAGGGTAGATGCGGTTGAGCCAGTACTCAGAGGTCACGTCCGCGGAGATGTAGTTGTTGAGGCCCTGCAGGGAGTAGCACATATTGCTGTTTTCGTTGATCTTCCAGTCCAGCTTTCGAATGTAGTTCTCCACCAGGTCCACGCTGGCCCGGGTGGCGATGGCCCGAATCTGGGCGTGCTGCTCCCGGTACAGGATGTAGGCCTTGGCCGTCCTGTAGAACGGGGAGTCCAGCAGCACCCGCTCCACGATGTCCTGGATCTCCTCCACCTCGGGAACGGGGCCCAGGCGAAGCTCGTGGGCCAGGGTGAGGACTCGAAGGGTGAGCTTTCGGGCCTCGCGCTCGTCGAACTCGCCGGAGGCCTGACCTGCGCTGGCAATGGCCGCTGTGATCTTGGTGGAGTCGAACTCCACCACCCTCCCGTCGCGCTTCTTGATCTGCTCAAACATCGGCGCTCCTCGAACCAGGAAAAAATGGGTTGAAAACGAACCTCACAAGAAACAGAAGCATGCATGTTACGCCCGCATGCCGGGCAGGACATCGTAGGTGTTCAAAGGGTGGCCGGGCCGACGGCCCGCCGGGGTCACCTGAACGGTTCGGGAAGAGTTTACACCATATGTGGGTTCCGTCAAGGGAAAAAACGCTACATATTGATAGAAGTGGGTCAAGCCCGACCCATGAAGGGTTTCCACGGACCCATGTCCGGGATGCGCGAACGGGCGGGGCGATCAGCTCGAGGAGAACGGAAGCTCCGCCAGGAACAGCGCGGCTGCGTTCTTCCGCATCCAGCGGTCGTAGCTGCGGGAGAGGCTCGGATCCCTCATGGTCCAGGTCTCGTTGAGGTACTTCAGCTCCTCGATCACGCGCCAGTAGAGGTGCATGGGCGTTTTCCTCCTCGTGATGACATCAGCGAGGTCAGAGTATAGGGCAGGGGCCGAAGGGCTGTCAAGAAGAGGTGTCTGTCACGATTGAACAGTTGACCGTGGCGATTTGACAGGGTGGTCTGTTGCATGATGACAGACGATCTTGCCATGGTGCTCCAGTCCTCCGCGCGGTGTGAAAGCGTGACCTCTCCGGGCTCGAGGCCTTCCTGGCGGCTACACCTCACTGTAGAGCGGCCGTCCTCTGCCACAACGGGCAGGATGCGGTGAGGCTGGGGGAGAGGCTCTGGGCGCTGCCGGCCGGCATGGTGCTTTCCTGAGGGACCCGTGGCTCCGGAAGGTCCAGGCGACCTCGAAAGGAGTTGACTTCTTCCTGCGTCGGGAGTATAGAAGGGCAAAACGTCTCAGGTGCCCTCTCGAGGGCGAAAAGGGAACCCCGTGAGAGTCGGGGACGGGCCCGCCGCTGTAACCGTGCCCCTCTGCAGGGATTGAGCAGAGGGGAATCCTTTCAGCCAGGGTGTGCCACTGTTCCGCACGCGGAATGGGAAGGCCGCTGAAAGGTCAGGGAGTCAGAAGACCTGCCTGGGACTGCACAAGGGACCGCCTTCGCGGACAGGGGCGCGGGTTCCATGCCGTTCGAGGATGAAAACGGGACATCCCCGGATCGAACTTTCGATCCGGGGATTTTTTTGTGCCGGTGAACGACGTGGCGCGTTCAAACGACCCGGGCATGACGGCGGAGGCTTTTGGCGGATCGACCAGGCGGACAGGCCTGGATTCAGGCGGCGGGGGCCGGGTCGAGGCCGATCGAGAAGGCGCTCAAAGGAGGGAGACATGAAGAAGCTCGTGATGGGAATGATGCTTGTGGGCTTGCTGTTGCTGGGAACGACCGGGTTCTGTGACTGGCCCGGGCATGTGGTGGGAATGCAGCTGGACGGTGCGCTGGCCCAGTCCCTGATTCAGGACTACGGCCCCACCCAGAGGCTGGGAACCGACAACAAGCACGGATTTCTCTACTTCAGGGGCGGCGATTTCACCCTGACGATTCTGATCCACGACCAGACCATCGTCCGGATCGATGCAGGCCGTTGGATTCCCTAGCTCTGAACATGGGCCTGTTCGGCCCCGTTCGAATGCGGCTGAACGCATGATGTGATTCATGAAAGGACGAAGACTCAGGAGTGAGACATGAAGCGATTCATCGTCATCTTTTCGTTTGTCTTGTGCATGCTCAGCGCAACCGTCCAGGCGGAGGTCACCTTCGAGGATCTGGACCTGCCGGATGCGGAGTCTCACTGGAACGGCTCGGACGGCTCGGGCGGTTTCACGAGCGAGGATGCCAACCCCAACGACACCCGGTTCTACACCAACTACAATGCAGCCTGGGGTTCCTGGGACGGCTTTGCCTACGCCAACAAGACCGACACCGACGCCAGCGGCGTGGCGGGACAGTACAACGCCATTCCAGGCCATGGGGCCTCGGGCAGCACCCTCTATGCCATCGGGTATCGGGGGTTTGGCAATCCGCCCAAGCTCGAGTTCGTCACCGGCGGGGCCAGGAAGGTCGCCGGGGCCTATGTGGTCAACAACAATTACGCGTACTACTCCATGCGGGACGGAGACCAGTTCGCCAAGCAGTTCGGCGTGACCGACTGGTTCCGGTGGACGGTCACGGGCAAGGACGGCGGCGGCAATGTCACCGGGACCGTGGACTTCTATCTGGGGGTCGGCACCGAGTTGGTGGACGAATGGACCTGGGTGGACCTGAGCGGACTGGGGAACAACGTCCTGACCCTGGAGTTCGAGGCCAGTTCGTCGGATGTCGGCGATTGGGGGATGAACACGCCCACCTACTTCTGCCTGGACAACCTGAACGCTGCGCCGCCGCAGGTGGGTGAGATCGGGTTCGAGGACCTGAGGCTCCTGCCCCAGACCCACTGGAAGGGCACCTCCGGTACCTCCCACTTCGTCAGCGGAAATGTGGTCTTGAACAACAACTACAACGCGGCCTGGGACTCCTGGGACGGGTTTGCCTTCTCCAACGAAACCGACACGTCCACGACCGGTGTGGAAGGGCAATTCACCGCAGTGCCCGGCGAAGGGTGCCGGGAGAGCGCCAACTATGGTGTGGGCTACTACTCGGCATGGGCCGGCAGCCCTCCCACAGTCACCCTGCCCAAGCCGCACAAGGTGTCCGGCGTGTACGTGGTGAACGACAACTATGCCTACGACTCCATGCAAAACGGTGATCAGTTCGCCAAGAAGTTCACGGATCAGGACTGGTTCAAGCTGACGATCACAGGCAAGGACGCAAACGGTGCCCAGACCGGAACGGTGGACTTTCTTCTGGCGGACGGCACGGACCTGGTCGACCGCTGGACCTGGGTGGACCTGAGCAGCTTGGGCGAGGTGAAGCGGCTGGAGTTCACCTTGTCTTCTTCGGATACCGGCAACTGGGGCATGAACACGCCGGCCTACTTCTGTCTGGATCACCTGACCTTCTACTACGACGCCAACGACAACGGCATTCCGGACGACCAGGAGGCCGGGACCGAGGACTCGAACAACGACGGAACCGTGGACACCAAGAAGGTGAAGTCGGCCACCGACGGGACCAAGACCGTGGGCGTCAACGTGGCCGGCGACGCCAAGGTCACGGGTATCCGGTCCATTCGGGCGGTGGACCCGGACACCATTTCGGACAACACCGACCGCCCCAACGATCTTCCTGGGGGGCTCATCGATTTCGAGCTGAACGTGGCTGCGGCCGGGGATGCGGTCACGGTCCGGGTGGAGCTGTCCTTTGCCGCGCCGCAGAACGCCACGTGGTTCAAGTACTCCGAGGAGAACGGCTGGGAGGACTACAGCAATCACGTGACGTGGGATGCGGACAGACAAGGGCTCACCATCGAGCTTCAGGACGGTGGTCACGGTGACGCCGACGGGAAGGCGAACGGGGTCATCCGCGATCCCGGGGGCGTGGGCGTCGCTCCGGCGGCCGGTGGCGGCGGTGGCGGTGCACCCGTCGGCGGGGGCGGTGGTGGTGGCGCCGCCGGTGGCGGCGGCACCACCGGTGGCGCTTCAGGCGGCGGCTCAGGCGGTGGCGGCGGCGGAGGCTGCTTCATTCGCACCTTGATCTAGGCCGCGCCCGCGCGCCGCGGAGGTTTGCAAAGACGTGAGGCTCGACCGGAGCCGATGGATCCCTCGGATCCTTTCGGAGACCCCGGTCTTCCCTCACGAACGGGGGGCGAATCCTCGGGGCTTTGTTTCCCCCGAGGTTTCGTTCTGCCGCGATGGCGAAAGGCGTGCGTACCATAAGGAGTCTTCGATGAATCATGGACAGGGAGGGGTATGGAGGGACCGGACCCCCGGTCTCCTTGCCGGTCGGAAGGCGGCGTTTGCCGGTCTTTTTCTGGTTCTCCTGGCCGTGCCCCAGATGCTTCGGGCACAGGCTGTGGAGCCCGGCAACGAGCGATCGCGGTTCGAGCTGGAGGAGGTGGTGGTCACCGGGACCCGGGTGGAGGATTCCGTTCGAGACGTGGCGCGAAACGTCACGGTGATCACGGCCGAGGACATCGAGCAGGCGCCCAGCAGCAGCATCGTGGACCTGCTGGCCCGGGAGGCCAACGTCGTCCCGAGGGGATTCTTCGGGAACGACAAGTGGAGCGGGGTGGACATTCGAGGCATGGGGGACACCTTTGTGAGCAACGTGCTCGTGCTGGTGGACGGCTACCGACTCAACCCGCCGGATCTGGCCGGACCGGATTTCTCCTCCATTCCCATGGAGCAGATCGAGCGGATCGAGATCCTGCGCGGGGCCGGATCCGTGGTGTACGGCGACGGCGCTGTGGGCGGCGTGGTGAACATCATCACCAAGGAAGGAGAACAGGAACCCGAGGCCCGCCTGTACAGCTCTTACGGAAGCCACGACGCCTACGACGGCCGGGTGTCCTACCAGGGCAAGGTGGACCGGCTCGCCTTTCGCCTCAACGGCGGGTATGCCTCCTCGGACGGGTATCGGGACAACGGGGCCTTTCGAAAGAACGACGCCGGGCTTCGACTGGGTTATGACCTCCTGGACACCCTCACCCTCGATGCAGACCTCGCTTTTCACCGGGACCATTATGGGCTTCCCGGCCCTCTGGCGGCCGCCGAGATCCACGACGAGGAGCGGAGGCGGACCACCACCCGGCCTTTGGACTCGGGAGAGACGCAGGATCAGCGCATTCGGGCCGGGTTCGAGTGGGACCTGGGCTCCTGGGGTGTGCTCGAGGCCCACCAGGGTGTCCGGTTTCGGGACAACCGGTACATCATGGGCTTCAATCCGCTGCTGGATCCATCGGAGCAGCGGGACCGAATCGAGGAGGACACCCTCCTTTTCGATCTGGACTGGGTCAAGCATGTGGACGTGTTCGGTCTGGAGCATCGGATTCAGCTGGGCTTGGATCATTTCAAGACGGAGTACGTGCGTACCGAGCTGTCCCGAAACCGGCGCGAGAACAGCGAGGTGAAGAACCTCGGTGCGTTTGTCATGACGCGCATCGCTCTGGCCGAGCCCCTCCATCTGAATCTGGGCTACCGCAGGCACCGGACCGAAGGGGTGTTCCGGACCGACCGTCATGTCAACTTCGGCGGTACGCGATGGTGGGTGAACGGTGAGACCGAGCACCAGGACTGGTCCGATTCGGCCTGGGACGCGGGGATCGTGTGGGACATCACCCCCGAGCACACCCTGTTCGCCGACATGGCCACGACCTTTCGCACACCCAACGTGGACGAGCTCGCCCTGTCCGATGAGGATCTGGCCCCGCAGAAAGGGGAGCATCTGGAGGTCGGCTCGCGCCATCGCTTCGGCGACCTGCTCGAGTTCACCCTGACCCTGTTTCAGATCGAGATCGAGAACGAGATCTATTACGACGCCACCGGGTTCGGCATCAATCGGAACTATGAGGACACCACCCTGCGCCGGGGGCTGGAGACCGGCCTCAAGCTCTACCTGCACGACAGCTTGTTTGTCTGGGCGAACTGGAGCGCCATGAAGGCTGAGTTCGAGGAGCAGGGAACCCGGGTGCCTCTGGTTCCGGACGCCAAGGCCTCCGTGGGGTTCGAGTGGCGTGTGTTCGAGCCCCTGCTCGTGGCCGTCACCGGGACGCGTGTGGGTTCCCGGTTCGAGGGAAACGACGAGGACAACGTGTCCTATCCCAAGCTCGAGAGCTACCGGGTGGTCGATGCCAAGATCACGTACGAGCAAGGCGGCTGGAAGCTGTTCGGCGGGGTGAACAACTGGACCCATGAGTCCTACACCCCGGTGGCCTACAGTGCGACCTACTATCCAGCGCCCACGCGCACCGTGTATGGGGGTGTGGCGTGGACGTTTTGAGGACGGCAGCCATGGTTCTGGGTGTTGATTCGTTTCGCGTGATGGTGTTTTCGGCGTTCCTGACCCTCGTTCTTTGCGGGGCCGCCTCAGCCGGGCCCTACGCCCCGGCGGCCGGGCAGGCCGGGTCCACGGCGATTCACAAGGATGACCCGTCTTTGGTGGCCTGGGCCACGGGGTATCGGGACTACCTGGTGGGATCCGATGTGGACCCCGACTTTCAGACCCCCGCCAAGGCCTTGGGAAAGGCGGTCGGAGACTCGTTCGACATCGTCAGCCTGGGGCGCGGCGGACGCATCACCATGACCTTCGGGACGCTGATCGGGAACGGGGACGGCCCGGACTTTGCCGTGTTCGAGAACAGCTTTGACGACGGCTTTCTGGAACTGGCCTACGTCGAGGTCTCCTCGGACGGGGTGACCTTTGCCCGTTTCCCCAACGATTCCCTGACCCCGAATCCGGTCGGGGGGTTCGGGACCCTCGATCCCACGGACGTGGACGGTCTGGCCGGGAAGTACCGGCAGGGCTACGGCACGCCCTTTGACCTGGACGACGTGGCCGCTGAGATCGAGGTCCAGCAGGGGGACGTGAACCCCACGCAGATTCGGTACGTCCGCCTGGTGGACATCGTGGGGGACGGGAGCAGTGCGGACACCGGCGGAAACACCATCTACGATCCCTACCCCACCATCAGCAGTGCCGGGTTCGACCTGGACGCGGTGGGGGTGATCAACCGGGGCTTCGAGAACACCTCGCCGCCGGACAAGCCGGTCCTCGACACCCCGGCCGACGGGGCCCCAGTCTCCCTTCCCGTGACCCTCAAGACAGGCGCGTTCTCCGACCCGGACAAGGCCGCGGGGGACAGCCACGGGCAGACGATTTGGGAGATCAGCGGAAATGTCACCTTCACGGACATCACCTCCGGCGTCACCAGCACGGAGGCCCTGACCGAGCTCAAGGTGTTCGGCGCCCTGCTCAAGGGAGGCCAGACCTACCACTGGCGGGCACGGTTCTTTGACTCCGGTTCCAAGGCCTCGGAGTGGGCCGACGCCTTCCGCTTCACCACCCAGGCCATCACGGACGTGAACGGGAACGGGGTCCCGGACGACAGCGATCTGCCCGCGGGAACCGTGGCTACGGTGACCGGAGACCGGGTCCTCCAAGGTGCGGACGGAACCTCCCAGGTGGGGCTGACCCTGAACACGGCCGGGCCGAACCTGGCGTTTGCCGAGACCCTGGACCCGGGGGATCTGCCGCTCCTGGGTGGATCCGAGCCGGACATGATGGGGATGGGAGCGATCGGTTTTCGCCTGGAGGGCGTGCCCAAGGGGGGTACCGTGAACGTTACCCTGACCCTGTCCGAGGCCGCTCCGGACGGGCACACCTATCTCAAGCATGACCCGGCCGAGGGATGGAAGACCTATGACGATGCGGTGTTCAGCGCGGACCGCAAGGAGGTCACATTGACCCTGAAGGACGGCGGGGACGGCGACATGGACGGGGCCGCCAACGGTGTGATCGTGGATCCAGGGGGTGTGGGGTTCATGGCCGCGCCTGCGGGCGCCGGGGGCGGGGGCGGCGCCGGAGGGGCC
>CAYYVD010000081.1:0-16211 GCA_964475045.1 uncultured Desulfobacterales bacterium | reverse complement strand
CGATTCAAGCGGGCGTCCATGACAAACCGATCAGAGCCCCTGGTGCTGAATCGATCTAATAAAATCCTGTATATATTGATCTTTCTCTTTCCAGTCCGGACCGAAGCGGCGGTCGAACACATGACCAATACGATCAAACAACTTACGCCAGACGGGTTTCCCCTCGTTCAGGACGACCTCCTCCAAAAACGTCTCGAGCTGGGAAAGCTCCTCTTTGGGCAAAAGGCTGACGGCCCCGAGCTTCATGGAGAGCTTGACAGAATCGGGGGTGAGAGCATGAGCAGTCAACATGAGTGTTGGTATTTTTTGATGAACACATTGCTTGAGCAGATCGAAGCCATTCACCCCCATAATGTCCAGAATCACGAAATCATATGAGTAGCTCAAAAGATATTGAATTGCGGTATCATAGTCCAAAGCAGTATGTACAGTACACATATCTAGCTGCTCTGAAACCAATTCCAAAACATCCGACTCGTCATCTACAGCCAATATCAGTTTTCCGTCTAACAGTGATTTGTTGGACATGAACAACTCCTCCCAAAAATTATACTAGGTGCATTTCTATATATATACAGTTTATTCTGTTCCTATATTTTCATGAAAAATACCTCTTCATTTTACGACACAACAATTCAATCAAATCGATAACAACCAGCCTTTATCATTATATCGGAAATAGCTCTATCTGATCGAACAATCGAAAATGTTCTCTATAATTTATTATCGAACAAACAGTGATGCCCTCCCTAACAGTTTTACTTTTACGGTTACGGTATCGCCAATATATACTGGCGCCAAATCCTTGCAATTCACTTGAACAACGATGGCACCCAAACCAGACAATTTTGTCCCCAGTATTGTAGAAACAAGACTTTGCGTAAACCATCCATGCACTATTCTTTGTTAAAACCGGGTTTTATAGCATATTGTTTATCCATATGAATTGGATTATGATCTCCTGTTAGTTCTGCAAATAATAAAATATCTTTTTCTTCTATATTTGTTAGTATAAATCGCTTACTCACCAATTTCCAACTGGTCGTAGCTTCTGCCCCTATGACAGGAAACCTTATCCGCACCTTCCATAGATTCGCTCCTTCATGGATCTGAAGGCCCTGCCTGGTTCTCGCTCGACGGGCCGTACCCCGCCTCGTGGACGGCCCTCAACCTGCGCAGAACGAAACCCACTTTCGAGGGCGCTCGATCCACCCCCAGTCAAGCCCACGAGGCATACGCTTACCAGCTTTCAAAACAGAAGTCAACCTAATTGATTTTTGAGGACCATTCGGGTTTCTTAAGGAGGTTTTATATATATTTTTTAATGTAATTTTATTGTTTATAACAATATGCAGATGTTTTTAAGTTACTATTTATAATTTTAACCCTACTTCCTGGTATTTATACACATTTTTAATTTTTGAATATAATTTCATCTTGACAACGGTCCCCTTGCTGGCTGAGAATAGTCTTCAACTTTTCTTCAATGCGAGTGGCGTTTTTCGATGGCCATGCCGCAGCCGTTTCTCGGTTCGGAACGCCTGATTCCGAACCAACCGAAAAAGGAAGGTTCGGTCCCATGATCGATCCGTGCTCGGAGGAAATCCTATGGTCCAAGACATCGTGATTGTGAGCGCTGCCCGTACGCCCTTCGGCCGCTTCTGCGGTGCGCTCAAGGACTACGATTACTTCGACCTCGGCGCGCTTCCCATGAGGGAGTCCGTACACAGAGCCGGGGTGCCCGCCGACCAGGTGGACGAAGTGTATTGGGGAGTGGGCGACACCTCGGTTTGCAAGGACGTCTACACCCCGGTCGCGGCGAGGCAAACGCTCATCAAGGCGGGGCTGCCTGCCGAGACCCCTTCTGTCTCCATCGACAAAGCTTGCGTTTCAGCCATGTCTGCTGTACAACTCGGTTGCCGTGCCATGGCCGCCGGCGAGATCGAAAGCGCCATCGGAGGCGGCGCAACCTCGTTTAGTCAAGAGCCTTTGATTGTTCGAGGACTCCGATGGAAAGGGTTTCGTATCGGCGACGTGAACATGGAAGACCCTCTGTTCGCCTTGGGGTACAAGGATTACAACCCTGTCTCGACCGATACGGACCACGTCGCCAAGGAGTACGGCATCAGCCGGCAGGAACAGGATGAATGGGCCCTCAGGAGCCACGTGAACTACGGCGAGGCCTGGCGTGCGGGGAAGTTCAAAGAGGAGATGATGCCCCTGGAGATTCTCGAAAAGCGGAAGGACCCCTGGGTTCTCGACATCGACGAGCAGTACCGCCCCGACTCGTCCCTGGAGAAGCTCTCCTCACTGCCGGGAATCTACGGATGCGAAGGGGTCACGGCCGGGAACGCACCGGGGCTCAACGACGGGGCCACGAGCATCCTGTTCATGACCAGGCAAAAGGCCGATGCCCTGGGCTGTGAACCTCTGGCCGAGATCGTGGCCATGAACTCCATCGCCATCAGCCCCCATCGCATGCCTGAAGGACCGGGAGTCGCGGCCTCGGCCCTGTTGCGCAAAACCGGCCTTTCCTTCGACGACATCCATGCGATTGAAATCAATGAGGCGTTTGCCGCCGTGCCACTGGTCAGCACCCTTCTGATGGCCGACAACGACGCCCAAAAGACGGAACAGATTCGATCCAAAACCAACATCAACGGAAGCGCCATTGCCATCGGACATCCCAACACCGCGAGCGGTGCCCGCATCATCATGACGCTCCTGTACGAGCTTCGACGTCGCGGAGGAGGATACGCCCTCGGCGCCATCTGTGGCGGCCTGGCTCAGGCGGATGCCTGCTTGATCAAAGTGGGCTAGCCCTTCTGCTGATGAATAGATACGATCGAGATGAATGACGAGGTGACGACATTGAAGAATCAGGCCTTGATCACAGCCGCCATCACAGGAGCGATTCACACGCCCACCATGTCTCCGTATCTTCCGGTCGCCCCTGAAGACATCGCAGCACAGGCCATTCAGGCAGCCAACGAGGGAGCGGCCGAGGTCCACGTCCATGCGAGGGATCCGGAAGACGGGAGACCCAGCGCGGACCTGACCCTTTTTCGCGAGATCTTCGAAGAGATCAAGGAGCAATCCGACGTCATCATTTGCGTCACCACCGGCGGCGGCAAGGATATGACGGTCGAAGAACGAATGTCCTCCGTCTCCAGCTTGAAGCCCGAGCTGGCCTCTTTGAACATGGGTTCCATGAACTTCGGCATGTTTCCCATGGCTGAAAGGCCCAGAGAATGGAAACATGAATGGGAGAAGCCCTTTCTCGAGAGCACACGCGATTTCATCTTTCGAAACACGTTCAATGACATTGAGACCGCCCTTCACTTGATGAGAGAACACGGAACCAAGCCCGAACTGGAGGTGTACGACGTAGGGCAGCTCTACACACTGCAATACTTCTTGGAAAGAGACCTGTTGGACAGCCCCATCTACATCCAGTTCGTCACAGGGATCCTGGGCGGGATCGGTGCGGACATCGAAAACCTGATCTACTTGAAAAGCACAGCTGACCGGTTGTTCGGAAGGGATACCTTCCACTGGTCCGCCATCGGCTCCGGGAGAATGCAGTTTCCCATTTGCACGACGGCCGCGCTGCTCGGCGGCCATTGCAGGGTCGGTCTCGAGGACAACCTCTACCTCGAGAAAGGCGTTCTGGCGGAGTCCAACGCCGCGCTGGTTCGAAAAATGAAGCGAATTTTGAAAGAGTTCGGCCTTGAAGCGGCTTCGGCGAGCGATGCCAGAACGGCATTGGGACTGGCCTGACTCCCTTCTCATGCCCTGTAGACTGATGAAATAATGGAAAAAGAAAATAAGAATAAAAGCAAATCCGAGAAAAGAGAGCAGATTCTTGCAGCTGCCGAAGAGATCATTGCCCGTAAGGGCGTTCATGCATCGACAATAGCCCAAATATCTCGTGCCGCTGGAGTCAACGATTCTATCATATACCAATATTTTCTTGGAAAAAAAGACTTGCTTTTTTCTATTCCTGCAGAAAGGATGAAAGAAGTTCTTGTTTTATTGAATAATTCAGTGAAGGGGATTCGAGGCGCTGAAGGTCAGTTGAGCAAGCTGATTTGGTTTCATCTTGACTACAACGATCATCACCCAGGTTACGCTCGTATATTGCTATTTGAATGTCGTTCATCATCTGATTTTTACAAAACCTCTGCGTACCAACTGGTCAGGGAATACGCTGGATTTCTTCTGAATATTCTAGACCAAGGGATCAAAGATGGTGTATTTGAGCCCGAACTAAACCTTCGTCTTGCGCGGGATATCATTTTTGGAACCTTGAATTGTGAAACGATCTATTGTTTCGCCTTGAATGAGGTCGAAGAAAGCGTTTCTGACTTCGACGATATCGTGAACTTGATCTTGCCGATGGTTCAAAAACGGCCTGAGAGCCGGCTGTCAAAAGCCGACAAGATCTTGAACATGGCTGAGAAAATTTTTTCGGAGAAAGGCTTTTCCGGGGCCACCATCAGCGAAATCGCAAGGTCCAGCGGTATCTCGGAAGGCCTGGTTTACGAATATTTCTCGACAAAAGAGGACCTCTTGTTATCCATTCCCAAGCGGAGGTTCGACGACTATCTCAAAGAGTTGCCAGAGACCTTCCAGATATCCGACCCCCTTCGAAAGCTGAGACGATTCATCAAGTACTATTATTTGCTTTTTTTGGATAACCGTGCCTTTTTGAGAATGTTTCTTTTTCTGATCGAACCGAACAGCAGCTTTTATCAATCGGAGGCCTTCCTGAGCTTCCGCAAGTACTTTCACGTCATCGAGGAGATCATCGTGGAAGGAAAGGAACAAGGGACCTTCCGGTCCGATGTGAACCCGCGCGTGTTCAGGAACATGTTTCTCGGGGCATTCAGCCACATTGCCCTGCGATGGGAAATCCTTGGAAAGGGAATCGACAAGATTCACGAGATCAACCAGTTGACGGACTTGCTCTGTTCCGCCGTGCTTCCGCTGTCCTCCGAGTAGGCAGCCCTGCCGTACCCGGCTTCGGGGACCTTTCCCGGCTTTCAGAAACCCTTCCATGTCAGGTGGTTCCGAATGAAAGAGATCACCAACTCGGTTCTTGCCGGCGAAGTCGGGGCCGCCTCGGTCTTGATCCGGAGGATGGAAGACGGCGATGCGGAAGCCAACACCGTGCTGAAGGAGTTGTACCCCCATACCGGCCATGCCTACACCATCGGGGTCACCGGTGCCCCGGGTGTGGGAAAGAGCACCCTGACCGATCGACTGATCCGGCACATTCGAGCCCGGGGATCCACGGTCGGCGTCCTGGCGGTCGATCCCACCAGCCCCTTTTCCGGGGGGGCCGTTCTGGGAGACCGCATCCGCATGCAGGACCATGCATTGGACGACGGGGTCTTCATCCGTTCTCTGGCCACGCGGGGGAACTTCGGCGGTCTCGCCCGGGCCACCCGGGGCGCATCGATGGTCCTGGACGCCCTGGGAAAGGACTACGTGATCATCGAAACCGTCGGGGTCGGGCAGGACGAAGTCGACATCGGCCGCGTGGCCGACACCACGATGATGGTGCTCATGCCGGGGTTGGGGGACGAGGTTCAGAGCATCAAGGCCGGCATCATGGAAGTGGCCGAGATTTTCGTCGTCAACAAGGCTGACAAGGACGGGGTTGAGCGAACCATCCAGGAGCTGCAGCTCATGCTGCAGATGGGGAAGCTGACCCGTTCCTCCACGGTCGGGGACTGGGACCCCCCCATTGTGAAAACCACGGCGACCGAAAATCAGGGAATGGACGAGCTATGGGCGGCCATCGAACAACATCGTGCCTATCTGAGCTCAGAGAAAGATCCACATCGAAAAGACATGGAGTGGAAGAAGGGGAAGCACGAGCTCCTGGATTTGATCAAGCAGGATTTCATGGATTTGATTCAGCTGCATTTTGAAGGAACGGAAGCGTTCAATGAGATCGTCGACCGGTTCGTCTCGAGGGAATCAGACCCTTTCACCCTGAGTGAGCAATTGATGCATCTTTTTTGGAACAAAATGAATTCAGTCAAGAGCCCTTGAAATTCGGGGGCCTCTTTTCAATAAAGGCTTTCACGCCTTCTCTGCGGTCCTCCGTGCCGAAACACGTTGCAAAGAGCCGGCCTTCCATGCGTATCGCAGCATTCAAATCCATTTGCATTCCGACATTGACGGCCTCCTTGAGGAACCGCAGGCTGACCGGCGGCAGGGCGATGATCTTTCCGGCCAACCGCGCGACCGCGGCGTCCAGCTCGTCGAGGTCCACCACCTGGTGCACCAATCCGATCTCCAGAGCTTCGAATGCCTCGATCTGATCCCCGGTGAACAGCATCTGCTTGGCCTTGGCGATGCCCACGATCCTGGGCAGGCGCTGGGTCCCGCCGTAACCGGGGATCAGGCCCAGCTTCACCTCCGGCAGCCCGAACACGGCGTTCCTGGAGGCGATGCGAAAATCGCAGGCCAAGGCCAGCTCGGTGCCTCCTCCCAAGGCGATTCCGTTGACCCTGGCAATGGTGGGCTGGGGCAGCCGTTCCAACCCGTCCACCACCCTCTGCATGTCCGGCAGCTCCTTGATGATCTGCAGGGTCGTCATGTGATCGATGTCCGCGATGTTGGCCCCGGCGGCGAACGCGCGGTCCCCGGCGCCGGTGAGCACCACCACCCGAACGTCGTCCCGCCCGGCGAGGTCCTCGAGCACCCCGCCGAGCTCCCGCATCAGCGGATGGCTGAGCACATTGAGCTGATCGGCATGATTGATCGTGACGGTGGCCACGCCGTTGCGATCCTCGACGAGAAGGTGAGGTCCCTGCATGAACTGTCCTCCTTTTGCTCCGGCCGCTTCAAAGAGAAGACGACGAGATTCAGGCGGCCGACCATCCCCCGTCCACCGGCAGGATCACCCCGGTGACATAGTCCGAGGCCTCGGACGCCAGGAACACCAGAGCACCGATCAAGTCGTCCGGGCGCCCCAGCCGCCCTGCGGGAATGCGCGACAGCAGCTTCTGCCGAAACCCCGGATCCTGCAGCTGGGACCTGGTCAGCTCCGTCTCCACGAACGCCGGGGCCACGGCGTTGACCTGAATGTTGTAACGGGCCCATTCCACGGCCCACGCCCTGGTCAGCTGGTTGATGGCCGCCTTGCTGACCGAGTAGGCCGAGGCCAGCGGGGCCGGGGTTTCCCCCAGGACGGAAGAGATATTGATGATTTTTCCGGACCTCTGCCGGATCATGTCCTGCGCCGCGGCCAGCCCCATCCGGAAGTATCCACTGAGGTTGACATCCAGGACCGTTCGCCAGTCCTTCTCGGGCAGGTCCTCCGCTTTGGTGTTGGCCGCACTGATGCCCGCGTTGTTGACGAGGATGTCGACAGGTTTGCCCGCCTCGGCCCCGGCCTCCCGCAGGGCCGACCGGACGCTTTCCATGGAGGTCACATCCAGGGCCACGGCACGACCGCGGAGGCCCTGGTCTCGAATGCACGCCACCGTCTCCTCGAGGGCCTGCACGTCCCTGGCCCCCACGATCACGTGGGCGCCGGCCTCGGCCAGCCCCAGGGCCATGGCCCGCCCCAGACCGCGGCTGCCGCCGCTGACAAAAGCGACCTTGTTTTTCAGAGACATGGATGTCATGGCTGTCATCGTTTGTTCAGCTGTGCCTGAATGACCTGGCACATGATCTCACTCGTCCCCCCCCCGATGGTCATGAGGCGCACGTCCCGCAGGTAGCGTTCCACCGGAAACTCGCGGATGTATCCGTAGCCGCCGAAGACCTGTGTGGCGTCGAGGGCGTTCTGGAGGGCCATCTCGGAGGTCATCAGCTTGGCTGAAGCCGCTTCCAGCGCCATTCCCTGCGGTCCGTGAACCGCCATCCCGAAGGCCAGGGACCACACCATGGCTTTCATGGCCTCCACCCGGGCGGCCATTCGGGCCACCTTTTCCGTAACGGACTGAAACTGTCCAATCGGACGGCCGAACTGTACCCGCTCCCGGGAGTATCGCACCGTGTCCTCGAGGCAGGCCTCGGCCAGCCCCAGGGACTCGGCGGCCAAGACCAGACGCTCGGAGTTCAACCCCGAGAGCAGGACGCCGAGCCCTTCATGGACACGACCGATCACGTTCTCCCTGGGAACCGGACAGTCCTCGAAGATGAGCTCCCCGGTGGGGGATCCGTGCCAACCCAGCTTCTCGAACTGGGGGCCGCGCTCGAACCCTTCGAACTCCTTCTCCACCACGAACGCGGTGATGCCCCGCCCCTTGGCCTCCATGTCGGTCTTGGCGTACACCAGGAACAGATCGCCGACAGGGCCGTTGGTGATCAGGGTCTTGGTGCCGTTGAGCAGGAAATGGTCGCTCTTCTCCTCGGCGCGGAGCTTCATGTTCAACACGTCGGAGCCCGCCTCGGGCTCGGTCATGGCCATTCCGCCGATCTTTTCGCCCGACGCCAGGGGGCGCAGAAACCGCTCCTGTTGCTCATCGGAGCCGTTCCGGTGGATGTTGGCGGCGCACAAATCCACATGAGCGCCCCAGCTGGCCGCCGTGGACATGCAGTACCGGGACAGGGTCGCCGCCAGGATGCACTCTTCGACGATGCCTCCACCGGACCCGCCGTATGCTTCCGGGATTCCCACGCCCAGCAGCCCGAGCTCGGCCATTCGCTCGAAGGTCTCCGAGGGGAAGCGCTCTTCGCGATCGATCTGGGCGGCCAGGGGCTGCACGTTCTCGCGACAGAACCGTTCGACCATGTCCTTCAGCATTCTCTGTTCGTCGTTGAATTCCATGTGCTCAATCCTTCAAGGTTTCGAAGTATGAGATATCCTGAATGTTTCCTTGCTTCTGCTCTCGAAAGACCGCCCGCACCCTCTCCCCGACCTTGACCGGACGCTCGGTCCTGGTTCGAACCACATGGGAGAACAGGTTGTCCGCGCCGTCGAGCCGGATGTATCCGTAGACATAGGGAATGGGCCGCTTTTCACCTGTGTCGGGATCGACGAAGGGGTAGTTGACCAGGGTCACCGCCCGCACCTCGCCTTCCCGCCCCAGCTCCACGAGCTCGTCCATCTTTTGAAAGCAGGGTCCGCAGACCATCTTCGGAGGCACGTACACCTTGTTGCACTTGGGGCAACGGATGCCGAGAAGGACCTCCCGTGCCCTGATCTCCTCGAAAAACCTGGATCCGTCCTTCCCAATGGCCCACCGGTACGACATGTGGGCGGTCACATTCAGCGAGAGAAGGGACAGGTTTCGTTCCCATGGTGTGATCTCCATAACTCCTCCAGTATTTACGGCTTGTTTGCACCCATGATGACCACGTCCGACCAGAAGCACCCTCCGAAGCCGGTGGCCATGGCGGTTTTCGCACCCTCGACCTGGCGTCCCTCGGCCCGCCCCATCACCTGAAGGGCCGCTTCCCCGACCCGCAGGAGGGCCGTGGCGCCGATGCAGTTGGTCGAGATGACCCCCCCCGAAGGGTTGGTCGGAAGCATTCCGTCCATGTCGGTGTGCCCGTCGGCCACGAATCCCGGGCCTTCTCCGGGACCGCAGATCCCGATGGATTCGAGCCACTTGAGCCCGCCGAACGAGTACGGTGCGTACAGCTCCAGGACATCCAGCTCCTTGGCCGGCTCCTTGATGCCGCACGCTTCCAGGGCCTCTCTGGCCGCCGATTCCAGGGAAACCAGCCGGCGGTAGTCGATGTCTCCGAACCATGCCGTGTCGTGCCGCACGGAAAGCGCCTGAATCCAGACAGGCCGCGGGCACACGCGATCCGCCACGTCCTCCGCACTGAAGACGACCGCAGCCGCCCCGTCCGATCGAGGACAGATGTCCAGCAGCTTGATCGGTTCCGTCAGCATGGGGGAGCCCATGACCTCCTCCAGGGTGACCGGGGTCCGCAGATGGGCATACGGGTTGTTGACGGCGTGGGCCCGGTCCCGGACGGTCACGCGCGCGGCGTCCTCCTCGGTCACCCCGTACTCCTCCATGTAGGCGGACGCTTCGACCGCCAGGCTGGGTATGGCCCCGGAGTAGGAAAAACGATCCCAGACGGGGTCCGAGCATGTGATGATCGCCCCGGTGGTGTCGGATTCCGAGTTCTTTTCCCAGCCGATGGCCAGCACGTTGTCAAACATCCCCGAGGCCACGTGATGATAAGCGGCGATCGCCACGGTGGTGCCTGTGGTGCCGCCGGTGGTCACCTTGAAAATCGGCTTCATGAAGGCCCCGGCCCCTTCGACGGCCCAGGTGTCCACGTAGTTGATGCCTTCGAAGTGATCCATGTTCCCGATGACAACGGCGTCGATGTCTTTCAGGGAGGCGCCGGTTTCTTCCAGCGCCCGAGACACGGCCTCTTGAATGAGCTCCATGCCGTTGACGTCCCACCTCCGGGCTGAGTGGTGGGTTTGTCCGACTCCGGTGATGGCCACACGTCGACCCATTTGAATCCCTCCTCATCCACCCTAGGCTCTTGAATGATCAAGAGCATCGAGCCGGCTGCAGGGCCTTTCCCATGGCCGGGCATCCCCATGCAGCCGGCGTTCTTGCATTCCATTCGAAGAACGGCTACTCGAACAGCGTGAATCGGCCGTTCTCCACCCGATACAGAAACGCGCCTTCACAGCCCTGACGGACGTTCGGCCCGAAGGTGATGGGCGGAACAATCCCCGTCTCGTACCCCTTCATGCCTTCCAGGGCCTGCACGAGCTTCTCCCGTGTCGCGGCGATAGATGCCGCACACCACGTTGAGCAGCGTCGACTTGCCGGCCCCGTTGGGTCCGATCAGGCCGAAAACGGCCCCGCGCTCCACGTCCAGGCTGAACCTCTGCAAGGCCGTGAGCCCCCCGAACTGCAGGGTCACCTCTTCGATGGACAGCAGCGCGGTCGTCATGAACCGGCCTCCATGGCTTGGGGTTTCAAGCCCAGGTAGGAAGACTTGATCTCCTCGTTCTGAAGCAGATCACCGGCCGGACCGGACAGGACGATCCGGCCGTTCTCCAGCACGTAGCCCTGGTTGGAAATGGACAGGGCCTGCCTGAGGTTCTGCTCCACCAGGAGGATGGCGATCCCCTCGGCGTTCACCTGCTGGATGACGGCAAACAGCTCCTCGACAACGACCGGGGCCAGCCCCAGAGAAGGTTCGTCCAGCATCAGCAGCCTGGGACGGGACATCAACCCGCGCCCCAGGGCCAGCATCTGCTGCTCGCCGCCGGACAGGGTCCCGGCCATCTGCTTTCGCCGCTCCGCCAGCCGGGGGAACAGCTTGAAGACACGTTGCAGGGACTGCTCACGCTGCGCAGGGTCCTTGATCCGGTAGGATCCCATCTCGAGGTTTTCCCGAACCGTCATGCCTCCGAATAGATTGCGACTCTCCGGGACGTGGGTCAGTCCCAGGGTCAGGATATCGTACGGCGGGCAGCGGTCCAGCCGATTCGCGTCGAACATCACCCGGCCGGAGTAGATGTCGACCAGGTTGTTGACGGCATTCAGGGTGGTCGTCTTTCCTGCGCCGTTGGATCCCACCAGGGCCACGATCTCTCCCGGTTTCACCTCCAGGGAGACATCCCACAGCACCTGGATCTTGTGGTACCCGGCGTCAATCGACTGAATCTCGAGCATAGGCCTTTCCCAGGTAAGCTTGAATCACTTCCTCATTGGTCACCACGTCCTCGGGGGAGCCTTCGGTCAGCTTGACTCCGTAGTTCAACACAACGATGTGCTGGGACAAGCTCATCACGGCCTGCATGACGTGCTCGATCATCACGACGGTCACGCCGTTCTCATTGATCTCGCGCACCAGTTCCATGAGCTGTTCCGATCCGGTGGGGTTCAGGCCTGCGAAGACCTCGTCCAGCAGGATCAGCTTGGGCTCCGTGGCCAGGGCTCGAGCGAGCTCGAGACGTTTCCCGTCGGACACGGTCAAATCCGAGGCCTTCTTGCCTCGCTGTGAGTAGAGCCCGATGAAATCCAGGACCTCGAGCGCCTTGGCCCTGGCCTCCTTGTGGTGGCTGTGGCGCAGAAAGCCCCCGATCATGGTGTTCTCGACCACCGTCATCTCGGCCAGGGGCTTGATGATCTGGAACGTCCGGGCGATGCCGAGCCGGCAGATCTGGTCCGGCCTCATCCCCTGGATCTCCCGGCCCCGAAACACCACGCTCCCTCGGTCCGCGCCGAGCGAGCCGGAAACGACATTGAACAGGGTGGTCTTGCCGGCCCCGTTGGGGCCGATGATCCCGACGATGTGCGACTCCGGCACCTTCATGGAGAAGTCCATCAGCGCCTTGAGGCCGCCGAACTGCTTTGCAACGTTTTTCACCTCGAGCAAGGGCATGATGCTTCCCGCCATCCGGTCAACGAAAACGATGGACCCATCAGACTGCCTTCTGTTCCACCTGGTCTTTTTGATGCTTCAATCGGCCAACCAAGCCGACAAGCCCATAGGGTAGAAAAATGATAAATATGATCAGCAATACACCATAAAAGACCAAATGGAGTCCTGCGGCCTGCCCCAGAATCAGATTGAAGAGCTCGCCCATGGGCGTCAGGATGATGGAACCCACGAGCGGCCCCCAGTAGGTCCCCATTCCGCCGACCAGCACGCGAATGATCATCTCGAGTGTCTTGTCCAGGCTGAATACCATGGGAGGGTCGACAAAAAGCATATACTGGGCATAGAAAGTCCCTCCCATAGCGGTCAGAAATGCGCTAATGGAAAATGAGATCAACTTGTAACGCATGAGATAAACGCCCAATGATTCGGCCACATCTTCATCCTCGCGAATCGCCCTCAAATAATAACCGATTCGGCTATTTATCATGATCCTTGTAACCAGCATGCATAAGCAGAAAAATGCTAGAATAACGAAATAGTACGCTTTTTTGTCTAAGAATTGGAAACTGCTCCATCCAGTCTCAGCGAGGGGCAGGTAGAGGCCGGCCGCTTTACCGGGAAAAAAATTGATGGCCATGATGAGAAACAAATCCCCGAACGCCACGGTAGTCAGGCCGAAGTACCAGCCTTTCAACTTGAAATGAAAGCACAAATAACCAATAAACAAAGCCACCAAGGCAGAGATGAAAGCTCCAATGATCATGCCAATCCATGGAGAAAGAGACAATTGAATCAACAGTATCGAGCTTGTATAAGCGCCTATTCCATAAAACACCGCTTGTCCAATGGACATGATGCCGCCGTACCCAGCGATCAAATTCCATGATGACGCCAAGTGGGCAAAAAGCAAAGTCATGATACCTATATGGACAATATAATCAGAGAACAAGAAAGGAAATATGATCATGCCAATCGCGCATAATAGGAAGGCGATGACTCCAGCCGGTGACCAGTGCTCGAATGTTGTCTTCATGGCAAACATGTCAGCTCTTCGCAGGGTTGAACAAACCCGTCGGCTTCACCAGCAGCACCACGATCAGGGCGATGAAGATGAGCATCCGCCCCGAGGTCCCCGGCAGATAGCTGGCTCCGAAGGTGTCGATCACCCCGACCAGCAGCCCGGCGATCACGGCCCCCTTCAGGCTGCCCAGGCCCCCCACAATGACCGCCACGAACCCGATGATCAGGAAGGTGTGTCCCACATAGGGGCTGGCGTAAAAGAAAGGGATGACCAGAGACCCGCAGGCCCCCACGCAGGCCAGACCGATGCCGAAGGCCACCGCGTAGATCCTTTGCACGTTGATCCCCACCAGCACCGCCCCCTTCTGGTCCATGGCCGAGGCGCGGACCGCCCGTCCCAAGGGCGTTTTGCTCAAGAACAGGAACAGCCCCAAGGCCAGAATCAAGGCCATCCCCAGGGCCGCCACCCTCGGCAGGCTCACCGACATCCCCATGAACTCGAGGGCTTTGGCCGTGTACCCGACATTGATGGTCTGTGGAGAGGGGCCGAAGATGAACAGCATGCCGTTCTCCAGGATCATCAGAATCCCCATGGTCAGCAGGAGCTGATTCAAGTGGGGGTGGTTCAAAATGCGATTGATCAAATAACGCTGAGTTATATATCCTAAAATAAACAATAAAGGCATATTTATAAGGATGCTCAAATATGGATCTACGCCTAAGTATCTATACAATAGAACAGATACATACATACTGAACACCAGAAAAGATCCGTGCGCAAAGTTGATCACGTTGATCACACCGAAGATCAGGGTGAGACCCATACCAAAGAGGAGATAGACTCCCCCGATGGAAACACCGGTGATCAGCACCTGCAGCAGGTTGACCAGGTTGTCCATGATCCGAGAACCCCGGCAGGGGACCCGAACCGGTCAGGCGACGGCCCGGGTCCCGAAGAGATGGATCGATTATCGCTCGTCCCAGTCCGGCATGGGGAACACGGGTGGCTTCTGTGCCGCCCACTCGGGATAGACAATGACCTTGGTGCCGCCCCGAATCTGGTCCACCAGGGTCCGCGCATAGATGGAATCCCCCTTCTCGTCGAACTGGATGCGCTCGACGATTTGAATGATCCCGTCCGCGCCGGTCATGTCGGTCTCGGCGAGGGCGTCCCGGAGCGCTTTCCGATCCGTGGAGCCGGCCCGTTCCAGGGCGTCGGCGAGCACCATCACAGAGGTGTAGGTGAGGGCCATCAGCGGATTGAAGGTCCCGTACTTCTCCTCATACTCGTTGTAGATCTTCTGGTTCCGGCCCTCCGGCGCACCCGGAGGATCCACCTCGTGAGAGAAGTAGGCGGTCCCGTAGAGGTACTCGCTCAGCTTCCCCACCTCCTCGATCACCTTCGGGGAGAACGACTTGCCGATGATGCCCGGAGGGCAGTAGCCCATCTCGTTCATGGTCCTGAGGAACATGATGGAGTCGTTCTCCCAGGAGTACATGATGAGGAAGTCCGGGTCCTCCCGCTTCAGCTTGCTCACCAGGGCCGACACGTCCGAGGCGGCGTGGGGATAGGCCAGACCGGCCACCAGCTCCATGCCGAACTCCGAGACGAGCTCGGAGACCTTGTTGTATCCATCCTGCCCCGAGGCGGTGTCCTCGTACACCATGGCCACACGCTTGACGGGCTCCCCCCGGGCCTTCCCCACATTGGCGATGAAGTCGAGGTCGCTGCGAGTCTGCTGGGTGTTGTTGGGCATGATGCGGAACACGTACTTGAAGCCCCGCTGGGTGAGGAAGTCCCCGCTCCCCATGTCCACGATGTTGGGGACCTTGTTTCGTTCCGCCACCTGGCTGATCAACATGCCGACCGCCGACTGCGGGGATCCCACGATGGCCACCACGCCGTCGTTGACCGCCTTCTCGGCCCGCGTCTTGGCCACATCCGGTTTGCTTTCCGTGTCGTAGTACATGGGTTTCAGCTTGGCCCCTCCCAGGGACTGGATGCCTCCCTGGGAATTGATCTTCTCCACCGCCATCTCCGCGCCGTTCTTTCCTGGGATCCCGGCAAAGGCCACCGGTCCGGTCAAGGGTTCGATCACGGCAAAGGGAATCTCCTCGGGGGCGGCCAAGCTCCGGGTGGGAAGACAGGTGATCACCATACCGAATACGGTGAGCATGCAGACGGCCAACACGTTTTTCAATCGGGTCTTCCTGGTCATGGGACTACCTCCTCTGTGGACTCCACCTTGCGGACGCCCCCCGCTACGGGACCGCGCCTTCGATGGATGACAAGGGTTTCACTGGACATGGTTCATTCCTCTTTCGAACGAAGCGCTTTTTCCTCGTACTCCATGTACAGAGGGCACAGATCGCAGTGGGCCGTGATGATCTCGAGCTCCTCGTCACCGACGATGGTGGCCTTGTGCGGCAGGTCGCTCGGAATGTACAGCGCATCCCCCGGCTTCAGGTGGATGGTTTCTCCACCGGCCTCGAGCTTCATCTCGCCTCGAAGGATATAGGTGCAATCGTCGCCCTTGTTGGTGTGCAAATCGCTTTCCGTACCTGGCTTGGCCCGGTAATAGGAAAACCGGACACACTGGGACCCTTTGCCCGGAGTGAAAAAGACGCGCTTTTCCACATCCCCTCGAGCTTCCTCCCGAATCTCTTCAACCCGTCTCACAACGACCTTTCTAGACATGTTTCCTCCGATGTGGGTGCTTCATCAGTAGACATGAAGCCGCGTAATCTGGTTCTCGAAAATGTTCATCTTGACAAACCCCGCTCCGACAATGTTTCTCGGCAACAGAAGATGAACCGGGTCGGTGCTCCACCGCCCTTCGTAACAGACCGAT
>CAYYVD010000080.1:5988-16312 GCA_964475045.1 uncultured Desulfobacterales bacterium | reverse complement strand
ATGCATGTGAGCATGTGATGGTGCCAGCCTGGGAGCTTCCGCACCTCGTAGTGGTACATCCCGAGTTCGGTTTTGGCCTCCTCGAGCTGAATATACCGAACGCGTAGTCCCCGTTCTCCTCGTAAACGGCCACGGAAGTGTCGATGAGATGGATGCTGTCCTCGGCGATTTCCCTGA
This sequence comes from uncultured Desulfobacterales bacterium, assembly GCA_964475045.1. Classification (GTDB taxonomy): domain Bacteria; phylum Desulfobacterota; class DSM-4660; order Desulfatiglandales; family HGW-15; genus JAIPEI01. Next base: position 16,135 of record CAYYVD010000080.1, on the reverse strand, counting down.
GCATCTCACGGCCCACGGCCTCCAGGATGGTGCGGCGGGTGTTGAGCTCGCTCAGATCACCATAAGATGGAACATACATATCCCCTGCGGGCGCATCAGGGGAGGGACCCCGATCAGGCGGATGATTCCCCCCGCGGCCGGAATCCCCGTTCCCCCGGCAGCCTTCCAGGTCCCGCTCCAGGCGTTCGACCCGGCGCTTCAGCTGTTCGTAGGACGGCTCATAGCTCATGGGAAGCATTGTGGTCACGCCTCGTGCTCGAGCTTCGCTCTTTGCTTCACCCCGCCTCCCGTGAAAGCCGGAAGTCCGACCCTTTGCAAGGGTCGGTTCGGCCAGCGGAATAAATCGACACCCATTTTTTTACAAGCATATCATAACGTGATAGGTTACAGAAAACACGGTTTCCCGGCAAGAGAAAGGAAATGGATCCGCGCGGATCAGGATCCATCGGTTCGGGGTTTCGAGGAGGACCGGGAGATCCGGTGAACCATGACCCCGGAAAGCAATTGAAGATCGGGTTTCGTATTTCATGGAATCGAGGATGTCATGCCTCCCTCAGAACGAAAGCCCAAGGAGCGCTCCAAACCGGCAGACCCTTCCGGCTCCGTGCCGCGCAGGCCCGAGGAGGGAGAGACGCCCGATGGGCGGTACAGAAGCCTCTTTCTCCAGTTTCAATGCGGCGTGGCGATTCTCGGGACCCGGGACCGCGGGGAGACCTTCGTCCTCCTGGATCTGAACCCGGCCGGGGAAAACATCACGGGCCGCAAGGCCGAAGACGTCCTGGGCAGGGAATTGGGGAAGGCGTTTCCAGAGGGCGATGTGGACGGCCTCCTGACCGCTCTTCAAAGCGCCTGGAAGACCGGAAGCCATGAGCGCACCTCTGCTGCGTGGTGCAAAAGCGGGAGCGCGTCGATCCGCGTGGAGACCGAGGTGCTCCCGCTGCCCGGCGGCGAGCTGGCGGCCGTGCTCGAGGACGTTACCTCCCGACTTACCATCGAGGAGGCCCTTCAAATCAGCGGCGAGCGTTACCAGGCCGTGCTCGACCGGATCGAGGAGGGGTACTATGAGGTGGACCTCGAGGGCCGGCTCACCTTTGTAAACGATGCCATGTCGCGCATCCTGGGCTACTCGAGAGGCGAGCTCATCGGGATGTCCTACACCGTATTCACGGAAGGGCCCATGGCTCGGGAGGTGTACGAGGCCTTCAACCGGGTCTTTGCATCCGGGGAACCCTCTCGATCCTTTGACTGGAGCATCCTTCGAAAAGACGGCTTCGAGCGTCGGGTCGAGACATCCATTTCGCTGATCACGGACGCATGGGGAGGGAAGAAGGGGTTCAGGGGGATCCTTCGCGACATCACCGACCGGGAACGCACAGAGCAGGCCCTCAAGGATTCCGAGGAGCGGATGAAGGGGATCTTTGAGGCGGTCCAGGCCGGCATCATGATCGTGGACGCGGAGACGCACACGATCCTGGACGTCAATCCCAGTGCCGCCCGCATGCTCGGCGCCGGAAGGGAAGATATCGTCGGTCGGGTCTGCCACCGGTTTGTCTGCTCGGCCGGGCCGGGCGAGTGCCCGGTCACGGATCTGGGACAGCTGCCGGAAAACGCTGAGAGCGAGCTCATGACGGTGGAAGGCGGGAGGATCCCCGTCCTCCAGACGGTCGTCCCGGTCACGTTGAACGGCCGCAGGCGGTTGCTGGAAAGCTTTGTGGACATTCAGGGGCTCAAGGAGGCGCGCGAGGCGGCCCTCAAGGAGAACGCCAAGCTTTCGGCCATGATCACCGGCATGGAGGAAGGTGTGGTGTTCGCCGATTCGGAAAACGTCCTGGTGGAGGTCAATGACTATTTCTGCCGGTTCGTGGGGAAGGCGCACGAAGAGATCGTGGGGAGGAGGATAGAGGAGTTCCACTCGGGTGAGATCCTCGAGCGCCTTGTGGAGCGGATCGATGGCTTTCGACAGGTGACCGACGCCCCCCCGGAGGTCTTGCAGCGACCGCTTGGAGATGCCCATGTGGTCCTCAGAATGCAGCCCATCTACCGGAGCGGCGTGTATGAAGGCGTGCTGTTGAATGTGATCGATGTCACCGAGCTGGCTCGAGCACGGGAGGAGGCCGAGGCGGCCAACCGTGCCAAGAGCGAGTTTCTGGCGAACATGAGCCACGAGATCCGCACGCCCATGAACGGGATCCTGGGCATGACCGACCTCGCCCTGGAAACGGACTTGAGCCCCGAGCAACGCGAGTACCTGGAGATGGTCAAGGCCTCGGCCGATTCCCTCCTCGACCTCATAAACGACATCCTGGATCTTTCCAAGATCGAGGCCCGGAGGCTGGACCTGGAGGAGATCGGGTTCAATCTGCGAAGCACCCTGGAGGACGCCGTCAAGGGGCTGTCGGTCAGGGCCCACGAAAAGGACCTCGAGCTCATCTGTCGTATCCCGGCGGATGTGCCCGTAGCGCTCGTGGGAGACCCGGCGCGGCTCCGGCAGGTGATCCTGAACCTGGCCGGAAACGCCATAAAGTTCACGGAACGGGGCGAGATCGCGATTGAGGTGGAAACCGGGCAGGAGGACGAAAGCGCCGTCTCCCTCCACTTCAAGGTGATCGACACCGGCGTGGGAATCCCTCCGGAGAAGTTGGAGGCGGTCTTCGACGCCTTCACGCAGGCCGACGGATCCACGACACGGCGGTTCGGCGGGACAGGCCTGGGTCTCACCATATCGAGGCAGCTCGTCGGCCTCATGGGCGGGCGCATCTGGGCGGAAAGCGACGGTACCCGGGGAAGCACGTTCCATTTCACGGCGCGGTTCGGGCGAGGCCGTGCTGAAGCGTCGCCCCTTTCCTCTTACCAGAAAACCCTCCTGGAGGGCCTGCCTGTGCTCATAGTGGACGACAACGCCACGAACCGCACGGTGTTGCGGGAGATGACCTCCCACTGGGGTCTTGTACCCCACACCGCCGCCCATGGCCGGGAGGCGCTGGAGAAGCTGAAATCATCATACGAAAAGGGGGAAGGTTTCGGGTTGGTCCTCCTGGACTATCAAATGCCCGAAATGGACGGTTTCGAGCTGGCCTCCCGAGTTCGGCAGGAACCTTTCGGAAAGCAGCTCCCCATTCTTCTGCTCACCTCGGTGGGACAGAGGGGGGATGCGGCCCGGTGCCGGGAGATGGGGCTGGCTGGGTACCTGCTCAAGCCGGTTCGGCAGTCCGAGCTCCTGGATGCCATCATGATGACGCTGGGACGGTGGCCGGAGAAGAAGCGGCCGTTCGTGACAAAGCACAGCGTCCGGGACGCCCGGATGCAGCTTCGTATTCTGCTTGCCGAGGACAACGCGGTGAACCGGAAGCTCGCGGTGAGCATCCTGGAGCGCCGCGGGCACGAGGTGGCCGTGGCGTCCAACGGGAGGGAGGCCATGGATGCTTACCATCGAGGCCCTTTCGACCTGATCCTGATGGACGTGCAGATGCCTGAGATGGACGGTCTGGAGACCACCAGGGCCATCCGCATGGAAGAAGAGGAAAACGGCCGGCACATCCCCATTGTGGCCATGACGGCCCACGCCATGAAGGAGGACCGGGAGGAATGCCTTCGGGCCGGTATGGACGAGTTCATCACCAAACCCATCAAGGCGGAGACGGTGGTCTCTGTCATCGATCGCGTGGCCCGATCCTGTTCCGCCTCCGGGGTCGGGGCGGTTCAACCCGGACGGGCTGCGGCTGAAGGCGAACGAACCGAAGCGTTGGATCTCGATCAGGCACTGGAGACCGTGGACGGAGACAGGGACCTGCTTCGCGAGTTGGCCCTGATTTTCCTGGCCGGGCTGCCGGGGCAGCTCTCCCGGATTCAGAAGGCGGCTCGAGCGGGGGATTTCCAGTCGCTCGAAGCGGAAGCCCACAGCCTCAAGGGGGCGGTCGCCACCTTCGGGGCCGAGCGGGCCCGGGAAGCGGCCCGCCGGCTGGAGATTCTGGGGAGGGAACAGGGCTCGTCGCCGGCGGATGAGGCCCTTGTAGAGCTGGAAAGCGCATTGAAAGCGCTTAAAAGCGCAATGGAAGCAATCACCGGCTGATCAGGGGTCGGCGGTCCATCCAGGCGGAAACGCCCTTTTCGCGTCTCGAATCGGAGAGGATAGGAGCACCGGAAGCGTGCCCAGGAGCTCGAACACCGCCCGGAGCATGCGGGCGGGCGTGACGGGCTTCTTGAGGCCCAGGACGGCGCCCAGGGCGAGGGCCGTTCTGATTCCGACCTCCGCGGGAAACCGGGAACCGCCGCACATGGCTACGATCCTGGGATTCGGAAGCTCCCGTTGCAGCTCCATGATCGTTTCGAGCCCGTCCTTTTCAGGCATGACGAGATCCACGAGCAGCAGATCGGCCGGGTGTTTTCGGTGAAGGAAGACCGCCTCCCTGCCGTCTCTTGCCGTGTCCACCCGGTGCCCGGACCTCTCCAGGATCTCTTTGAGGGAGGCCCTGATTCTTGGACTGCTTTCTGCTACCAGGATTCTGGCCATGAATCGGAAGCCTCCGGGAGACCTGCCGGTGTTTGGATGCGTGATGTCCGGGCTCTCGTCGGGCCGGGCTGTCCGGAAGGATTTCGGCGTCCGGAACCGGAACGCCAACCCGTCGATATCCCCTGTATCGGCACCATGCGCGGAAACCTTGAGCCGTTGGTTTGCCGCAAAAAAACCACCTCGAGCGGCCGCGAAACGCTTCGGGAGGGCATGGCCATGAATCTGCTGGTTGTGGAAGACGACCCGGTGTCCCGGCGACTCGTGGAGTCTTTTGCGTCGCGCTGGGGGTATGAGGTGACGACAGCGGAGAGTGCCGTGAAGGCCTGGGACATTCTTCGCGGGCCAAACGCCCCGTCCCTGGTGGTCTCTGACTGGATGATGCCCGACATGGACGGCCTGGAGCTCTGCCGGCGCATTCGGGCCATGGACCGGGCCGACTACGTCTATGTCATCCTGCTCACGGCCAAGGACAGCAAGGAGGACATCGTGGAAGGCTTGAAGGCCGGTGCAGACGACTACCTGGCCAAGCCCTTTCACAAGAACGAGCTCATGTATCGCATTCGAATCGGCCGGCGGATTGTCGAGCTGGAGCAGCGGATCCGCCGCGCAGCCGAAACCGACCCCCTCACCGGCCTTCTCAACCGGGGCGCTTTCATGCAGCGGTTGGAGGCCGAAATACAGCGATCACGGCGGGAAGGGCAGGCCCTTTCCGTTGTCCTTTCCGACCTTGACCACTTCAAGAGCGTCAATGACGTGCACGGTCATCAGGCGGGCGACGAGGTCTTGAGACAGTTCGGAGGCCTCCTGGAGTCATTGTCCAGGCCCTACGATCTCCAGGGGCGATACGGCGGGGAGGAGTTCATCCTCTGCCTGCCCGGTGCCGACACGAGACGCGGCATTGTAATCGCCGAGCGAATCCGAGAGCGGCTGGAAGCAGAGGAGATCGCCCTCCCCTTCGGGGAAGGGTCGATTCGCATCAGTGCGAGCTTTGGCGTGGCCACCTTGCTTTCGAGTGACGCGGACACCTTGGACAGTCTCATCAAAAGAGCCGACGAGGCCCTTTACCGGGCAAAGGCCGAGGGCCGAAACCGGGTCGTCTCATCGCCCGTCGAGAACGGGGCTGCGGATTGAGTCGAGGGAGGGTTCCATGCCCTGGAAGACCTGCGTTTCGCTATGGGAATCCCGATAGAGATCGCCGTCGCCCCGCAGTCGGACATCCTTGCCGCCATCGATGCCCACTGTCCTCGCGAGGACCTGGTACGAGATCTGGAGGACACGCCTGGAGATGATGGTGGGGAAATCCCTTATTTTTTCTCCAGCGCCTCTCGGACCTTGAAGGATATATCCTCCATGGAGAACGGTTTCTGCAGGAAGCAGACCCCATCGTCCAGCACGCCCCTGTGGACAATGACGTTGGCCGTGTACCCGGACATGAAGAGGACCTTGATTCGGGGATAGAGGGACTGCAGCTTTGCAGCCAGGTCACGGCCGTTCATCTCCGGCATGACCACGTCGGTGATCAGCAGATGGATCTCTTCTGCGTGCTCTTGGGCCAGGTCCAGGGCCCGGCCCGGGCTCGACGCCTCCAGCACCCGGTACCCCAGCTCCTCGAGCATCTTCCGGCCCAGCTTCAGGATGGACGGCTCGTCCTCCACCAGCAGCACGGTCTCGTCGCCTCCGGGAGTCTTCTCGGGCGCCTCGGTTCGAGGCCGGTCCGCCGCCGGCCCCGCGTATCGGGGCAGATACACCTTGACGGTCGTCCCCTTTCCCGGCTCGCTGTACACATTGATGAACCCCTCGTTCTGCTTGACAATGCCGTACACCGTGGCCAGCCCCAGCCCGGTGCCCCGGCCCATCCCCTTGGTGGTGAAAAAGGGCTCGAACACCCGGTCCAGGGTCTTCTCGTCCATGCCCCGGCCGTCGTCGCTCACGGCCAGGAGCACGAAATCCCCCGGCACAAACCCCGCATGGTCCCTGCAGTAGGCCTCGTCAAAGGAGACATTGTCCGTCTCGATGGTGATCCTGCCCACCCCGGAAATGGCGTCCCGGGCGTTGACGCAGAGGTTGGCCAGGATCTGGTCGATCTGGGAGGGATCCGCCTTCACGGACCACAGCCCCTCCCCGGGACACCAGGAAAAATCGATGTCCTCGCCGATGAGCCGGCGAAGCATCTTGAGCATGCCTTCCACGGTCTCGTTCAAGTCGAGGACCTCCGGCGATATGGTCTGCTTTCGCGCGAACGCCAGCAGCTGCCGGGTGATCTCCACGGAACGCTTTCCTGCGGCTCGAATCTCCTCCAGGTCCTCTTGCACCGGATCCCCCGGCTTGACCTTCCCCAGGGCGAGCTCGGCGTAGCCGATGATCACGTTGAGCATGTTGTTGTAGTCGTGGGCCACCCCGCCGGCCAGCCGGCCCACGGACTCCATCTTCTGCGCCTGGGTCAGCTGGGCGCGGAGCCGCTTGCGCTCGGTGACGTCCTGAATCGTCGCGAAAACTTTGGGCTTTCTCCCGGGTCGGTGCTGGATGATACCCACGGTGCGCACGAACAGGACGGTCCCGTCTTTGCGGATGACCCGGTACTCATAGGGCTCCAGCCGGTCCTGACCCGAGGCCATGCCGGCCTCGAGCCACTGGATTACATGCTCCAGGTCCTCCGGATGATGGATCTCCCTGTTGACTCTGGCATAATCGAAGGTCCCGGGCCTCTCGTACCCCATGAGGTCGAACAGGGCGGCGGACCAGGTGACTTCCCCGGTCTCCACATCCCAGGTGAAGTCCCCCATTCGGGCGATCCGCTGGGCCGCGATCAACCTGGACTCGCTTTCTCGAAGGGCCTTTTCAGCCGCCTGGCGCGCCTGAATCTCCCGCTCCGCCTCCAGCATCTTCTGCTCGAGCTTTCTCACGAGCCGTTCACTGTAGAGCTTGAGCACCTCCTCTTCCTGCACCGGTTGTGCGGAGGACTCGCCTTCCGGACGCGCGGCTGCGGCCGTCACCTCGCTCACCGCGGTCATGAGCACCTCCGTCTCGCAGGGCTTTTCCATGAAACGGTCCGCCCCGATCTTCAGGGCGAACTCCTCGTCCTTGGGCCCGGTGTACGTGGCCGTGTAGATGATCAAGGGGATGGCCCGCAGGGCAGGATCGGTTTTCACCTTCCGGCACAGCTGAAAGCCGTCCATCACCGGCATGAGGACATCGGTGATGATCAGGTCGATTCCGCCGGCCTGAAGGATCTCGAGGGCCTCGGCGCCGTTTGCGGCGCAGTGCACCACCTGCCCGCTCGCCTGGAGCAGGCTTTGCAGCAGGTACCGGCCCTCCTCATGGTCGTCGACGATCAGGGTCTTCATAGCCTACTCCAAGGGAAGGCGGCGGAACGGCCGCGAGCACCGCACCAGGAAGAGACAGGGTTCCGCCCCGGGGGAGTGTCTTCCGCTGCTGCGCTCGCGGAAACAGGGTTACAGGAATCGGCGGATCTCTTCCACGAAGGTGTCCGGATTGATGGGCTTCTCAATGTACCCGTCCGCGCCGGCGGCCAGAATCCGCTTCCGGTCCCCGGCCATGGCATAGGAGGTCACCGCGATGATGGGCACATCGGACAGCTCGGGATGCCTCCTGAGCTCCGCAGCCACGGCATAGCCGTCCATTTCGGGAAGCTGAATGTCGAGCAGGACGGCCTGCGGCCTTTGACGCCGGGCCTCTTCGATACCTCTGGAGCCGTTCTCCGCCCCAATGACGGTGAACCCGTTTTTTTCCAGCAGAAAGCGCATCATGTACATGTTCTGAACGTTGTCCTCGATGATCAGCAACCGCTCGTTCATCACGAATCTCCACCCTGGATCGGAAAACGGAGAGTGAAGGAGCTGCCCCGTCCCCATCGGCTTTGCACCTCGATGGCGCCGCCCATCATGACCATCAGCTTCCTGCTGATGGAAAGCCCCAGGCCGGTGCCTTCCCGTTTGCGAACGAGGCTGGTGTCGACCTGGTGAAAAGGCTGAAAAAGGCCGGCCATTTCCTCCTCCCGGATGCCGATGCCGGTGTCGGCGACCGACACGAGACAATGATCCCCATCGGTCCGGCAGGAGATCCGGATCCCGCCCTGCTCGGTGAACTTGACGGCGTTGTTGAGCAGATTGAGCATCACCTGCTCCAGGCGGCGCTGATCCGAGGTCACGGAAGCGACGCCGTCTGCGATCTCCACTTCGAGATCGAGGCCCTTTTGCTCCGCCATGGGCGAGATCAGCCGGACCACTCTTTCGATGGAAGGACCCAGCTCGAAATCGGTATGGCTGAGCGACAGTTCACCCGCCTCGATCTTGGAGATGTCCAGCACGTCGTTGATCAGGGACAGGAGATGGCGGGCGCTCCTCTGCACCATGCGCATCTGCTTTTGCTGCTCGGGGTTCAGGGTTCCGGCCAGCCCCTGGAGGAGGATCCCGGTAAACCCGATGATGGAGTTGAGCGGCGTGCGCAGCTCATGGCTCATGGTGGCCAGGAAGACGGACTTGAGCCGGTCCGACTCCCGGGCCTTTTCCATGGCTGCGGCCAGCTCTGCGGTCCGCTCCTGGATCCGCGCTTCCATCTCCCGGTTGATCTGCTGCAGCTCCCGGGTACGGGCGTTGACCTGCCGCCTGAGCACAATGGCGCCCGCCAGGCTCAAGATCAAAGCGATCCCCACGGCAAGCCCGGCGGCCTTGATCCAGTCCGGGAGGTGGCGGGGAACCTTTTCCGAGGTCCATCGTTTCAGGGACCCGTAGTAGATCGATTCCGGGTCTTGCTTCATTCGGGCCATGTGGCCGTCGATGGCGGCCAGGATGCGGGCCCTTCCCTCGCGGGGGGCCGCGAAAAACAGCCTGGTCGGGTTGAAGATGATCGCGGTATCTTCCAGGCCCATACGCCTGGCATGCATCACGCCATAGAAGCGGTTGGTGACGGCCGCATCGGCATCGCGCCGGGCCACCCGTTCGAAGATGGATTGATAGTCCGGCAGGAGGGTCAAGTCCATGCTCAACCCGAAGCCGTCGACCAGCTGCTCAAAGGCCTCCTGCTGCACCGAGTGCTCCAGAACGACGATCCGTTTCCCGGCGAGGTCCACGATGGATTCGATGCCGGCGTCCTTGCGGGCGTACACCTGAAACCAGTCGGAGAGCACCGGCTCCCGGTGAAAGGCGAACACCTTTTCGCGTTCCGCGCTGTAGGCCACATCAGGCATGAGATCGATCGTGCCGGCCTTCAGGCGGTCCAATCCTTCGCCCCACGTGCCTGGCACGTACCGGAGGTCCCAGCCCTCGTTCTCCGCAATGTGCTGAATGAGGTCGACAAAGATTCCCGCGGGCCGGCCTGATTCGTCGATGAAGACCTTGGGCGCGTTTTCATAGACGCCCACCTCCACCACCCGGGGCGCCGCGCCGGCCGGCGGAACGCCGATGGTCAGCAGGACCGACACGAGGAAGGCCCGGCCAAGACGAAACGGGCCGGCCGACATCCTCTTCTCGAGGTCGCCCATGGTCGTGCCTCCCGGTACCTCATGGCGTGGCGCCGTCATCCCCCCCCAGGGCCTTGCGCACACCGTCCGCCAGCTCCTGCTGGGAGAACGGTTTCTGCAGGAAGCAGACCCCATCGTCCAGCACGCCCCTGTGGACA
>CAYYVD010000080.1:0-5888 GCA_964475045.1 uncultured Desulfobacterales bacterium | reverse complement strand
GCCGATGATCACGTTGAGCATGTTGTTGTAGTCGTGGGCCACCCCGCCGGCCAGCTGGCCCACGGACTCCATCTTCTGCGCCTGGGTCAGCTGGGCGCGCATCTTTTCGCGTTCCTGCTCGGCCCGTTTGCTTTCAGTCATGTCCTCGGCCGCGGACATGATGCCGACCGCCTCGCCTTGATCGTTTCGCACAAGTGCGGCGGAGAGGCTGATGACAATCCGCGTGCCGTCCCTTTTCAAGCGGGTCAGCTCTACGCCGGAAAAGCCTTCGCCGCTCATTACGCGGCGGCGGAGCTCATCGAACTCGTCGCGCTTGTCCTCGGGCACGATGGGCAGGGGCTTGCCCACGATATCCTCGGCCGTCCAACCGAACATCCGTTCGGCTGAGCTGTTCCAGCTCAGCACAAGGCCGTCCGAGTCGATGGTGTAAAGGGCCACCGGCGAGCAGGCGACCATGACACGCTGGAACTCCTCGCTGTCACGCAAGGCCTTTTGCGCCCGTTTGCGCTCGGTGATGTCCACCACGGTGGTGATGAGGTGAAGAGGCCTCCCATGTTCGTCGCGCTGCACCGCGACGCTCACGTCCGCCCACACGATCCCGCCGCTCCTGTGGAGGTAGGGGTTCTCGAAACGCGCGGCGTCCTCTTCCCCGGCCAGGAGCGGGGCGAGCGTCTTTTCGGCGGCCTCCGCATGCCCGGCGGGGGTCAGGTCCTGCCACCTCTTGCCGTCCAGCTCCTCGCGTGTGTACCCGAGGAGCTCGGCGAATGCCCGATTGACGTGGACCTCGCCCGTGATCTGCGTCATGGATTTGCCCACGTTCGCCGACTCGAACACGGATCGGAACCGGTCCGCGCTCTCCTGAAGCTCCCTTGTCCGGCGCCTCACCTGCCTGCGCAACGAGTGGGTCCACAGAAAAAACCCGAAAACGATCGCCAGCAGCGGAGCGGCGACCAGGGCGACATATTTTGCGATCGTGAGAAGGTCAATATGCCTGTCTTCGTACACCCCCATCCATTTCTCGTAGATTCGCCGGTACTCACCGGTCTCATCCAGGACCTTCAAGCCTTCGCTGAGCTGGGCCAGAAGTGCCCTGCGCCCCTGCGGAACCGCATAGCAGTACCCGGGCGAGAGCACCGCCCGCCTGCCCACGACCAGGTTGCTCCAGCCGCGCTCCTCGATCCAGTAAAGTGCGGATCGCCGCGCCACCAGCGCGCAATCGTGCTTCCCCCGTGCCAGCTCCCTCAGGGCGTCCTCCTGCGCATCCACCACCGAGACTCGATCCTCGAGTCCTCTTTCCAGGACGAGATCGTGCATGATGTCGCCCCGCTGCAGCACAATGCGCCTGCCGGACAGCTCCTCGATGGTTGCGGGCGGGGAGCCTTCCCCGTCACGCACCACGGCCACGTAATGGTTGACGATATGCGGCGGGGTGAAATCGAAGATCAGGTCCCGCTTCGGCGAGTAGAGCATGCCCTGCAGCGCGTCGATCTCGCCCCGCGCCAAGGATTCCCGGATCTCGGCCCAGGGCCCCAGACGGATCTCGATGTCGAGCCCCACCTCCCGGGCCATGGCCCGGGTGAGGTCCACGTTGTAGCCGGCCGGGCGCCCGTTCCCGTCGAGGTACTCGTAGGGGGGGTCGTTGTGATCCCCGCCGATGACGACGGGAAGGTTGGTCGGCAGCTCGAGCGCGGCGAACCACTTGGCGTGGAGGTGGCGGAAGGTCCCGTCGGCCATGACCAGGGCGAGCCCTTCGTTCAGGAGCGCCAGGGTATCCCGGTCGCCTTCGCGGACGGCGAAGCAGAAATCCTGGCGGAACCCTTCGATGGGCCGGTTCATGACCCGCAGGTTCGGAAGCCCGGTCTCCCGGATGAGCCTCAGCGCCACCAGGCGCTGGGTCACCACAGCGTCGTGAAGGCCCCTGGACAGCTCGTGCAGGGCCTCCTCGAAGGTCTTCGTCGTTCGGATGCGGATCCCGCGATCTTCCCGCCGCAGGAACTCCTCGGCGTTGTCCCCTTCCATGACGGCCACCTGTCGACCTCTCAAGTCCTCCAGGTCTTCGATGCCCGTGGTTTCTTCACGAACCACGACGGCTCCGTGAAGGGACATGTAGGGAAAGGTAAAGTCGAACAGGCGTTCCCGCTCCGGAGTCCGACCCACGAGGGGCAGGGCCTCGACCTCTCCGGTCTCCAGCCACCCCCGCACCTCGGCCCAGGGACCGGTGCGAAAGGTGACCTCCCTGCCCATGGCGCGGAGGGCCGCCCGCATCAGCTCGACGGAAAAGCCCCCTGCGCGGCCCTGCTCGTCCACGATGGAAAAGGGAGGGTAGTCGATCTCTGCCGCCGAACGAACAGGATCATGTTCCGTTGCAGTGGACGGGGCTGCGCAGATCAGGCCCCAGGACAATACCAGGGAGGTCAGAAGGACCCGTAGCCCCCGTGCCCCACTGCACCCGCCCGGCCTCCACACGTCTTGAACGCTCATGCCCATGTGTTTCCCACTCCATGGGTTAGTGGGTTGATTCCGGCCGCCCTTCCTGCTACGCGGTGGCCCAGGGGTCCGGCGGCGGTCCGCGGAAATACCTGGAAACGCGCTTTCATCACGATTCGGGGTGAGGCGTTACCGCGGATCCAGCTCAAAGGCCTCCATGGGCCGAGTCATCCCCTTGAGGTGAATGGCCCCGATCGATCGAAACGGCGGTGAACGCTTCGTCAGCAGATTCCGCGTGGTCTCGGTGAAAAGCACCTGAAAGCGATCCGCGCGGCCGCACAGGCGCGCCGCGATGTTGACCGTGTTCCCGACCACTGTGAAGTCCTTCAGCTCATCCGATCCCACGCTCCCCACGAACACCGGACCGCTGTTGATCCCTATGCCCACCCCGGTCCATTCGGGCTCCCTCGAATCCCCGCGGCCCCGAAGCTTGTCCAGGATGGCCTTGCCGCACGCAATCGCGTTGTCGGCCATGTCCGGCCCCTCGAACACCGCCATGATCTCGTCTCCGCTCAGCTTGTCGATCACGCCCTGGTAAGCCAGGATCACATCCATCTGGGCCGAGAGGTGCCGGTTCAGTATAGCGAACACCTCGGCCGGGTCCTTGTGCTCGGCGATGTGTGCGAAGCCGCGTATGTCCGAGAAAAGGACCGTAACCTCCTCGAGCTTGCCCAAAGGCGCCCCGCTCCCGGTCACGCTCTGTTCCACCATCTCCATGGTGGCCAGGGACACATAGCGCGACAGCTCCGCCTTTGTCCGCCTGAGCTCGTCGTGGAGAACCTTGACCCGCAAAGCGGCCCGAATGCGGGAAACCAGCTCCATGGAGTCGAACGGCTTTCTTACGTAGTCGTCGGCCCCTATGTCGAGCCCATGGATGACTCCTTCCTGCTCCACGGCCATGGCGGTCAGAAAGATGATGGGGATGTAGGGAATGGAGGCGTCGTTGCGAATGCGGCCGCAGACCTCGAAACCGTCCATGCCGGGCATCATCACATCCAGAAGGACCAGGTCGATCCCTCCGGACGCCAGCCTGTCGAGCGCTTCATGTCCGCCGGATGCGGTTTCCAAGGAGTAGCCCTCGGGTCCCAGTATGGCTTTCAGGAGCCTGAGGTTCACAGGCTCGTCATCCACTGCGAGGATGTTGCCGTTGCATGCCGTCGCCATATCAGTCACCTCGGCCGGCCCCTTCCTCCCCGCCCGCATGGGCGGCCGCTCGGGGTGTGTCGCGGAAACGGCCATTCCCTTCCGGATCCATGGGGAGGAGAAAGGAAAACCGGCTCCCCTTGCCCTTGCCCGGGCTTTGCCCCCAGATCCTGCCTCCGTGGATCTCCACCAGCCTCCGCGCCCGGGCAAGCCCCAGACCGGTCCCCGGTCGTTTGCCGCTCAACCCTTCGCCGCCCTGGAAAAAGGGCTCGAAGACCCGCGCCAGGTTTTCCGGCGCAATCCCTTCACCGTTGTCCGCCACGCTCACCTCCACCCCGCGGAGGCCTGCCGGGTCGACAAGCCCCCCCTCCTCCCCCGGGGCGAGCAGGCCGTTCGCCTTCAACTCCTGAATCCTCGCACCGCAGTCCTCGACCAGCTCCGCCTCCACGCGGATGTCTCCTTCCCGCGTCGTGAACTTGACGGCATTGGATAAGAGCTGAAACAGGATCCGCTCCAGGGCCTCAGCGTTCGCCTTCACCCTCTGACCCTCCAGGCCGGCCGGCAGGCCGGCCTGGAGGGTGTGCCCCTTGTGCCCGGCTGGCGTGCGGACCAGGTCCAGGGCGTTTTCGATGAGCGGCCCCAGATCGACATCCGTGAGTGCGAGATCCGTCCGCCCCGCCTCCCCGGTGGAGAAATCGAGCAGGGCGTCGATGATGCCGAGCAGGTGCTTTCCGTTTTCCAGGATATCGTTCGCGTAGCTCTTCTGGTCCTGGTTCAGCGTTCCGAAGTGCCCCTTCAGCAGGACGTCCGAAAACCCGATCACGGCGTTGAGGGGCGTTCTGAGCTCATGGCCGACGCTTGCGAGGAAATCACTCTTGGCCCGGTTCGCCGCCTCCAGCTCCCGGGTTCGAGCGCGCACCTGATTCTCGAGGTCCGAGCTGAAGCGCTTGAGCTTTGCGTACATGCCGGCGTTTTGAATGGCAATGGATGCGTTGTTGGCAAACACCGTGATCAGGTCCAGGTCGTCCTCGGTGAAGGGGTCCCCCCCCTCGTAACGGTTGACATTCATGACCCCGATGCAGCGAGCCCCCGATTTCAGGGGCACGCAAAGGCTGGAGGCGACGGCAGACTCCCTGGGCTCCAGGCCGGCAAAATCCTTCGAGCTCACCAGACCGTTCAACAGCAGCGGTTTCCGGTGCTCTGCGACCCATCCGGCCACGCTTTCTCCGATTCCCACCCGGGCCTGTCTGACTCGGTCCGAGTCGCGGCCATGCGAGGCCATGGTCTCGAGGGTCCCGGTCTTGGCGTTCAGGAGCATAATGGAGGCGGAGTCCGCCAGAAACGAGTCCATGGCCTCTCGCGTGATGAGGTCCAGGATTGAAGGAAGCCTTTTCTTGGCATTGATGCTCGAGCTCACCTCGAGCAGGGATTTCACGGTCCGGAGGCTTCGATCCAGGGAACGCGTGAGGTCCTGCTCCTCCAGGAGGGCGCGGGACACCTTGAACAGCCTCCGGTGGTGGAGGATGACGTAGCTGAGGAAGAGAAGGATGAGCACGGTCAGGGAAACCGCGTACTTGTAAGCGTTCTGCGGGAGGGAAACGGCCTCGGAAAGCCCCATGAAACCGGTGAGCTGGTAGGCGACGAGGAGCAGGGTCAGGTAGAGGATGACCACGGTCATCAGCAGCATCAGCTGCCAGATCCGCTTCTCGATCATGTCGAGGGCCGGGCCCTTCACCTGCGGGTCGTGATCCATGAAAGCCTCCTCCATGAGTGGCCGCGGAGAGAACCCCTGCGTGCCTGGAAGGGGAGATTCAGCCGCGGCCCTCCGGGACCTCGAGGCCGGCGGAAAAGAGTGATGGGAATTGTGATGGAGCCGCAAAAGCCCGAACCCTCGAGATCTGCCCTTGGGATTTCAACAGGTTATATCGTTCCCAGCGGCGCGTGAGCGGGTTTTTGCGAATGCGTCAATTGTCGGTGTTCCAGCGTGCGTTTCAAGCAAATGGGAGGAGACAGGCACTCAGGGGGCGCTCCAAATCACGGAGGCCGCTTTCAGGATACGGAAGTGCGGAAAGTCGTGCCCCCTTCTCACAAAGCCTCGCCCGGGACTGTCGTGGTTTTCCACGAGCCGGTGCTCGCCTGTCGGAAATTCTCTTTTACCAAGCCGATACGATAAAGTATAATCAAATTATATCCGTCTTTCAATCTGCGGATGCGGCGGCCTCGAACTTCGCTCCCCGCGCTCTTTACGAATACGGGCT
>CAYYVD010000079.1:0-16431 GCA_964475045.1 uncultured Desulfobacterales bacterium | reverse complement strand
AGCATGAATACAAATGTGGGCTTGATTGTGGAGAACAGTGCCACCGATCATATTCATGCCCTAAGTATCGAATGATTCCGATGGATCGAGGTTATTTTCAAAGGATCCCATATAATGAAGGACTTGTAAAAGAAGCAATTGATATCCGCAAAAACTGCGAGCGGCCATTCAACTTATTAAAAAATCAAACAGGACTGGAGAACCTTCGTGTTCGCAGTCAGCATTCATCAACTGCAAGATGTACAATTGCCAGCATTGCGGTGCTGTTAATCCAAATAGCAGGGAAAAGAGTTAAACCAAAAAGACCAGAAATATATCAGGAAAAACTATTTATTGCTAATGGCTAACGTAAAAAGGGCATAAAATAAAACAATAAGCACATTGGATATTTGTGCCAAAAATTGCATCTACTCCGAATCACTTGTCTTTCATCATGGCCTTGAGCTCAAAATTGGCCAAACAATCAATGGCAAGATGCTTATTCGGTGAATGAAAGCAAGGCTAGGCAGAAATTATCATGGGTGAAAAACCCGACACACCGGTGTTGGGGTAAGCCAAAAACCTACTTTTCAACACCCTTTATATAGTATATCGGCGGAAAACACGGGGAAGTCATTCCCGAGAAGAGGGGATTGGCCGAATGAATCTGAAATACTTTGTCGACTTGACTTTCACGCCAACCAGGCGCGAGCGCCGACGATCGCCCGAGATATCAACAACTTACGCGGCGGCGGGCTGTAAGACCCCACTCTCCACTTTGAACCCCAGAGCGGCCAGGATTTCCGCCTGCTCCGGGTCGGGCTCCTCGATGATTCGTTGAGCCTTGCGCGTCCCACCGGTCCAGCAAAGGCTCCTATGAAGTTCGCGCATGTGATCCATGATTCGGTCCGCGGTCAGGGAGAGCCCTGCACGGGCCAGCCGAAACTCGAGGATCCGCAGGTACGTCGTCGCGATGAGGCAACACAACATGTGGCATCGGATTTTTCCGTCCGTCCAATGCCATATGGGGCGGAAGCTTCCGTAAGGGCCGGCCTTGCTCTGACGAAAGGAGTGCTCCACCTTGCAGCGGTCCAGGCTCGCTTGGACATCTCGTCGGTCGTCCAATCATGGTGGCTCGTGATGATGATGTCCTTCCCGAAGCGCCTGAGGTACTTGTTGATCTGGTTCCCTTCATACTTCCGGAAGAAGAGGGGCAACCCGGTGGGGCGTGGGATCAAAAGGGCCAGGCCCACCTACGCCAATGGAAAGTGATCGTCTATGGGGGCGAAAAGAACTTGAGGGTAAAAAAAGAATGTTTCCACAAGGAGAATGAGGATGCCCATGAGATTGAAAAATAAGGTTGCCGTGATCACGGGAGGTGCAAAGGGAATCGGAAAAGCAATCACCATAAAGATGTTAAATGAAGGGGGTCACGTGGCGTTTGCGGATGTTGACGAGGAGGCGTCCGATATGCTGATCTCGTTCTGCAAACAAAATGGCATGGAGGTCCTGGGAGTGAGCTGTGACGTCACGAAAGAAGACGAAGTGACGGCCATGTTCAATAAGGTTGAGAAAGTCCATGGAAGGATAGATATATTTGTGAATAATGCGGGCATTTGGGATGTTAATCCGACGGTCAAAGGGGTAGCTGACATTGATGCAGCATCCTATGAGAAGATAATGGACATCAATGTGAAAGGGGCTCTTTTGTGCTGTAAGAATGTTGTCCCTTTTTTCCGTCGTGCTGGCGGTGGGGTAGTAGTCATAATTTCCTCGATAGCCGGATTAATCGGTGGTACAAGGAATCCAGCCTACATCATGAGTAAACATGCTGTGATCGGGCTCACCCGCAATATGGCTGTAGATTACGCAAAGGAGAACATACGTGTTAATGCCGTTTGCCCAGGACTGATTGATACAGACCTCACTTCCTATTTGCTCAGGAGTTACGCCGGAGAAAATGTCGAGGAAATGAGAGACACGATGTTGAGGAGTTATCCCACCGGAAGACTGGGAACCCCTGAAGAAGTGGCAAATGTAGTAGCCTTTGTCGCCTCGGATGAGGCTTCATACATGTATGGGTCGATTCTTGTTGTCGATGGAGGCAGAACAGCCAAATAGAACCTGAATTGAGCGTTTTTCCGCGGGTGATGGCTTCGCGAGCCCTGACATAGCCACAGCGGCACCCCGGTCCCATCAAATTTCGAGAGTGTACCGGATTTGTCAGGCTTTATCAGGAAAAATTGTCAATATGTCAAAATAAAACTATAATATGGCTAGCCTAGGCACGCACCTTCCCTTTGCTCATCCCTTCTCGCCGGGATTTTTCGGCGGCCGCCTATTGCAGGCAGACGCAGGGGGCGATATGGCAGTTCGCCCAGAGCTTGGCAAAGTCGAGAGCCTCCCAGACCGCCCGCGAGACCTTGAGTTTCAGCGTGCGGCTCCCACACACGATCTTTGCTGCGATATCGATCACTTTTCGTCTCAGGGTGCCCGGATAGGATGTGAGCGGGACGAGGTCCGGGAGACCCGGCTCCGGAGTGGCATCCACCGGCCGGCCCGTCATTGGCGCCGCATCTGTGCAGGCTCCGATCACCCGAAGGAGGACCTGTCAACGAAGAATGAAATTGCGCTCAGTGGGTCTCAAATCCGAGCATAAGTCAGAACCGCAAGCAGGAATGAGATTAACTTTTCGAAATAAAAGCAAAAAGATGATTGGTTTGTCCTCGAGGCAGGGCGCATTGTTCCGATGATTGGCCGAATCCGGGGTAGGGTGCCTGCTGTGGAGAGCAGACCGCCAAAATGGGGGATGGAATGTAAGCGTATGAATTAAAACAAGTTATAGATAGGGGCTTCAGAGGGTGGCGGTTTTTGCCCTTGACAAGGGTTTGAGGTAATGTTTCAATTATGGCCAATATTGAGTGCCATTCATAACGGATCGCGATGCTCATCCAGGGCTTTTGCTTTGTATTTTCATGTCATGATTTAACCAAATGAGATGCCGCTTTGAGGGAAGGCGAACAGAAGGAGGCTCTTTGATGTCCATGAATGAAAGCAAGATTCAGGCGATACAAGCCGCTTTGAGAGAAGCCGGGCTGGAGGATGAATCCAAGGAGCTTTTCAGCGCAGCCGGTATTCCCGTCAAGGCCCTCTACACGCCCCTGGACATCCAGGACACCGACTACCTCGAAGACCTGGGCCTGCCCGGGTCCCCACCCTACACCCGGGGCGCCTATCGACAGATGTACCGAAATCGAGCCTGGACCCAGCGACAGGTCGCGGGCTTCGGAACCGGGGAAGAGACCAACCAGAGGCTGCGGTATCTGAATCAACAGGGTCAGACCGGTCTGAACATCGTCCCGGACACCCCGACCATCTATGGTCTCGATTCGGACGATCCGCTCTGTGAGGGAGAGGTCGGGCGGGAAGGGGTGGCCATCGATTCACTGGAAGATTTCAGGGATCTGTTTCGCGGAATCCGGCTGGACGAGGTCAGCACCTCGGTGATCTACAACTACCCGATCCTCTTCTGCATGTATCTGGCGGTGGCTCGAGACCAGGGCGTCGAGGAGGCCAAGCTGGCGGGGACCCTCCAGAATGATCCGTTCACGATCACCGCCGGCGCCAAGAGCTGGATCGTCCCGCCGCGGGGATCCCTGGCCTTGTGCGTGGATGTGATCGAGTACTGCGCCCAGCATCTGCCTCGATGGAACCCGGTCAGCATCGTGGGCTACCATTACCGCGAGGCGGGGTGCTCCGCGGTTCAGGAGCTGGGGTTCACCCTGGCCGCCGGCCTGGCGTACATTCGGGAAGGTGTCAAGCGGGGTTTGAGCGTGGACGACTTTGCTCCACGGTTGAGCTTCTTTTACAATGCCCACAACGACTTTTTTGAGGAAATCGCCAAGTATCGAGCGGCTCGTCGACTTTGGAGCCGCCTGGTGACGGAGCGTTTTCAGCCCCAAAACCCCAAATCCCACCTCCTGCGCTTTCACACCCAGACCGCCGGTTCCTCTCTGACGGCCCAGCAGCCCTTGAACAACATCGTGCGGACGGCGGTTCAGGCGATGGCCGCCATTCTGGGGGGGACCCAGAGCCTGCACACCAATGGATACGACGAGGCCCTGTCGATTCCGAGCGAGCAGGCCGTCAAGATCTCTCTGCGCACACAGCAGATCCTGGCCCTCGAATCCGGGGTGACGCAAACCATCGATCCTCTGGCCGGATCCTATTTTGTCGAGGCCCTGACCAATGCCCTGGAGAAGGAGGCCTTGCAGCTCGTCGAGCGAGTCGAGGCCATGGGAGGCATGCTGGCCGCGGTCGAAAAGAACTTCGTGCAGACGGAGATCACCATGACCGCCCATCAGGAGCAAATCAGGTTGAGCAGGGGCGAGAGCAAGGTCGTGGGGGTCAACTGCTTCGAAGAACCGGATGAAGCATTGGCCTTCGAGATCATGAAAGTGCCGCCGGAGCTGGAAAAAAAGCAGATCGAGCGCCTGCAGAGGGTCCGCGGGGATCGGGACGAGAGCAGGGCCAGGTCGGCCCTGGACCGCCTGGAGGAGGTGGCCCGGTCCGGAGAAAACACCATCGAGGCCACGATCGAAGCCGTGCAGGCCCTGGCCACCGTAGGGGAGATCGGCGCGCTGTACCGCCGGGTCTTTGGCACCTATCAGGATCCTGGACTTTAACCAGACGCGATGGAGAGGGATGGGAGATGACCGAACCTGTATACAAAGTTTTGATCGCCAAACCCGGGCTCGACGGGCACGACCGGGGGGCGCGGACCGTTACCCTGGCGCTGCGCGATGCCGGCATGGAAGTGATCTACACGGGGCTGCACGTGACCCCTGAGATGATCGTGAACGCCGCGCTCCAGGAAAACGTCGATGCCATCGGGTTGAGCATCCTGTCCGGGGCGCACATGAGCCTTTTCCCCAAGGTCAAGGCCACCATGGAGGAGAAGGGCCTGGGGGATGTCCTCCTGTTCGGAGGGGGGGTCATTCCGCCCGAGGACGTGCGCGCGTTGAAGGAGATGGGATTGGAGGGTGTTTTTCCGCCCGGCTCGGACATTCAACACATCATCGGCTTTCTCAAGGAGAAGCTGGGTCAACGAAAGACATGAGCAGGGCAACGAGGGGAGATGAACCCATGGATGATCAGTGGCGTCAAGAGACCCAACCGCTGGTGCTGGAAGGTGGCATTCACATGCCCTACTCCTGGACCCTGGGGCGGACCGCCAGTCGGTTTTTCATCGAAATCCGGGACCACGGGCGCTTGCTCGCCAGCCCCTGTGAAGCCTGCAGCGAGGTCTGGGTCCCTCCCCGCACGGTTTGCCCGATCTGCTTTCAACCCATCCCCGACGCGTCCTGGGTGGAGGTGGGGCCTGAAGGGGCCTTGCAGTACTTTACGGTGGTTCGTTACGAGCAGCCCTCACAGCCGTTTCCGCCCCCGGTCGTCTACGGCCTCATCCGTCTGGACGGAGCGACGCGCAGCATCACCCATGTCGTTTCCACCGAAGCCCCGGAAGCCTTGAGGCCCGGACAGCGGGTCCGTCCCGTTTTCCAGGAGGCCCGGCAGGGGAGCATCCTGGACATTGCTTACTTCGTCCCCGTTGGAGGAGAGGACTCATGAAGCGAGTGGCTGTCGTTGGCGTCGCGCAGACGAAGTTCGAAGGCCGGATCGTGGACCGCAACTTCGCGGATCTGGCGTATCAAGTCACCACCGACGCGTTGGCCGACGCGGGGATGACCATCGACCAGATCGACAATGTGGTAACCGTATCCAATGACTTCTGGGACGGGCGGACCATCTCCAGCATGGCGGTGACGGACGCCTGCGGGGCCTATGGCAAAAACGTCTCCACGGTGGAAGGGGACGGTACGTTCGGCGTTCTGTACGGGGCCATGCGGATCATGTCCGGCTCCTACGGGACCACCCTGGTGGTGGCCCATTCCAAGAGCTCGGAGGGGGATCCTTCCGTGATCGGCAATGCCATGTTCGATCCCATCTACCAGCGGCCTCTGGGTCTGGACGGCCTGAGCTCGGCCGCTCTGCAGGCCCACGCATGCATGCTCGATCGGGGCGCGACCCCGGAGGACTGGGCTCTGGTCTCGGTCAAGAACCACGGGAATGCGGCCAGGAATCCGTACGCGCACCAACCCCTGGACCTGACGGTGCAGGAGGTCCTGAGCTCTCCGCTCCTGGCGGATCCCATCAAGGAGCTGGACTGCGCACCTCGATCGGACGGCGCCTGCGCCCTGATCCTGGCCGGCGAGGAACGGGTTCGCGACTCCGCCAGGGAGCCGGTTTGGATCCGGGGGATGTCGTATGCCGCGGACTGGCATTACCTGGGCGATCGCAACCTGGCCGATCCGGCCCACCTGAGCCTGGCGGCGCGAAGGGCGTACGATCAGGCAGGTATCGTGGATCCGGCGGAGGAGATCGATTTTTTCGAGCTCTACGACACCTACAGCTACATGGAGCCCCTGTGGCTCGAGGGATTGGGGCTCTGCGCCGCCGGAGAGGGTGGAAGGCTCACACGGGAAGGAAAGACCCGAGCGGACGGGCCCCTGCCGGTCAATGTGTCCGGCGGCGTGATGTCGGCCCATGCCGTCCTCGTGGCGGGCATGGTCCGGGTGGGGGAGGTCGTGCTTCAGATTCGAAGGACCGCGGGTGAACGTCAACTGGATCGCGCTCGCGTCGGATTGGCCCACGGGATCAACGGACCGTGCGGCCAGAGCCACTGCGTCATGGTGCTGTCCGGGACGGCATGAACCGGCCGGTCGAGCGGTCGTCATGGCTACGGGAGCGGGCGCGTTTTCTCCAAGGAGGAAATCACAATGGAAAAGCGAATCATCACAGCAGCCGTCACAGGGAGCGTGCACACCCCGACCATGTCACCCTACCTGCCCATCACCCCCGAGCAGATCGCCGACGAAGCGGTTCGGGCCTGCGAGGCCGGGGCGGCCTGCGTGCACATCCACGTGAGAGATCCCGAGACCGGGGCCCCCAGCTCGAATCTGGAGCTGTTTCGAGAAACGGCCTCGCGGATCAAGGAGCGGTGCAATGTGATCATCGGGTTGACGTCCGGCGGCAACTACCTGATGTCGGATGAGGAACGTATCGCTCCGGTGAAAGAGCTCCAGCCGGAGCTGGCCTCGCTGGCTGTGGGCACCATGAACTACGCGGTCTTTCCCCTGGCGGAAAAGTACGACGAGTGGAAGTACGATTGGGAGGAGCCCTACCTGTCGGGGACGGAGGGCGGGATGTTCGTCAACACCTTCAAGTCCCTGAAGCACTTCGCCTCCACCATGCAGGAGGTCGGCACGGTGCCCGAGGTGGAGCTGTTCGATTCCAACTGGGTGCAGAACGCCGCCTATCTGAAGAAAACCGGATGCCTTCCCCGGGAGCCCATGTACATCCAGTTCGTCCTGGGGGTCCTGGGCGGATCACCCTGCTCCCTGGAGACCCTCGTGTTTCTGCAGCACACGTCCGAGCAGCTCCTGGGCCGCTGCAACTGGTCGGTTTCCGTGGCGCACCGCACTCCGTTTGCTTACCTTGCAGCCGCCCTGCCCCTGGGCGGAAACGTTCGAGTGGGAATGGAGGACAACCTCTTCATCGGCCGCGGTGAGCTGGCCAGGTCCAATGCCGAGCAGGTGGAGAAGGCGGTTCGAATCATTCGAGAGGTCGGCTTCGATGTGGCCGGCCCGGATGAGGCCAGAGAGATCATCGGTGTCAAGGGTTCTGACAAGGTCCAGTTTTAACCATATTCATGATGCCATCGAGAGGAGGAAGACCATGGGTGAGGCAACGACCTACGAGAAACCCCAATACATGGAGGAAGCGTCGGTGAGTCGGACGGCCAGGGAGATGAAGGACGCCCCCAAGTCCACACCGGACTACCCCTTTCTGAAGAAGGACCAGATCGAGTGGCGGTGGATCGAGGAACGTAATCACGCCAACGCCTACATCAAGCACCCCACCCGGACCGTGATGGCCATTCTGGAGGAGGTGCCGCCCGGAGGAAAGCCCACCAGCCTCCATCGGCACGCCGTGGAGGCCGTCTACTACGTGCTGCAAGGGCGGGGAAAGAGCCGGGTCGGCAAGAACGAGTTCGAGTGGGAGCCGGGGGATTCCTTCTACGTGGGTCCGTTCGAGTGGCACCAGCACTGGACCTACAGCGAGGAGCCGGCCCGGTTCCTTGCCTGTACCAACGCCGCCCTCATCAACCTGGTGGACTGCAATCTGTTCGAGGAACGGGGCAGGGACACCACCTGGGAGGAGGAGCACGACGAGCAAGGAAACATCAAGACGCCCAGCATGATCGACCAGCGGTACTAGTCGGGTAGCAAACCTTCAGAAAACCTTTGGGTGAGCATGGAGGGATCGCCATGAAAGGAAGGCAAGGAACCAAGGATCGCACGACCCGACGCAAATGGTGGATGGCCTTGGCGTGCTCCGTGGCCGCAATGGCCCTGGCGTCTTCCCCGGCCGGGGCCGTGGAGAAGGGGGAAACCCTGCGCTTCGGCATCCAGGCCGAGCCGCGCAGCCTCGATCCACACCTGGTGATCACCGATGGACCCACGGGTCACGTGATCAGCAACCTCTACAACACGCTGGTCCGCTACGACGAGGACATGGAGGTGATCCCGGACCTGGCCGAGTCGTGGGAGTACTCCAACGACGGCGCGTCGTTGACCTTTCACCTGGAGGAGGGGGTCCTGTTTCACGACGGCACGCCCTGCGACGCCGCCGCAGTGAAGTTTTCGTTCGATCGGATCATGGATCCTGCGAACAACTCGCCGTACAGCAAGTTTTTCAAGCTGATCGAGCAGATCGAGGTCCTCGATCCGGCGACCATCCGGTTCGACTTCAAGAAGCCGTGGCCGGGATTTTTCTATCAAATTCTGTATGTGGGCGGCATGGGCATTGTTTCGCCCTCGGCGGTCCGGGAGATGGGTGATGAGGCGTTCGGTCGCCAACCCGTGGGCACCGGTCCGTTCAAGCTGAAAGAATGGGTCAAGGGCGAGCGCATCGTGCTGGAGAAAAACGATCGGTACTTTCGGAAGGCGGTTCCGCACCTGGACGCCGTTCAGTTCGACATCATTCCGGATGTGAATGCCCTGTTGACCAATCTGCGGAGCGGCAAGGTGGATCTGATCCGCGACTTCGAGGCGCAGCTGATGCCCCTGGTGGAAAAGGAGAAGGACCTCGAGGTCCGGATCAAAATGGCCTACACCTTCGACTGGTGGGCCCTGAACGGCGCACGGCCCCCCTTTGACGACAAGCGGGTGCGACACGCCGTGAACATGGCCATCAATCGGGACGAGCTGGCCCAGGCCGTGTACGGACCCTATGCGCAGGGCGCCACGTCGCAGATCTCCCCCGCCAACCAGTTTCACCACCCCAAGACCCTGCCGACCTTTCAGTACCGGCCGGAAAAGGCCAAGGAGCTCCTCGAGGAGGCCGGCGCCGAGGGACTGAAGTTCACCCTCTACTCCTACACCGCCAAGCCCCAGCTCGCCCAGATCGCCACGGTGATTCAGGCCCAGCTCGCCGAGATCGGGGTCCACGTGGAGCACGAGGTCCTCGAGCATCAGGCCTGGCTGGCCAATGTCCTGAAGGGCCGGGAGTTCGAGGCATCGGTCGTTCCCGGAACCGGAGGACCCGAACCGAACAACTACGTGATGTTCTGGACCTCGGACAACCCGATCAACTTCGTGGGCTTTGACAACCCGGAGCTCGACCGGCTGGTCCCGCTGGCCCAGGTGACCATCGACCAGGAAGAGCGAAAGGAGCGGTACTACGAGATTCAGGAGATCGGAGCGGACGAAGCGCTTTGGATGGCCCTGATCTACGTGCCCGCCTTTGCCGCCATGAGCCAAGAGGTGAACGGATACGTCCATCTTCCGTACAATGTCAGCTATCTGGAGACGGTCTGGGTGGCACGGTAAAGGAGCGCGCATCGGACCGGCTCGAGGTTTCTCGTTCGAAACCGAAGAGATGAGACAACGTGACGGTAGAACTGCTAAAACGACTTGCCTTTGCACTTTTATTGTTATGGATCGTTTCGTTTGTCATCTTTTTTGTTATGCATTCTTTGCCAGGCGACCCAATATTGATGTGGCTGGGAACTGAGTATGATGAGGCTTTGTATGATGAACTAAAGTCAAAATACGGTTTGGATAAATCTCTGATTCATCAATATTGGATTTGGCTTGAAAATGTATTGAAAGGAGACTTGGGAAAATCTCTTTTAACCCACACATCGATCAGTGAGGAAATCAGGCGACAACTTCCGGTAACGCTGGAGCTTGTCGGTCTATCCATGGCGTTTGCCATCATCATTGGTGTCTTGGGTGGCATCGTTTCCGCGCTGTATCATAATCGGCCGGTTGACAATGCGGCTTTGACCATCACACTGTTCGGGATTTCCATGCCGGAGTTCTTCCTGGGGGCGGTTCTGATGCTGGTATTTTCGCTTCATTGGCCGGTGCTGCCGGCGACGGGGTTCGTGCGGATCAGCGAGGACTGGGTGGCCAACCTCCGGCACATGATTATGCCGGCCCTGGCCC
This sequence comes from uncultured Desulfobacterales bacterium, assembly GCA_964475045.1. GTDB lineage: Bacteria > Desulfobacterota > DSM-4660 > Desulfatiglandales > HGW-15 > JAIPEI01. The sequence continues at coordinate 5,881 of CAYYVD010000079.1, read as the reverse complement.
TCGGGTTTGCGCGGTCCGCGGTCATCTGCCGTTTGATGCGATCGAGCCTCCTGGAGGTGTTCGGAAAGCACTTCATCCGAACCGCACTGGCCAAGGGCTGCACCGTCCGCGAGGTCCTGACACGGCACGCCCTGAAGAACGCCCTGATCTCGGTGGTCACGGTGATCGGCATGCAGGTCGGGTACCTGATGGGCGGCGCCATCATCGTGGAGCAGCTTTTCGTGATCCCGGGCATCGGGTCTTTTGGGATCAATGCCATCCTTTCCAGGGATTATCCCGGCATCCAGGCCTTCATCCTCACGGTGGCCGTGTTCTTCGTGTTCGTCAATCTCCTGGTGGATCTGAGCTACTCGGTCATCGATCCCCGAATCCGCGGCGGGGGGGGGCGAGGGAGGTAACGGGCGTGCGCGAGTCCTATCTTCGAAAGCGTGTCAAGGCGGCCCTGTCCAACAGAAAGGTCCTGCTGGGGCTGACCATCGTCGGCCTGCTGGTCCTGGCGTCCGCCCTGGCCGATTGGGTCGTGGGTGTCGGTCCGAACAAGATGAACATGCGGGCCTCCTTTCAGGCGCCGAGCTCCGAGTATCTTCTGGGGGCGGACAACTACGGTCGAAACGTCCTGAGCAGGACGCTTCAGGGAGGACGGGTGTCCATGGTCGTCGGGGTGGGCGCCACGGCGCTGGGCATGGTTCTCGGAGTGATGCTGGGGCTGATCGCCGGCTACTTCGGAGGGTGGACGGACTTGACGATCAGCCGTGCGATCGAGCTGATCATGCCTTTTCCCTACATCCTGGTGGCCATCATGATCGCCTTCGCCATGGGGTCCAATCAGTGGACCATCATTCTGGCCATCGGCATTGTCCTGGTTCCGTTTTTTGCACGGCTGGTTCGAGGCAATGTGTACGCAATCAAGGAGAATCAGTTCATCGAGGCGGCCAGGGGGTGCGGATCGGGTCATATGAGGATTCTCTTCTCGCATATCCTGCCCCACTGCACCGCCCCCATCCTGATCATGGCTTCTTTGTGCGTGGCGTTCTCCATTTTGACCGAGGCGTCCCTCAGCTTTCTCGGGCTGGGCGTGCCCCCGCCCACGCCGACATGGGGCGGGGACCTCCGCGCCGGGATCAAGTATCTGGAGCTGGCCCCCTGGGTCACCATGAGCCCGGGCGTGGCCATCATGGTGAGCGTGCTCGGGTTCAACCTCCTGGGAGACGGCCTTCGGGACGCCTTGGAAACGGAACAGAGCTTTCTGCGTTGAGGCGGAGGGAATTGGCTCTTGGAACCGCTGTTGCGGATGGAGGACTTGCATGTCGGTTTTTCCATGGGATCGGATTTCGTCTCGGTGGTGGACGGGGTGTCGATTCGTCTGGACCAGGGGAAGTGCCTGGGCATCGTCGGCGAGTCCGGGTGCGGGAAGTCCGTCACCGCCCTGTCGGTCCTTCGACTCCTGCCCCGTCACGGCCGCATCACCGGAGGGCGGATCCTGTTCGAGGGGAAGAACATTCTCGACATGGACGCAAAGGGACTGCGCGACCTTCGAGGAGGAGAGATCTCGATGATTTTTCAGGACCCGATGGTTTCTCTCAACCCCCTGGTGTCCATCGGTCGGCAGATCGACGAGGTCCAGCTGCTCCACCACATGGGCTCCCCCACAGAGGCCCGCAAAAACACGCTGGCTCTGTTGGACGCCGTCGGCATTCCGGATCCCGAGCGCGTGGCGAACGGGTATCCCCATCAGATCAGCGGCGGCATGCAGCAGCGGGCCATGATCGCCATGGCCCTGGTCTGCAACCCGAAGCTGATGATCGCCGACGAGCCTACCACCGCCCTGGATGTCACCATCGAGGTCCAGATCCTCGACCTGATCCGCGGAATTCGACGCCAGCGGGATATGGGGCTCATTCTCATCTCTCACGACCTGGGCATTGTCGCCGAGACGAGCGACGAGGTGATGGTCATGTACGCCGGGCGGGTCCTGGAAGAGGCTCCAACCGGGGAGCTGTTCAGGGATCCCAGGCATCCCTATACCCAGGGCCTGCTGGCCTCCCTCCCGGGCGAGTCGGACCTCGTGAACCGGCGCAAGCAACCGCTGGATACCATTCCCGGCACGGTGCCCGACATGCGGGACCTGCCTGCGGGCTGCAAGTTCCTCAACCGGTGCACAAGGGCCCGGGAGGCCTGCGCGCGGGAAGAACCGGAGTTGCAGCGCGTCGGTGCGGAGGGTCATCGTGTCCGCTGCTTGTGGGACGGAATCGATTCATGAACAAGGACGTCCTGCTACGAGCCGATTCCGTCCACAAGGTCTTTCCGGTGGCGTTGCGGGGCAAGGTGTTCAAGAAAAAAGTGGGTGTCAAAGCGGTGAACCAGGTGAGTTTTTCCATCTACCGCGGGGAGACCCTGGGGCTCATTGGAGAGTCGGGTTGCGGCAAGACCACATTGGCCCGATGCCTCATGCGACTGATCGATGTGACCTCCGGGCGCATTGTTTTCGAAGGCCGGGACATCGTTTCGGTCGGCCGGCGAAAGCTTCGAGCGTTGAGAAAGAAGATGCAGACCATCTACCAGGATCCCTTCTCATCCCTCAACACGCGAAAGCGGGTCTTTCAGATCGTCGCCGAGCCCCTGGTGGTGCACGGGACCAAGGATCAAGAGCAAATCGAGGAGAGGGTCGGCACCGCGCTGGACGAGGTCGGCCTGGGCCGGAAGTACCTGGACCGTTACCCTCATGAGCTGAGTGGAGGCGAGCGGCAGCGGGTCAACATCGCCAGGGCCCTGGCCTTGAACCCCAGCTTCGTCATCGCCGACGAGCCCGTCAGCGCCCTGGACGTCTCGGTGCAGGCCCAGGTGCTGAATTTGATTCTGAACCTTCAGTCCAGGCTCGGCCTCACCTATCTCTTCATCTCGCACGACCTGAGGATCGTCGGGCACATGAGCGACCGGGTCGCGGTCATGTACATGGGGCGCATCGTGGAGCTGGGACCGGCCTCGGAGATCCTGCTTCGGTCCGTGCATCCTTACACCACCGGGCTCTTGAAGTCCATCGCCACCACGACCTATGGGAAGGTCCGGGAGCCGGTGCTCTCCGGCGAGATCCCGAGCCTGGTCCATCCACCGCCGGGCTGCGCGTTTCATCCGCGCTGCGAGCGCAAGAAGGGCCTTTGCACGCGCGAGCAACCGCAGCTCCGGGAAGTTGGATCCGAGCACTTGGTGGCCTGTCACTCGTGAGGGAACGCTTGAATCACGTCCTGACCAACCTGTTTGCGCCCGGCCGGATCGGCGGTTTGACCCTGAAGAACCGTCTGGTCATGCCCGCCATGGGGAGCGGTCTGGGGAACCCGGACGGGACCCCCTCGGATCGCTCCATGGCCTACTACGAGCGACGGGCGCGGGGGCAGGCGGGGCTCATCATCGTGGAGCTCACCGCCGTGCATTCCAAGGGGCTGGCCGGTCCCAACAGCTTCAGGCTGGACCAGGACCGGTTCGTTCCCTCGTTCGCCGAGCTCGCACAATGCGTCCAGAGGCACGGGGCCCGCATCGCGGTGCAGTTGAACCACACGGGGCGGCAGGCCTCCCCGGCCGTCATCGGCGGCGAGCCCGTGTGTCCTTCACCCACGCCGGCCACGGTTTCTGGTGACCCGCCCAGGGAGCTGTCCACCGGGGAGATCGACGAGCTCGTCGGCAGCTATGTCGCCGCGGCCCGGCGGGCCAGGGAGGCCGGGTTCGACGCCGTGGAGCTGCATGGAGCGCATGGGTACTTGATCTGGCAGTTCCTGTCGCCCTTGTGCAATCGGCGCCGGGATGACTACGGCGGGAGCACGGAACACCGAGTGCGGTTCCCGGTGCGCATCATTCGGGCGATCAAGCGGGAGGTGGGGGCGTCCTTTCCCGTGATCATCCGCATCTCGGGCAGCGATTTTCTCGAGGGCGGGCTGGACCTGGACCAGAGCCGTTCCATGGCCGGGGCCTTCGAGGAGGCCGGTGCGGATGCCGTGCACGTCTCGGGGGGCAGCTGGCTGGCCATGCACTGGATGATTCAACCCATGTTCATGCCGCGAGGGTGTCTGGTTCACCTGGCTGCCGGGATCCGGTCCGACGTCCGCGTCCCCGTCATCACCGTGGGCCGCATCAATGATCCGCTCCTGGCCGAACGCATTTTGGCGGAGGGCCGGGCCGATCTGGTGTCCATGGGCCGGCCGCTCCTGGCCGATCCGGACCTGCCGGCCAAGGCCGCAGCCGGGGACATGGAGGGCATTCGGCGGTGCATCGCCTGCAACCGGTGCATCGGCCGCCGCTTTCGTGGCCTGCCCCTGGGCTGTACCGTGAACCCGGAGACCGGCGAGGAAAGGGCGTTCGAGGGAGAGGAGCGGACTGCCCACCCCAGACGGGTTGTGGTCATCGGCGGGGGGCCCGCCGGGCTGGAGGCGGCCACACGGGCCCAGCGTCTCGGCCACTCCGTGGAGCTGCTCGAGGCACGGGGCCGGCTCGGGGGACAGGTCAACCTGGCCGGCGTGGCTTCCTACAAGGAGGAGCTTCGATCCGTGGTTCCCTATTACGAGGGCCTTATGAAACGGAGCGGCGTGACGGTGACGACGGGACGGGAGGTTCGTGCAGCCGATCTCGAGTGCCTCGAGGCGGACATGGTGATCGTCGCCACCGGTGCCGTGCCGTCGATGCCGGACATCGACGGCCTGGACTCCGCCGCTGTGACCCGGGCCGTGGATCTCCTCTCCGATCCGGGCGGGGTGTCCGGCCGCATTGTGATCATCGGCGGCGGCCACGTGGGTTGTGAGACGGCGGACGTGTGCGCGCGCATGGGCGCCCGCGTCACGATTCTGGAGATGGAGCGCGCGCTGCCGGACGCCGACCCGATCACGCGGAACGAGCTCCTGAATCGATTGAGGGCCTCCGGCGTGGACATTCTGGAGGATGTCCGGGTAACTGGTGTCGAGGCCGGCCGCGTGGAGTATGCGGATGGAGAAGGGGGCTCGGGATGGGTGGACGCGGACCGGGTCGTCGTCGCCGCCGGGTCCCGGCCGAGGAACGACCTGCTGGCCGCGCTCCGGGATCGACGGGTGCCCCATGTCGCGGTCGGGGACTGCACGGGGCCCGGGGACCTCTATCAGGCGGTGCACGAAGGGGCGAACGCGGTCCGGGGTCTGTAGCCCGCGACGTGCAATGGAAGGAGGAATGGACGATCATGGGAAGGCTCACCAAGGACCAGTTCGGCTTCAGCGCACCGGTGGCGCCCGGTGCGTCCCTGTACACCCGCCACCCTTACCACTACCGGGACGTTCGACGGCTGTCGGTGATCTACGAGACCGATCGGGACCCGGTGATGGACATTCTTCCGGAGAATGTCGAAAGCCTGCACGATCCACCGCAGGTGGGCGTCACGGTCACCGAGATCGGGCTGCACGTACCTCTCGGTGCCTACGCGGAGTGCTATGTCGCGGTCCGGGTGCGATTCGAGGATCAACCCCTGCGGTATGTGGCCTATATGTGGACCAACTCGGATGCCGCTATGGCAGCGGGAAGAGAGATCTACGGGGCGCCGAAAAAGCTGGCCGGCATCACCCTGGGCAGCCGGCCCCCCAACACGGAGCTGATGGTGGGGACGGTCGAGCGTCCGCCCGGCCACCGCATCCTGACGGCGTCGGCCCTCCTCACGGAGTACCTCGATCCGAAGGACGTTCGGGGGGAGCCCGCGGTCCTGCTCAAGGTGATTCCCGATGCCTGCGGGGGTGAACCGGCCGTGGCCGAGCTGTTGAGGGTCGACTCCAGCTATGAGGTGGTGGTGGACAGCGACGGCCTCGGCGTCTCCTACACCGGCATCGGCTCCCTTTGCTACGAAGGGCAATGGAATACGGACCCGGTTCATCTTCTG
>CAYYVD010000078.1:0-16473 GCA_964475045.1 uncultured Desulfobacterales bacterium | reverse complement strand
CCTTGAAACGCTTGCCCATGCCGATGGGCCAGGTGAGCGGGGCACATTCGATCTGAAGGTTCTCCTCGATATCACCCATGATGTCGAGCGGCGGCATTCCTTCCCGGTCGAGCTTGTTGATGAACGTCAGGATCGGGGTGTTGCGCATCCGGCAGACCTCCATCAACTTGCGGGTCTGGGGCTCCACCCCCTTGACGCTGTCGATGACCATGACCGCGCTGTCCACCGCGGTCAGCACACGATAGGTGTCCTCGGAGAAATCCTGGTGGCCGGGGGTGTCGAGCAGGTTGATTTCAAAATCGCGATAGTTGAACTTCATCACCGAGCTGCTGACCGATATGCCGCGCTCCTGCTCGATGGCCATCCAGTCGCTGGTCGCGTGCCGGGCGGCTTTTCGGGCCTTGACCGAACCGGCCATGTGGATGGCACCGCCAAAGAGCAAAAGCTTCTCGGTCAGCGTGGTCTTGCCTGCGTCCGGATGGCTGATGATGCCGAACGTGCGCCGGCGGCCCACCTCCCGTTTGCAAGCTCTGTTGATCTGGTGAACTTTCATATTCGAGTCTCATCCCATGGTCTTCAGGGTGAAATATGCATCCGCAGTCCGTGTGCCGTTTGCCGGCATCTGTTCCCTGATCGTTGTCGCACCTCCGGGTCATGCGAGTGCACCTCTTCGCTCGCCGGCTTTCACGCCCAGCCGGGTTCGACAGGCGTACCTCCCGCTCTCATCTCTGGAAATTCATTGTATGTGAGAACGATGTCTTGAAATCGAACCGGAGACTTGGAGGAGAAACACCGATGCCTTGTTCCCGGATGGGATGGGCATCATCAGGGTGGTGTCGGGCGGAAGGGTACGTTTTGACGCACGTCTCTCTGCAAGCCCTCAGTGGCTGATGCACGAAGACCCAATCTCATTGACTTACTTTCGTTTCGCTGATCGATTGATCGATAAATCCACGAATCTTATGCACCTTGACAGCCAAAGGCTCTTTAACATGCTGATATTACTAGATTAACAAATTCAACGCCGTCATTCCGGCGAAAGCCGGAATCCAATTTGTTTTGAGGCAGTTAGATGCGTTGGATGCCGGATCAAGCCCGGCATGACCTGAGAACTTTTGACTGTAGAGATATCTATGGCTTCTTTTGAAAAATGTCAATCCACTATGCCTGATTTTCGAGCGACCACCTGGCGTCTCCCGCGGTCTTAATGCGAAACCACCCGGAGGAAGCCGGGGCGGAAGGGGTTTTCTGCAGCGGACCCCAGTCTGATACAAGGTGAGGCAGGGATAGGAAAACGGGCAAATCTTGGCATGAGGCGGGATCCCTCAGCCTACCAGTCTGCGCGCCCCCTCACGCAATGCTCTTCTTCCTGTGGTGGTCTTCCGAAAATTCTACATGTGCCCGGGGCTCTCCAATTTGGCGACGAGGTTGACGGCAAACCAACCCCCGTGGTAAGTCAGGGGAGCTGGTAGCTGGAGCGAAAGAAAACCGCCGCTTTCTAAGAGAAAGGGTTTTTGCCCTCTCGTGCTCTGCAATGCGGGAAGCTGCTCGCTCGGATCCGGCTTAGAAGGTCAGCAAAAATAGATTGGACAAAATTGCGCTCAGATTTGGGTCATATTTGGCTTCGGGGATTGAGCAAAACCGCGGGCGTAGCTGGACTACGTCAAGGATTTTGCGATTGAGCCACAGCTGAAGATGGCCCGAAGATGAGATGCAAGAGTTTCAAGAGCTTTTTGCTGGCATTCTTAGGAAGCCAAGGAACATATTTTGCCTGCCACAGCTAGAAGATTTGCTGGTGCCGTTTCCGGTTTCATCCCCATAGCAACGTATCAGGAGAAAAGAGGAGTCGACATGATGGAGACCTCCCGCGTCACCCTCTACGGCATGTCCGTTGATCTGCCGTCCTACAATCTGGGTAAGATTTTCACCTTCGCAGAGATTGTGGCGGCCGGCGTGAAGAGACTTGCTCTGAGCCCACCGCTCAGGCCGGACGAGATGGCCGCCGTTATAAAAGGGGCCGAGGGCATCGCCGCAGAATGGGGGGTTTCCATCTACAGGGAAGAGGATCTGCTCACCACAGATCTCTTTGACGAGGCCTTAACCCTGGGGAAAGAGGTCCTCTTGATCTACAGGGATCCCATGGTGAAAGAAGAGTATCTGAAACTGAAGAAGGACAAGGCCCGCCTTCTCGAGACGGGACGCTACAGGGGCAAAGAGCGTAAGGAAATTAACATGAAAATGGGTTTGCTTCTGAGTTATGACCAAGCATATATAGAAAATATTTTAAACAAAGATCCGTTATTTGTTGAATAGTAATTTTATATTACTCCCTAAGCTATCTAATTGTCATAGAAGCTACACAACCCATGAGACGTGCTAGCAAGACGCCCGGCGCGTGAAGGGAAATCGAGAAGTCAAGCCCGCCGAAAGCTCTCCACGGCAGGTACGAGAAAATGAACGGGAAACCGGACAACGAGAAGTTAAAGGTAAGAATCCGCGCCCTGGAGCTGGAAAACAGGAGATTGAGAAAGGCAGAAAAGACGCTTCGGGACAGTGAGGAGAGATTCCGCCGACTTTCAGACATTGCCGAAGAAGGCATCATGATTACGGAAAAGGACGTGATCATTGACGGCAACAAGGCATTGACCAGGCTCTTGGGCTATGAACTCACGGAATTGATCGGGATGCAATCCATCCAGCTTGCAGACCCTGAATTCAGGGACAAGATACGCCGTTACAGGGCCGCACATTACCAAAGGCCCTTCGAGATATCCGCACTTCGTAAGGACGGGGAGATCATCCACTGCAGGACTCTTGGAAAACCATATCAATTCAACGGAAGGAATCTCAGGGTCACCGTCGTCACTGACATCACTGAATTCAAGAAGGCTGAAAAGGAGATCATAGGGCAGACCAGACAGCTCGACAAACGGGTCAGGGAATTGAACTGCCTTCTGGGGATCTCTAAGCTCTTGCAGAGACCAGATATTACCCTTGAGGGGTTCTTTCAAGGAGTCCTTCAATTGATTCCACCGGCATTTCAGGATTCGGAGAACACTTGTGCCCGGTTCCTTTTCGGTCACCGGGAATACAAGTCCCTCAATTTCAGGTGGACCCCAAGGAGGGAATCCTGCGACGTCCATGTGAAGGGTAAGAGGGTCGGGCTGCTGGAAGTTTGCTACCTGAAAGAGGATCACCCGGACGGATGGCCGTTCCTGCAGGAGGAGGTAAGACTTATCAAGGCCCTGGCGGAGCGTCTGGGCGAAGTGATCGAGTTGAAACAGGCTTACAAAGACTTGATGGAAAGCGAGGAGACGTACCGGAGCGTCTTTGAAAACACCGGGACACCGGTTGTCATAATCGAAAAGGACTTTACCATCTTCATGGCCAACCATGAGTTTGAGAAATTCACGGGCATCCAGAAAAACCAGCTGGAAGGAAGGGTCAAACTGAACGATTTCATGGCCGGCTCGGACCCATCCCCGATGCCCGATGACCCTAGGCCGGGGGAAGGGCACAGCAGCCGTATGCTTTCCGATGGTGAGGTGGATGTTTTAGCCGAGAACGGGGAAATCCGCACCGTGGACCTCAAGCTCGGGCGGATATCCGATCAGGACCGAAGCATTGTTTCGATGGTGGATATCACGGAGAGAAAAAAGATCGAGACCTCTCTCAGGATCAGCGAGGAGAACCTGCGCAAGGAGAACAAGTGTCTCAGCCTTCTCATCAAAGGGCGGTACCAGTTCGGCGGGATGATAGGCCGGTCCCCCGCCATGCAACGGGTCTATGACATGATTTTGGAAGCGGCAGCAGTCAATGCCAACGTCATCATTTTCGGAGAATCAGGCACGGGCAAGGAATTGGTGGCTAGAGCGATTCACGATATGAGCGACCGGGCTGAAAAAGAATTTGTTCCCGTCAATTGCGGGGCAATGCCTGAAAACATCATGGAGAGTGAACTATTCGGATACAGGAAAGGGGCTTTTACAGGTGCGGATAGAGACAGGGAGGGACTTCTGGATAGAGCGGAAGGAGGCACCCTTTTTATGGATGAAATAGGCGATATCGGGCTCAACATGCAGGTCAAGCTCCTCAGGGCCATTGAGGGTGGCGGTTACAAGCCGGTGGGAATCAATGTGGACAAAAAACCCGATATCCGTATCATTACTGCAACCAACAGAAATCTCAGGGAGAGGGTTGGCAACGGATTCCTACGAGAAGATTTCTATTATCGGATCAACATCATTCCTATTCACCTTCCTCCATTGAGGGAAAGAAAAGAGGATATCCCGTTACTGGTCGACCATTTTTTCAAGGACTATACAAAGGGGGCCCCTTCCCCACCCCTCAAAGAGCATGTCTTGCAGATTCTCATGAATTATGAGTGGCCGGGGAATGTCAGGGAGCTTCAAAACGTCATACATCGTTATGTGACCCTTGGAAAACTCGATCTGATTGGTATCCATTCCCTGAATAGGGAATGGCCGGAGACGGTCGACGCTGCCGCCCTCCCGAATCCTTCGCAACTGGATCTGAGAAGCGCTCTCGAGAATTATGAAAAGAGGCACATCCTGGGTGTTCTGGAGAAGCAGAGATGGCGAAAAGGCATTTCTGCTTCAATCCTGAACATCAACCGCAGGACGCTTTACGAAAAGATGAAAAAGCATGGGCTTACATAAGCCCTTTTTGGGATAATTTGGCCCCACACAGAATCCAACGTGTTTTAAGCCTCTTAACAGCTTTTGGGCTGTTTCACTCCCATCAGACGGCCTTTCTTGGATAGCCCCCTTTGCCCCTGCCTCACAATATCCAACAATACTAAGTTTTTACGTCCCAAAGGCTTTTTGGCATAGCCATTGCTTATTTGATCCGAAATGATATTGTTGGCACCAGTACCGGACCGAATGAAACCTTCAAGTAGAGGGCGCAGGCCCAAAGTGGAGGATGCCTCTATTCCAAATGCACTGTTGGCGGCTTGGCAAACGTCCACCTGCGGCGTTGCACCTCACTTTTTGTCACTGCAGCCTTCTTCTATGTATATCCCATTCCTAGAGATTCACCCGCCCTTCGCCTGGATTCTTACTCTGCCGTCACTGGCATTACTCCTGAAAAGGCGCTACAAAAAACAAGAAGTTTTCACACACCGAGCAGGCGTCGGGGGGCGGGGCTTCCAGAGCGGAGATCAGCGGGCGGCCGTCGTCATTAAAGGGGGTACCGACCGGGGGAAACCGCGGCCATCCTCCCTAAAGGCAGAATGGAGAGGTTTAGCCGGTTCGCAAGCCCAAGGCCTTCCCATCCGGGAAAGGCGTCGGGGCGGGGAAGCAGCGCGGAGGGGCAGGAACCCCCTGTCGTAACCGCCCCGCAATGACCAGGCTGGGAGCGATAGGAGCGGAGGAAGGCCTCACTCCCAGAGCCGGCCGTTCCTTTGCCGGGTTGCGGGCGCCAGCCCGCCTTACGCTAATGACGAATCCATCATTGTTGCTGCAAGGAGGTCGGCCAATGGCCCAGGAGACGGTGAGAGCGGGGGATGAACTTCCAAGGTCGAAATATCATTTCGACTTCCAGAAAGACATTTGTTTGGGCTGTGGAACGTGTGTCTCCGTGTGTTCCATTTTTCATGAGGGCCTGGTGGACGAGTCCGTGGCCAGGATCAAACTGAATCGCAGAATTTTCGGGGTTGAATATGCAGTCGATATCTGTCGGCAGTGCGACCACGCTGAATGTTACTATGCGTGCCCGGAAGGGGCGGTTCGTGTGGAAGAGAAGACGGGCGCGCGTATCATGGACGAAGACCTGTGTACGGGCTGCGGCCTCTGTATCGAGGCTTGCCCGTTCGATGTAGTCTTTTTTTCCGAAGAACGAAAAGTTGCCCTCAAATGCGATTTTTGTGGGGGGGATCCTCAATGCGTTAAACTTTGTCCCACAGGTGCCCTGACGCTGTTGGAGGGATGAGAGGTGACAAAATGGGCAATATATGCGGGTATGCGGGAAAAATACTCAAGATCAATCTGGGAGACGGCACGACCTCCTTTCTGGATACCTTGGAACTCGCAGACCGGTTCATCGGCGGAAGAGGGATGGCGGCGTATCTCTACTGGAAAGAGGTCCCCGGGAACGTCAAGGCTCTTGATCCCGAGAACCGGCTCATATTCATGACGGGTCCGCTGGACGGAATCATGCCGGGATCCAACAGAGTTACCGTCGTGGGGAAGGCACCGGGAGCTTATCCGGAAGAGGTGTATTGCACCTCAAACTGCGGTGGCCACTGGGCCACAGCCCTCAAGAAGGCGGGTTTTGATGGAATCGTCATCCACGGCAGGGCCGAAAGACCCTCCTACATCTGGGTCGAAGACGGCAGGGTAGAGATACGAGACGCCGGAGACATATGGGGCTCTGGAACGAGAGAGGCTCAGGCCATTCTGCAACACCGGCATGGGGAGGATTCATGTCTGTATGTTATCGGGCCCGCCGGTGAAAACCTGTGCAGGAACGCAGTGATCATCCATGAAACCGGGCACGCTTTTGGAGGAACCGTCGGTTTCGGCGCACTGATGGGTTCAAAAAACTTAAAGGCCGTCCTGGCCCGCGGGACCGGCGGCCTGAAGGTGGCCAGACCCAAGGCGCTGCTGGATGTGTGGCACCAGTTCAACCGCGAAGTCAGCCGCCGCCGGAATGAGCCGGAAAAGGAACCCCTGGCCCGAAGGGCCGAGTTCCCCAATCCCGATGCCCGGTACAGAGTCATGGACAGGGAGGAGATCGGGCAGCTCAAGATAACCCACAGCGCATGCCATAATTGCCCTATCGGCTGCTATCAAACCTTCACTTACAGGGACGACAGCATTCCAGCCATATCTACGAGCTGCCATACCTACCAGAGTTACCGTGACCTGGAGGCCCAGTATTACGGCAGTGAACATCAAATGGGTAATGTTACCGTTTATTCTGCTGTTCTTTTCAACGACCTGGGTGTGGATTCCTACGTACCGGCCGGCATATGCGACATGATCCTCTGGATGAAGGGCCAGGGGTTGCTCACCTCTGAAAACAGCGGCCTGGACCTCGAGAGCATTGGTAGCAGGGCCTTTATCGAAGACTTGCTCCACAAGATCGCCTTTCGAGAGGGTATCGGAGACCAGATGGCGGAAGGAAACTACCGTTTTCTGAAATCCTGGGGAGGGGAGGAGGCAGCCGCCATCTCCAGGCAGATGCGCTGCCGGAAGGGGAACGTCTGCACCACCATGGGGGGGAAGTGTTATGCATACATAGGTGGAAAGCCGAGTTATGTTGGGCATTCCAAGGCCCATATGATCATGAACCTCACGGATACCAGAGGATATATCAATTACGGATATGTATGGAACGGGCCCCATCTATTGGGCTGGGTCGATGTGACCCCTGGAACCGAAGAATATACCGAGGTAAAAAACCGGGCAGCCAAGAGATGGTTCGGGACTGAAAAGGCCATGGACGAGAGCACCTGGGATATGAAGATCGAAGTAGCCCTGTTTCATCAGCGCTTCTTATATATCGAGGGGAGCAGCACATACTGTGAATGGATCTTCCCGAGGTTTTACAGCAACTATACCGAAGACAAGATGGGGACCCTCGATCTGCCGGCCCGTTTCTGGTCCGCCATCACAGGGATAGACACCACATATGATCAACTGCACAAGAGGGCCGAGACAATCCAGGCCCTCGAGAGATCCATACTGGTGCGTGAGGGGAGGACAAGGGCCGACGACTGGTTTCACGAAGATTTTTTCGAAGACAATGAATGGACCCAAGCGGACCGGGATGCCTTGAGCAAGGTCATGGACGAGTACTATGACCGCGTCGGATGGGACAAAAAAACGGGATGGCCCACTAGGGAAAGGCTGGAGGCCTTGAACCTCAAGGATGTGGCCGACGAGCTGGAGGCCATGGGGAAACTGCCTTGAAAAGTTCATTATTGGAAAAGGAAAAGGTGAAAACGATGGATATAGCCGGTTTGCACATTGAGCCGGGGGAGAAAAAGAGAGGTTGGCTGCCCGTATCAAAGTGGGGGGCCCAGGTTGTGGAAATGCCTTTCACCATTGTCAACGGCACTCAGGAAGGGCCGAGGCTCGCGGTCATGGCGGGCATCCACGGCTGCGAATACACCGGCATCGAGGCCTCGATCCGGCTCGCGAGGGACCTGAAACCGCAGGAACTCAGGGGCACGTTGATCCTGGTTCATGTGGTGAATATCCCTGCATTTCAGTTCAGGACACCCTATGTGTGTCCTCTGGACGGATTGAACCTCAACAGGATCAGGGATGAGATACCCGGCGGAAAGGCTGCAGGGTCCATCAGCCATCGGATGGTTCACACTCTCTTCCATAGCGTGATCTACCCCTCGGACGCGTGTATCGATCTACATGCAGGGGACCTGTACGAGTGCCTGACCGAGCCCTTTATCATATACCCTGTGACTCCCGACCAGGTTGTCAATGAGAGCATCCGTGAAATGGCTGAGGCCTATGGAGTTTCATACATCTGGGGGGTGAAAGAGAACGGCATCCTGCGCACCGGAGATGACAGCGGGCGGGGCATCGTCCCATCCATTATGGTGGAGTGCGGGCAGGAAGGGAAGATCGAGGAAAAATATGTCCGGGTACATTACCGCGGTGTCTTGAACATTATGCGGCTTCTGGGAATGATGGCCCCCTCCTGGAGCGGGCCGGAGAAGAGACCCCTTTCAATCAGGAAGGGGGGGAAGATCATGGCGGAGACGGGGGGAATCTTCCACTCACGAGTGAAGCCGGGGGAACAGGTCGTCAAAGACGACCTGTTGGGGGAAGTGAAAGATATCTGGGGGGATGTTCTCCAAAAAGTGACAGCTCCGACGGACTGCATGATTCTGATGACCGTCAGCAATCCGATCATCGGAGCAGGGGATGTGGTGCTGGGTTATGCAGAATTCTGACGGCAGGGGAATGAAGATAGAGTGGCCTGATCTGGAGGCTTCCGTAAAGGCCGATTTTCTTGACGAACTCAACCCGGAACTCTGTGATGTGTTGCGGCGGAACCTGCCTTTGGAGACCATCCAAAGTCACGGAGTCATTGCCGGCGGGTTGCTCATGGCCCCTACCCGGATCGTATGCACATCGGCGCCTAGGACGTTTGAAATCCTGGGGCGGCAGGAAATCGGGAGAATCAATTTTACCCTCTTCTACCTGGCCATCAGCATGAAATACGCGCTGATTGCCGAACCCCTTGATATCTCTCCCGTCGCACAGGTTCGGCCCGAGGACATCGCCGTCCTCGAGGATGTGGGGGGACGCATATGGAGTCATACCTGCGACCTTTCACCCCGAAAGGGATATATTAGGACAACTTTTCATATTTTTTAGTGACTCAACGCTAAAAGGCGGCCACAAGAGGCAAGAAGTTTTTCACACCGAGGCTGCAGGCGGCGGGGAGCGGAGGAAGACCTCACCCCTAGAACCGGCCGTTCCTCTGATGGGTTGCGGGCTCAGCCCGCCATAGGGGATTCACTGAAAAAACAGAGGCTGCAAATGACAAAGACATGGGAGAAGGTCGCAGCAGAGATCCGGGAGGAGACAGAGAAGGTCTGGCTGGAAGAGCCCCTTGAGATCGCCAGGCTGAGAATGGGTGTCTCGGAATTCGGTGCAGGAACCGGCAACCAGATGTTCGCCGTTATCATCAATCTCAACGGAGAGACGCGAGCGTTTGCGGTCCGGGTCTGTTTTCACCTCCTGAAAAAGGTGGATCACCCGGACATGGGACTGGAGCCCCTCAAGATGCTGGCTGCCAATTTTCTCCCCAACAATGCGGGAACCATGCATTTTCTAGGCCTCAAAAAGATCAGAGTCTTTTCTGAGGAGGTCTTGGACGTGCTGGATCAGGTCCCATCCAAGGAGGCCTTCAAGGAACTCATTGGAGCCCTCTATGCCTACGCCAACCGCATGATGTTCTGGATTCACGAGATCACGCCCCACGGCCTGGGGATCTTCTACCCGAAGTGGACTCGCGAGACGGTTGGAGAGATCGAAGCACTCATGGGCGGATGAGAAGGGGTTATTCGGAACGTGCAGACAATTCCGTTTGGATTACAAACCCGAAGCCAAAGGCAAGGAGGTGGGCTCAATGAACTCGAAAAACACAGTATTGACCCTTATGATGTTGGTGGTTTCCGTTCTTTTTTGCACCGCCGCATCCTCAGCCGCTGATCCCAAACACGGGGGGGACCTTGTGGTGGCGGCTACCCAGGATCCCACAGGCCTCGATCCGATCACGGCCCGGGGGAATGCATCTTTTCAGGTTATCAGGCAGATTTACGACGGCCTTACCAGGTACAAGACCGGCACCTTTGAGGTGGAGCCCGCCCTGGCTGAGTCCTGGGAAATCAGCCCGGACGGTTTGCTCTACACCTTTCATCTCAGGAAAAATGTGACTTTTCATGACGGCACCCCCTTTGATGCGGAAGCGCTTTTTTTCAATATCGATCGAATATTGAACAAGCAAAACCCCTTTCATCCGAAAGGACGGATGGGGCAAATCCCCATCATTTACGGCCAGCTGAAGGATTATAAGGTCATAGACGAGTACACATTTCAGTTCATTATGGAAACTCCTTACACCCCTTTCCTTGCCTGCCTTGCCATGATGCCAGCGGGCATTGTAAGTCCGGTTGCAATACAAAAATACGGGGAAGACCTTTTCAACAACCCGGTAGGAACAGGGGCCTTCGTGTTCAAGACATGGACCAAGGGAGACCACATCTCCCTCGTGGCAAACGAAAACTACTGGGAAGGGAGACCTTATGTGGATTCGGTTACCTACAGGGTAATCCCCGAGAATTCAGTCCGACTGCTCAAGTTGGAAAAAGGGGAGGCCCATCTCCTCCTTACGATTGGACCCAACGATGTCCCGAAGGTCAAAGAGAGCAACCTGACACTGTACGAGACCGACGGGATGATGATCTGCTCCATTGGGATAAACCACGCCAAGAAACCACTGAATGACGTAAGGGTCAGGAAGGCGCTCAGCTATGCCATTGACCGTGAAGAAATCTGTAAGTACATCCTCAAAGGGTTTGCGGTTCCAGCCTACAGTCCGGTTCCCAAAAGCAATTGGGCACACAGCGACGATCTGAGGGGATACCCATATGATCCGGAGAAAGCCAAGGCCCTTCTCAAGGAAGCAGGATATCCGGACGGTTTCGAGATCACCATTACTGCGGCCAATGTCCCCAACCCAATGAATCCGGCGGGTGTGCAGACATGGTTGGCCATCCAGAGCTACTGGAAGAAGATCGGGGTGAATGTCCGCATGAACCTCCTAGAACTGGGGGCGTATTACAACGTGCTCCTGTCGGGCCAGAACGAATGGGAAATCGAAGGAGAGGGGTGGACCGCGGACAATGGAGACCCCGATGCCTTTCTGCACCAGCGGTTTTACTCCAAGAGCTGGTTAAATTTCTTCAACTACAAGAATGCTGAACTGGACAAGCTCCTGGATCAGGCCCGGGAGACCATGGATCAGAGAGAGAGATTCGAAATCTACGGCCGGACACAATCCATTATTGTGGATGATGACTGTGCGCGCATTGAGCTCTTCAATGCCAAATCCATCTGGGCCTCTGTCAAAAAACTGAAGAATTTCCATCCCAACCAGAAATCCATTGAACCCTTGAACAAAGTGTGGTTCGAGTAGTTATTCGTTATTGGATTCAAGGCTTTCAAGGGTCTTTTTCTCCGCCGGGGGGCGGACCGGAATCCGGTCCCCGGTGGAGAATTCTTTTTTCCCGGCGACTGCGTCGCCGGGAATGCGCGGCGCTAACTTCGCCGCGCATTACCCGTAGGATTCCCGCACTGAAGCATGATCGCCTACTTGTCGAAAAGAGTCCTGGCCATGGTTCCCGTGCTCCTGGGAATCATCTTCGTAGTATTTTTGTCTTTGCATATGCTGCCGGGCGATGCGGCCATGGCCCTTCTGGGCGCACACGCCTCGCCCGAGGCCCTTCAGGAACTCCGGACCGAACTGCAACTGGATAGGAACGTCGTGGTTCAGTTCGGGGCCTATATGTCGCGTCTCGTCAAGGGGGATTTCGGGAGATCAATCACCACAAACGAAAAAGTGATCAAGGAAATAGCGCGCGCTTTTCCAATCACCATCGAACTGGCCCTCGCCTCCGCCATGATCGGCCTCTTCATGGGCATGGTCGTGGGTATATTCGCTGCAGTCTGGCAGAATTCTTTTTTTGACTTCTTTTCCATGGGTATTGTGCTGATCGGGGTCTCCATGCCGGTTTTCTGGTCGTCTCTTATGCTGATACTTGGCTTTTCTGTGTATTTGGATATCTTTCCGGTTTCAGGGGTCATTTCTGATGGGATCCACTTGGTCCAACAAACCCGGTTCTATGTCCTTGACAGCATCCTGTCCGGTAACTGGGCGGCGCTCCGGAGCACACTCAGTCACCTGGTGCTTCCTTCTCTGGCCATGGGCTCCGTTATGGCTCCGGGGATCGCCCGGATGACGAGATCCTCCATGATTGAAGTGTTGAGGCAGGACTATATCTGCACAGCCCGAAGCAAGGGCCTGAGTGAATGGGTGGTGATTCTAAAACATGCCTTGAAGAATGCCCTGGTCCCCATCATTACCGTGGCGGGCATCATGATCGGCAATATGCTGAGCGGTGCCATCCTCGTGGAAATCGTCTTCGCCCGGCCGGGGGTGGGCAGGATGGTTGTCGACTCGATTTATACCCGCGACTATCCCCTCCTCCAGGGGCTCGTCATTTTCGTGGCTTCTTTTTATGTCCTGCTCAACCTGCTGACTGATGTGTTGTATTCGGTAATCGACCCCAGGGTAAGGGTGTCACGCCACAACTAGCAGGTGTTTCATGATCATTGAGGCCCTGAAGAACTTACTCTCCAGAAAAGCCGGTGTCGCCGGCGCCGTCCTGGTTACCGGCATTCTCGTCGCCGCCATTGCAGCGCCCTGGATCGCTCCATACGATCCCATTGAGGTGGATTTCGCCAGCCAGCTGAAAGGCCCGTCGGCGAAACACCTCCTGGGCACAGATGAGATGGGCAGGGATATATTGAGCAGGATCGTATTCGGCAGCAGGATATCTCTCATAACAGGCCTAGGATCAGTCATCATTTCTTTAATGTTAGGTGGCTTTATTGGATTACTTGCAGGTTATTATGGTCGGTTTTTTGATCATATTTCTATGCGTTTAATGGATCTTATGATGGCCTTTCCATATCTACTGTTGGCCCTGCTCATTATGGCCACTTTCGGGAGCGGCACCTGGAAGGTCATTGTCACCATCGGCATTGTCTATATACCGGTCTTTGCCAGGATCACACGGGGCAGCGTTCTTACCGTAAAGGAACAAGATTACATAGAGGCGGTGATCGCCCTCGGCGCATCGGATCTCAGGATTCTTCTGCGCCACGTGCTCCTGAACGCATTCCCCCCCTTACTGGTGCAATCGACGCTGTGTATCGGTTACGCCATAATCAATTCGGCGAGCCTGAGCTTTCTCGGGCTGGGAACCCAACCCCCGGCGCCGGATTGGGGGCTCATGATGAGCATGGGAAGGGAGTATATCAGGGACGCATCCTGGCTGATCACCTTTCCCGGATTGGCCGTCCTGTTGACCGTAATCGGTTTCAATCTCCTTGGCGACGGCCTACGGGATTCACTGGATCCGAGAATGCGCCGGTGAAAAGCCTCGGAGAGGTCGAAAGGAGTCAACCGTGCGGGCGGTGAAATGCAAAGCTGTCATTGACGGAAGGGGAGGTTTCAAGGAAGAAGCGCTGGTCCTCCTGGAGGGGAACGGTTTCAAGGACATTCTGAAGTGGGGGGAGGAAGCGTCCCTGGGCCAAAAGGATTCCCTTCTGGACTACTCCAGCTTCTACATGACGCCTGGTCTGATCGATACCCATGTACACCTGACCTTCACCGGCGGGGAAAGGACCATGGACGAACCTGCAGGGGCCAGGGAACTGCGTCTCCTGCAGGGAGCAGTAAACGCCCTCAGGAACTTGCTTGCAGGTGTGACCACTGTGGCTGATTGCGGTGGGCCGGATGGCCTGGCTTTTCATCTGAGAGACGCCATTAAACTGGGGCTAATCACGGGCCCCCGCATTCTTGCCTCCGGCCGGCCGATCACTATCACCGGCGGGCACGGGTATCCCATGTCCCTCGAAGCGGACAATCTTTTCGAGACTCGGAAGGCGGCCCGGACGATCATTAAAGATGGGGCCGATTTCATAAAGATCATGGCCACCGGTGGAAGTGAGATCCCTCTGATCATGGAGGAGGGCTTTTTAAACTGGAACCATCTTCCCGCGTACCGGGTTGAAGAGATCAGACCTGTTGTGGAGGAGGCCCACCGACTGAAAAGAAAGGTTACAGCCCACTGTCTGGCGGCCGAGGGTATTCTGAATGCGGTTACAGCCGGGGTGGACATCATTGCAAACGCAGCCTTCATCCAGCCGGACGGCGTCTCCAGAGTGGACCGGGAGACCGTCCGGCTTATGGTGGGAAAAGGGACAACCGTCGTCCCTACGCTCTCTGTGTTCTCCCGTGATGTGGAGGAACTGGAGGTCGGGAAAAGCGTCACAAGACTGGAAAGGGACCGAATAGAGGCCTTTTCCACCCGCTTGGAGATAGCGGCGGACCTGGCCCGGGCGGGTGTCAATGTAGCGGCCGGCACCGATGCCGGCTTTACAGGGACCTGTCACGGAGATATGCCTAGGGAACTCCGCCTGCTGGTCCGTGCGGGCATGGCCCCATCGGATGCGATCCTAGCCGCCACCGGGAACGCGGCCAGCGGCCTGGGAGTGGGACATCTGATCGGCACGGTGGAGCCGGGAAAGAGAGCGGATTTCCTGATCCTGAGAGAGGACCCCAGAACAAATATCCGCGCCTTTGAGGCACCCTGCGCGATCTTCCTGGACGGGCGGCAGGTGGAGACCGGAGGGCCGTCTCTCCTTCGCAACGGGGGCCGTCTTGCACCGCAGCCGCAGTGAAGGAAGATCCCATGGAGACATGCATCGGAAATCCTGACCTGAGAAAATCGGGCGCCCTCCTTGATATCCAGGATCTCAGGGCCCACTTCGCAGGCAGACAGGGGGAGGTGCACGCCGTCGACGGGATCAGCTATAGCCTTTCCAAGGGCGAGACCGTGGGCGTTGTGGGAGAAAGCGGTTCGGGAAAGAGCGTCTCCGCGCTATCGATACTTCGCCTTGTCCCATCGCCGCCGGGCAGAATCATGGGAGGTAGGATCCTTTTTAAAGGAAGGGACCTGCTAACGCTGTCCGAATCGGAGATCAAGAGGGTCCGGGGTGGGCAAATCTCCATGATTTTCCAGGAACCCACCAAATCCCTCAATCCTGTCTTTACCATCGGGGAACAGATCAGCGAGGCCATCCGCCTGCATCAGCGCATGAAAAAGAAAGAGGCTACGGAGCAGGCGGTTGAAATGCTCAGGACCGTCGGCATCTCGGCCCCCCGCCAGCGGGTCCGGGCATATCCTCATGAGTTGAGCGGTGGAATGCGACAGAGGGTCATGATCGCCATGGCTCTCTCCTGTCATCCCGACCTTCTCATCTCCGACGAGCCGACAACCGCCCTGGACGTGACCATCCAGGCCCAGATCCTGGAACTCATGGAAGAGTTGAAAGAGAAGTTCGATATGGCCGTCCTTCTGATCACCCACAACCTGGGGGTCGTCGCGGAGACGGCCAGGAAGACCGTGGTCATGTACGCCGGGAAGCTTATGGAAAAGGCCTCCACCACCCAGCTTTTCGACAATCCCCTCCACCCGTACACGAGGGGACTCCAGCGCTCAACACCCAGGCTCGGACAAAAATTCCGGGAAAGGCATCGAAGACTCCAGGAAATTCCGGGGGTGGTTCCGGACCTGCATCAACTGCCTCGAGGGTGCCGTTTCCACCCCCGGTGTCCCCATACCATGGCTGTTTGCAAGAAAGAGGAACCCGGCATGTTCGAGGTCGAACCCGATCACTTTGTGCGTTGCTTTCTAATGGATGGCTGAGATATGAGCCCGCCCCTGTTGTCCGTAAGGCGGCTGAAGAAATACTTTCCCCTCAAGAAGGGCTTTTTCCTGGGTCCCATGAACTTTGTCCGGGCTGTGGATGATGTGGATTTTTCCATCCCCAAAGGCCGGACCCTGGGTCTGGTGGGGGAGAGCGGGTGTGGAAAATCCACCACAGGCCGGGTCCTATTGAGGTTGATGGAGGCCACGTCGGGCTCGATCGAATTCGAGGGCCGGGACATCACCCGCGTAAGCCGGAAGGAGTTGAGATCCATACGGAGATACATGCAGCTCATAAGCCAGGACCCATTCTCCTCCCTGAACCCCCGTCTTACCGCAGGAGAAATCATCAAGGAAGGGTTGAAAATCCACCGCATCGGTGACCCGACGGAGAGGGATGATCGCACGATCGAGAT
>CAYYVD010000077.1:824-16672 GCA_964475045.1 uncultured Desulfobacterales bacterium | reverse complement strand
CGCTGCTGGGGCACGTCAAGCAGGCCCCGCCGGACCAGGGGGTGTTCCTGCTGGCCGACTTCCCCGATGTGCTGCGGGACGGCCTGATCCGCCGCCTTCTGCGGGACGCCGCCCACGCGTCCCGGGCCCGGGGCAACACCGTGGTGCTTCTATCCCCGGTGCTCCATCTCCCCGCCACCCTGGAGAGCGACGTCACGGTCCTGGACTTTCCCCTGCCCTCGCCCGAGGTGCTGGACCGCGCGCTCTCCAACGCCTGCGAGGCCCTGAAGGGGCGCAAGGTGGCGGTGGCGCTCTCCCAGGGGGACCGGGAACGGCTGGTCCACGCCGGCCTGGGGCTGACCCTGGAGGAGTTCGAAGGGGCGCTCGCGCGCGCCGTGGTGGAGAGCGGCCGGGTGAACGGGGACACGGCACGGGCGATGTTTCGGGCCAAGCGGCAGATCCTTCGGCGGACGGGCACCCTGGAGTTCTTCGACACGCAGGAGAGCCTGGACTCGGTGGGCGGGCTTCCGGTGCTCAAGCAGTGGCTGTTGAAACGCCGGCGCGCCTTTTCTCGAGCCGCCCGGGCGTACGGGCTTCCCAGCCCCAAGGGCCTCCTCATGATCGGGGTGCCGGGCTGCGGCAAGAGCCTCACGGCCAAGGCGGCCGCGAGCCTTTGGAAGCTGCCCCTGCTGCGCCTGGACAGCGGCCGCCTCTTTTCGAGCCAGGTGGGTAGCTCGGAGGAGAACACCCGCCGGGCCGTGCAGGTGGCCGAGTCCCTGGCCCCGTGCATCCTGTGGATCGACGAGATCGAGAAGGCCATGGCCGGCCTGGGGAGCTCCTCCCAGTCGGACGCGGGGACCGCGGCCCGCGTCTTCGCCACCCTCGCCACCTGGCTTCAGGAAAAGGAAGCGCCGGTCTTTGTCATGGCCACGGCCAACAGCGTGTCCTCGCTGCCGCCCGAGCTGTTTCGCAAAGGCCGGTGGGACGACATCTTCTTCCTGGACCTGCCCGGCCGGGAGGAGCGGGAGGCCGTTGTGCGCATTCACCTGCTCAAGCGCCGCCGGGACCCCGGAGAGTTCGACCTGCCGCTCCTGGCCGAAAAGAGCGAAGGCTTGAGCGGGGCCGAGATCGAGGGGGCCGTGGTGGCCGGGCTCTTTGACGCGTTCGACGAGGAGCGGCCGCTCACCACGGAGGACGTGCTGCGAAACCTGGCCGCCCAGGTGCCGCTCTCGGTCACCATGAAGGAGCAGATCGAAGGCCTTCGCCTCTGGGCCCGGACCCGGGCTCGGTTCGCGAGCGAGGACCGGATCGAGGAGCAACGGAGGCAGTGGCGAAACCGTGACATCCGCACGATTTGAGTGGCTCAGCATTCCCGAACCCGAAAACGATGAGGGAGCGGCTCGTGAGGAGGCGGCCGAGGCCCACTTCTCCAAGCAGTGCCCCGCGTGCGGGTGGCTCGACAGCACGGCGTTCTTTGCCAAGCTGGGCGGCGGCAGCGGGGCCCAGGAGTGCTGGCGTTGCGGCACACGGTTCGACGTGTCCGACGAGATCTCGGCCTTTTTTCAGCGTCAGGCGGTGAGCCTTCCCGGGGTGAGGGTCGTGCGGGGAAGCTGCGAGCCCCGATCCTTTTTTCGGGCCGGCCGGGGGGCCAGGTGGTGCGACATCCACCTGGCGGGCCGCCGGTTGACCCTGCGAAGGGGCTTCGACGAGCTCCTGTGCCTCCACACGGCCCGCATCGAGCACCTGGATCACCAGATCCGCACCGCGCGCACCGTCATGAAACGGCACCGGGGCCGGGCCATCCTGGCCGACGAGGTGGGCATGGGCAAGACCGTGGAGGCCGGTCTCGTCATCAAGGAGTGCCTGCTTCGAGGCCTGGCCCGAAACGTGCTCGTGCTGGCCCCTCCCGGTCTGGTGCCCCAGTGGAAGCAGGAGCTCGAGGAGAAGTTCGAAGAGACCTTCCAGGAGCTTCGGGGGCGGTCCCCGAGCGGATTGCCCTCCCGGCTCATCTCTTCCTACGACCGGGCGCGGGGCAAGGCCGCCTCGCTCCTGTCGGGTAGGATATGGGACATTCTGGTCCTGGACGAGGCCCAGCGTCTCAAGAACCGCTCCACCAAGCTCTGGGGCTTCGTTCGCGAGCTTCGCTCCCGGTACGTGCTGGCCCTCACCGCCACGCCCGTGGAAAACGACCTCACCGAGCTCTACGCCATCGTGGACCTGGTCCGGCCCGGCCACCTGGGGACAATTCGGGCCTTCAAGAGCGCCTTTGTGGCGCGCTCCGACCCCAGGGCGCCCGAGGAGGGCCGGGAGACCGCACTCAAGGAGACCCTGTCGGACATCCTGATTCGCAACCGCCGGGACCAGACCGGGCTCCACCTGCCCCGCCGCAAGGCGGCCATCGCCTGGATCGCCCCTTCGGCGTCCGAGAAGGTGCTCTACGACGAGGTGACCCGGTACGTGCGCAAGGAGTTCAAGCGCCAGTTCACCCGGCTCACCGGAAACAAGACCCGCATGCTGAGCCTCATCACGCTCCAGCGGGAGCTCACCTCGTCGCCCCGGGCGATTCAGAAGACCCTGGCCCGCATGGCCGGGCGCGAGGCCTACCCGGAGCCCGTGCGGGACCAGCTGAGCCGGCTGGCCGAGCTGGCCGGGCGCATTCAGCGACCGTCCAAGGCCGAGGCCCTCCTGGACATCCTGGCCCTGTTCCCGGCGCGGCGGTTCCTGGTGTTCACCGAGTTTCAGGAGACCGCGGAGCACCTGGCCGGCCTCGTTCGAGACTCGGGCCGGGCCGCCTTCCCCCTGACCGGCCGGCACCGCACGCCCCAGCGGTCCCAGACGCTGGAGCGGTTCTTCGAGGTCCGCTCTTCGGTGCTGGTGTCCACCGAGGTGGGCGGGGTGGGCCTGAACCTCCAGAAGGCCTGCCACAGCCTGGTGAACTACGACCTCCCCTGGAACCCCATGCGGGTGGAGCAGCGCATCGGCCGGCTGGACCGCATCGGCCAGGACCAGGAGATCACCATCTTCAACCTGGCCGTGAAGGGAACCGTGGAGGAGCACGTGATCGACATCCTCGCCAAGAAGCTTCGCCTGTTCGAGATCGTGGTGGGGGAGATGGGCACCGTCCTGGGCCACGTGGACCAGGCCACCTCCCTGCAGCAGCGCATCGGGGAGATCTGGCTTCAGAGCCGCAGCGCCGGGGAGGCGGCCCGGTCGTTTCGGGCCCTGGGCGACGCGCTGGCCGAGGCCCGCGAGGGCTACGACAACACCAAGCGGGTGAACCGGGTCCTGGACCGCATCGGAGGCCGGGCATGAAGGCCTTTGTCCACGAGGCGGTGCACCTGCTCGGAGGCCGGGTGGAGGAGGCCCCGAGCCGGACCCTTCGCATTCGAGCGCCTCGAGGATCCGAGGCCGCGGAGTGGCTTCAGGGGGCCGAGGAGCTGCAGGTGGCCCTGGATCGAAAGACCGCCCCGGCGGGCGTCCCGGTTCTGGCACCGGGATCCCCCCTGCTGGACGACCTCACCGAGGCCCTGGCCGGACCCGGCCGCAGCCGACACGGCGCGCGGCCGGCCCGGACGTCCTTTTCCAGGCCCGAGGCCCGCGACCGGCTTCGCGTGCACACGGGGCGCCTCACCCGGTTCACGGCCCGCAAGGGCTGGCGCGCCACGGCCCGGCTGTGGGTCAAGGCGGCCGTCAGGGCGGACGACGTCCACGAGCACCTGCTGGCCGTGGAGGTTTCGGAAAACGGGCCCGCCCGGGTGCTCGACCGCCTCACCCATCCCCCGCAGGACGTTCAATGGCGCGAGGCCCCGCCGATCTCCCGGCCGCGCTTCGAGGCCCTGGTCGAGCGAGGGATGAAGCGCGCCGAGCAGGAGGCGGTCCGCCTCTCGGAGGAGGCCGTGCGGGAGAACCTGGAGCGGTTGTACCAGACCCTCGACCGCCTGGACCGCTACTACCGGCAGTTGCGGGAGGAGGCCCTGTCCGCGGGCCGGGAGCGGGCGGCAGCCGGTGCCCGCGCCGAGCACGCTCGAAGGAAGGCGGACGAGATCGAGGCGGCCCGGGTGCATGCCCACGTCGAGCTCGTGTCCGTGGAGACCGTGTCCTCTCCGGTCAAGCAGCTCCAGTGGACCCTGGAAGGCCCGGAAACAAAACGCATCGTGTCGGCGGACTTCGACCTGGTTGAGGGGGATGTGCTGGGCGAGATCCGCTGCGAGGTGTGCGATCACCCCACGGCCGAGCTGGGTCTCGGTCCGGACGGCAGCCTGGCCTGTCCGGCCTGCACGGCCCACTGCGCAGTCTGCGAGCGGGAGATGATGGGTCCGGACGCGAGGGCCGCCTTTGCCTGCGCCGTCACCGGCGAACCGGTCTGCGACGAGCACGCGGCGGTCTGCGAGACCTGCAGGGTGCGGATTCGAAGCGACCGGGCCCTTCGCTGCGAGGCGGGATGCACGGTCTGCCCGGCCTGTGCCAGGACCTGCCCCGACTGCAGCCAGGACACGATCTGGTGCCCGGAGCACGTGCACACGAACGCGCTGGGGCAATCCGTGTGCCCCTCCCACGTGTTCTTCTGCCATGCCTGCCGGGATCCCCATCCCCTCAGCCGGGTGATGCCGTGCGCATCCTGCGGCGTGACCCTCTGCCCGGCATGTGCGGCGACCTGCGCGGGGTGCGGCCGCGCGTTTTGCCCCGAGCACCTGATCGAGGGCCGGTGCTTTCCCTGTCGTCAGGAGGTGAAAAGATGGAAGAGCAGCTTTCAGCGGACCCTGTTTTGACCCGGGATGCGGACGAGGTGGAGATTCGAATCGCCCCGGACGGCTCCCTGTTGATCCCCTGGTTTGCACCGGGGCGCGAGGACCTCCCCTTTGCGCTGTGGGAGGCGCTCTGCGCGGACGGGGAACCCTTCCCCGTGAGCCGCGTTTCCAACCCACGCATCTATTGCGGATGAAAGGAGTGTGACATGTCCATGACCGTACAGATCGCCATTCGCGGCGTCACCGACCTGGAGATCCTGCAGGAAGCCTTGCAGGAGATGGGCATCTCCCTGCGCCGGGCCGCAGGGGGCCGGGACGTGGTGGCCGACGCCACGATTCAGGGGCGCCGGATCGGATGGGTCCGAAACCGGGACGGCGAGCTCACCATGGTGGGAGACAGCGACTGGCGCATCATGCGCAACCGCCGCTTTCAGCAGCGCCTGAAGCAGCAGTGCACCCTGGCCGAGGTGAAGCGAACCGCCCGGGAGCTCCACTACGACGTGGCCGAGGTGGAGCACCTCGAGGACGGATCCATCCGTATGGTGGCCAGGGCCTGGGGGTGAACCGGCCCCCCACGGACCGCCTTGTCGATCGAGGCACCCATCACCGGCATTCGGAGGAAACCCGATGAAACGAACAGAGCTTCACGTCGTCATTGATCCCAAAGGGAACGTTCAGACCACGGTGAAAGGGGTCCCCGGGGCCGCCTGCAAAACCGTGCTCGAGCCCTTTCGAGCGCTCGGGCGGGTGACCCGCGAGGAGCGGACCTCGGAGTACTACGGCACCGAATCGGACCATGCCGTGCTCCTCGAGAGCACGGATCGAAACAACCCCCACTGAAGGGAGTTGCAGCCGTGACCACCCCCTTCAAGGTGTCCCCCCACCAGAAGGACGCAGAGCTGGCCGTCCTCGGGGCCATCCTGGTCAACAACCAGGCCATGCGCCAGGTGGTCGATCTCCTGGAACCCGACGACTTCTACCTCGAGAGCCACCAGGGAATCTTTCGGGCCATGGCCCACCTGAGCGGCCGCAACCAGCCGGTGGACCTGGTCACGCTCAACCGTCACCTCCTGGAGACCGACTGGAAAGCGCCGCCTTCCTGGGACATCGCCTACGTGAGCGAGCTGGCGGCGAGCATCTCCACCTCTGCGGGCGTGCGGCACCACGCGGAGATCGTGCGGGAGCTCTCCCTTCGAAGAAAGCTCATTCACGTCTGCTCGAGCATCGCCGAGGACTGCTTCTCGCGTACCGTGGAGCTGGACGCGCTCTTCGACCGCGCCAGCCAGGAGATCCTGGACCTGGCCAAAGGCCGCGCAGACAAGGATTTCACGCCGATCAGCCCGGTGCTCGTGGAGAGCTACACGGAGATCGAGAAGGCCTCCAAGACCGAGGGGTTCATCACGGGCCTTCCCACGGGGTTCATGGAACTCGACCGGCTGACCGGAGGGCTTCAGCCCTCGGATCTCATCATCGTGGCGGCCCGACCCAGCATGGGCAAGACGGCCTTTGCCCTGGGCATCGCAGGGCACGCGGCCAGGGAGAGCGGACAGGGCGTGGCCGTTTTCAGCCTGGAGATGAGCCAGCGCCAGCTGGGCCTTCGGCTCCTCAGCATGGAGGCCCGCTTGAACTCCCGGAGGCTCAAGGCCGGCATGCTGGTGGGCGAGGAGTGGGAACGCCTGATCGCCTGCGCGGACCGGCTCTCCGAGCTCCCCCTGTTCATCGACGACTCGGGCGGCACCAACGTCCTCCGCATGAAGACCAAGCTCCGCCGGCTCATGGATCGAGAGCCCGTGGGCCTCGTGGTGGTGGACTACCTCCAGCTCCTCAGAGGGGAGGGCCGAAGAAGCGCCGAGTCCCGCCAGGTGGAGATCTCGGAGATCTCCCGGGGGCTCAAGCTCATGGCCAAGGACCTGGACGTCCCGGTCCTGGCCCTGTCCCAGCTCAACCGCAGGGTGGAGGAGCGTCCGGGGAGGCGGCCCCAGCTCTCGGACCTGCGCGAGAGCGGGGCCATCGAGCAGGACGCGGACCTGATCCTCTTCATCTCCCGCGAGGAGCTCTACGGCGAGACCCCGGACAACCGGAACCTGGCGGACCTCAACCTGGCCAAGCATCGAAACGGCCCCACCGGCGCCTTTCGACTGACCTTCCTGAAGGACTCGGCCCGTTTCGAGAACCACGCCCAGGAGGGAGCGAGCTGAAGCGGCAAGCCGGCGATGGTGCACGGGCCGGAACCAAGGGCCCCGATCACAGGGCGGTGAAGGCGTCCTCTTCCCGCTCCAGGGCAATCTTCAGAAAGGCTTGAACCGCTTCGGTCGAGGCCGTGACCAGGTACCGACCGCTTCGCTTTTCGTGGGGCAGCTCCTCCGGATGATCGTCCAGCCACTCCGCCACCCAGACCGGGTTCAGGAGCTTGAAACGAGGTCCCTCCCCTTGCTCCTCCACGAGAAAGATCACATGTGCCGGGACATAGAACAACAACTGAAACAGGGCTTGACGGCCGAGGTCCTCGTCCTCCCGAATCACCTCCGGAACCGCGTCGAGGAGAAGGCGCCCCTGGCTCTCGAACGCCCGCGCCCGGCACGGGAACGCCCTGTGCACCCCCTCCTCCTCCCACCGCAGCACCATGCGACAGGAACCGTCCTCCCGGGGCGTCAGGGTCACCATTCGCTCCCCGTCCTCCCGGCTCAGGACCCAGGTCCCGGCAAGCCCCGAGGGAACCGCCACCTGGTTTTCGTCGGAGCACCCCGGGTAGAAAAAGCTGGCCAACCGAATCTCCAGGTCCCACCCGCTGAACACGCCTCGAAAAAAGACGCACCCCGTCCCCGAGAGCAGGACCCAGAGAACCATCAGCGCACCGAATCCAAGCAGCAACAGGCCGGGACTTTGGATCGCCTTCTCACGCATCACGCCTCCCTGTCCACCACGAAACGAGAAGGGGGCCCGACCTCTTTCTTGTCCCATCCGGTGGTTTCGTGCACCAACAAGATGCTCTTGCCCCGAAGGCGGGAGAGCCCCGTTCAAGGCCCCGGCTCAAGTCCGCGCAGGCCTCGACTCCACGACCTCCATCCGCTCGGCCCTCTTACCGCGGCTCAACCAAAGCTGAGCCATCGTCCCCGCCAGCAGCACGACATAGAAGCCCTCCCGGGGGAGGTTCAAAGGGGTCGTGAGCAGCGCAGCCCCGACGGCTGCAGTGAAGAGAATCACGAACGCCTTTTCAAAGAACACGAAAACCACGCCCGACAGGATGCCCGCCCCCAGGGACCAGGCCGAGAGGTGCTCGACAACGGTGGTCAGCGAGCCCGCGTCTTCCACATTGCTCAACGTCCCCTGCCATGCGGACACCACCAGCACGCCGAACAACAACCCTCCCACAAACAGAGAGGTCTTGACCAGGAATCGAATCAACACCGTCCCCAACACACCGAACAGCACCGTGACCAACAGCATCCCCCAGGATTCCCAGCTATCCGGCACATGCGAGGCCAGGGACCTCGAAAGCACAAGTGCAAGGATGTACCCGGTTCCTGCACCCAGGATCAAGCCGATGACCCGTGCGGAGATCCTGAAGAGCGGCCAACCGGCCGCCCCGATCAGAAGGCCTGCCGCCAACAGGACTGCGGATTCCAGAGGGATTTCCATCGTTCAGCCCAACCTTTCCACGTGTGGAGAATCATCGAGGTGTTCACGTTCGTTCTCGGACCGCGAAGGCCACCCTTCCTTTGCAAAGCCTTCAACAAACAAGACGGCGTTCCTCCGCTTCGCTTTCGTATCCCCTTCGCCCATGTGTCGCTTTTTCCTCGATCAAGTGGCGATGCTGAAGGGATGCGTAGAAAACCCAAGGTTTCCCAGGCGCCCATGAAAGCATCCACCCGCCTTGTCGTCTTGAATCAGTATGGAGTGTCAAACCGGTTCCGGCCTGCGGTACCTGCGAAGGGACCTTCATCGCCCGCCCGAGAGAGCAAAACATGGACAAGAGCAGCGCTCGAGCAGAAAATGCCTTAGGTGCGTCCCGGGCCGTCCACCGAGCAACCTGGCTCTATCCGCTTCTCTGGGCCCTGCTGGTCCCGGCGCTCCTCGGGGTGTTCATGCCCCACCTGGCGTCCGTCACGCGGAAGGCGTTCGCCGTTGCAGCCGGGTTTCTGCTATTGATCTCCCTCGTCAAGGCCTACGTGCATTGGTACACCTCCACCGGCAGTGCCATCGGATCCCTGTGGCGGCGTGTTCTGTTTCTCCCCCCGTTCATTGCGATCGGCACGGACCTCGACGATTCCGGCATCCCCTGGTGCACGGTGATGCTCATCTCCGCAAACGTGGCGGCCTTTGCCTTTGTGCCGGCGGCATGGTCCCCGAACTTGTGTTTCCCTCCCCATGGAAGCCACACGGCCGGACATCTGATGCTCTCCGCCGTCACCAGTGCCTTCCTGCACGCCGATCTCCAGCACCTCTTCGTCAACATGGCCTTCCTCTGGACCTTTGGGGCGGTCCTGGAGCCCCGTATGGGGGCTGCGCGCCTCTTGACAGGGTATGGTCTGGCACTGGCATCCTCTCAGATCACCACCCATCTCCTGCTCCATCACAGGAACGCCGCATGGGGCAGCGTGTTTTGCCTGGCTCCCGTGCACACCTTGGGTGCCTCCGGCGCGGTCTTCGGTCTCATGGCCTTTTTCATCGTGCGCTGCTACTTCGCCCGGGTCACCATCGGCCTGCCCCTGTTCCTGCTCCCCTTTGGGGCAATTCGGGCCCGTGTCCCGGGGCTGGTCCTCGTCTCTTTCTTCGTGCTCCTGAACACGGTGGGCGGCATCGTCCAGCTCGGCCCCCTTCAAACCGGCACCAACTACTGGGCCCACATGGGCGGGTATCTGGGAGGGTTTGTTCTGGCCTACCTCATGGGGCTTCACAAGCAGGCCCGGCACGAAGCCGTGATCGCCAGAGCGCGCCGGTTGAGGATGCGTTCGCACAAGAGCGGAGAGGTCGCTGCCCTGTATGGAAACCTTCTCAAAAGGGATCCGGAAAACGAGTCGGCCTTGCGCTACTTTCTAGATCGATACAAGCGTCTCCACCAGGAGCGCGCCTTGCCCTACTACCGCAGGCTGGTCCAGGTGCTGCTCAAGAGAGACCTGAAGCAGGCAGCCTCCCTGGTAGAAGCCTACCCCTCCTCGTTCACGCTCTCCCTGCCTCCAGCGGCCTTGTTTCGGCTGGGGATCTACCACCATCGATCCTTCCGGGCGGACAAGGCCGAGCCCCTGCTCCGCCTCGCCGCCATGGGGCCCGGCCCCTGGCAGGCCAAATCGATGATGATGCTTGCGGAGACCTTGCATGTGCTCGGACGCGACCAAGAGGCCGTGGATTGCCTTTCCGATGTGGCCTCAAGCTTCCCGAACGGCCCGTTTCGCGCTGCGGCCGTGAAGCGAATGGGATCCATCACGGGCGCATGACCCGCTCCGATTCCCCGAAGAGACGACGAAGGAGCGAAGGGGGGCGCCGAGCTTTCGAAGATAGGTCTCCAGTCCCTTTCTCTCCACCTGCCTCAAAGTCTCCCACCATCAAAAGCCATTGACAGCAATGCATGAATTATGCATATTGATGCATATGAGAACCACGCTGAACATTGACGATTCCCTCCTCGACGAGGCCTCACGACTCACCGGCGTCACGGAGAAAACCTCCCTGGTGCGGCGCGGGCTGGAAGCCCTGATCGCCCTGGAATCGAGCCGTCGCCTGGCCCGGCTGGGGGGCACGGAAAAGGACGCCCGCGCTCCCCGGCGCCGAAGGCCTGAGAAAGGGGCTTCTTGATCCTGGTGGACACATCCGTCTGGGTAAACCACCTCCGGCAGGGAAGCCGCCGTCTCGAGGGCCTTCTTGACGAGGGTCGCGTGGCCTGTCATCCCCATATCATCGGTGAGCTGGCCTGCGGGACGCTGCACAACCGTGCCGAGATCCTCTCCCTGCTTCAAGCCCTGCCCTCGGCCGTAACCGCGACCCAGAAGGAGTTCCTCGCCTTCGTGGGGTCCCACCGGCTGATGGGGCGGGGCATCGGTTTCGTGGACGTGCACCTCCTGGCATCCGCCCTTCTCTCGGGTCTTCGCCTCTGGACCTCGGACAAGCGGCTCCGCAGCGCTGCCCAAAGCCTGGGCCTTTCTTATCCCTGACCCGGCTGTGATCACAGAAATCCGATGCCCTTCGACAAAGCCCCTCTTACGGACGACCGCCCCATCGTATCCAAAGACCCCCGGAGCTCATGAACCGCCGCCCTCGACAAGCGCCTTGGCCAGTCTTTCGGCCCAGAGACATCCGTTCGAACATACAAAGTCCACGCCCTTCGGTTTTCTTCAGATAAACCGGTCCCGCACGACCCCGCCCACCAAGTAAAAATCCGGAATCTCTTCCGTCATCATGGCGAGCCAGGCTTGGATAGTGGTTCCAGGGTTGCTTTCAAACGATTTCCTCGATCTGTGTCCATCCTGAGTGCAGGAAACCCACAACTCAGGAGGACTTGGTTCGTTCCATAAGACTCCTTAGATCTTCCACTTCCTTTCGCCAAGGCTCCGGTAGCTTGGAAATATCCACCAGCGACTCCAGCTTCTCAAGAAAGGCTTGGCATCGGGAGAGCGCGATGGAAAGGGAGTCAGGATCCCCTCCTTGGACTTCGAGAACAAGCAGGTTGAAGTGCGCCATACATGCCCCGGGGATCGCCTGAGCAAAATCCGAATCGAACACCAATCCCTCCCTCAAACCGATCGCTCGCGTGTAGTCCCCGATCGCCTCCTCATACCGGCCCTGGCTATCAAACGCCACGCCACGGTTCATGTACGCAGCGGCCAGGGAGTTCGCCAAGTCTTGCCTGCCTTGGGCACCTACAAGATGGGCGTAGATCAACACGGCGGTTTCAAACCACGTGGCCGCTAGTTGATAGAGAGAGCGCTTTCCATAATAATGGTTGCCGCGATCCAGATACGCCCCTGCCAGGCCCTCATCCGACCACACGATCTCCTTCAGGTCTTCATCCCCGGAAAGGTCTGCATGTTCGGGCACCATGCGCAGGAGATACTCCTCCGTCCCTTCATACGGGACTTCTTCGAATCGACCCTTCCACGTCCTGTAAAACCCTTCTGCCAAGTTCCGGTGAACCCGTTCCAGGTCCTCCCTCCAAGCCTCCCTCACCGTGACGGCCATGTCCTTGAGCCCCAGACGGAAAAAGGGCTCGGCCGAGGCGTCTCCCCTCCAAGTGCCCAGGACTTCCTTGATGCTGTAAAGGCAAAAGATAAGCCGCGCCTCGCGCGGGCCCTCCTCGCCCAGGAGCCCGGCCAGCACCTCCAGAGGCAACCCCTGCCACACCGGCGCCTCCCGGTCCCGAAGGGTCGCGTCCCGGGCATGGGCCTCCTCGGCCGCGGCCAGGATCAGGATCACCTGCCGGCACAGGTCCCACAGCTTGGGCGGGAGCACCCTTTCGAGCTCGTCCAGGTAGTGCGTGAACAAGCGCTCCGCCGGCGGCAGGCCGGGCACATCCTCAAGGCTGATGGCACGAAGCTCCAGCAGGTTCGTCAGGTGGCTCACGTAGAGAAACCGTCGATCCGCCTTTTCCAGCACCTGCTCGAACAGGCCCTCAAACGCCTCCAGCACCGGGTTCACCAATCGGGCGCACAGGCTTCCTTGGGATGGTCCGCTCTGCGTCTCACTTATCCCTGCCTCCTCCAGCACCTCCCGCCAGGTGCGCTTGGCAGCTCTTGCCAGGTCCGGCCGTGACATACGATCAGGAATGTCGCTTATGAGCCCCGCTGCCTCCCCGCTGGAAACCCATGCCTGCATCTCGCGGCTCCACGCCTCCACCAGCCGATCATGGACGCCCTGAAAAAAGTAGGCCTCCAGCAGGGACAGGTAGTCCGCATCCTCCAGCCCGAAGACCCAGATCTCGCAGTCCTCCTGGAGGGGATCGAAGTGTCCCTCCATGGTGCGTACCACCCAGGCCGGGCTCTCCGCCTCGGGCCGGGACGTGAGAAGCAGGTAGCACCGCTCCGGGAGATCATCGGGGTGCGGAATGAAGTCCAGGAGGCCCTTCTCGTTGCTCGGGCTGAGCTCGTCCAGCCCGTCCAGGCAGACCAGCAGACGAGTCTCCGGGTCGCAGGGGCTGGCGGTCAGAAACGCCCCGAGCCAGGCGCCGAACGCCTTTGCCGGATCGGAACGGCTCAGGTCCAAGTCCGGCTCGTTTCCAGGGGCCACGTCCAGGCAGGCCTCCCGGGCCAGGGCCTCTCTCAGCACCCCCTTGAGCTGGACCGGGGTGAACCGGAACTCCCGCTTGATGGGAAAGACCGCCACCCGGAGGTCGTCGGCCAATGGATCCTTTTCCAGACCCGCATCCGGCTGGAGCCCTTGTACGAACACGCTCTTGCCCCAGTGGGCCGGCGCTCGAAGCCATGCCACGCCGCGGGACCTTGCGTCCAGGAACCCGCGAAGCCGGTCTCTGAGAAACCCCGGGGAGAGGTAGCGCGCCTTCAGGCTCGTCTCCTCGAGGAGCCGCTGCATGCGGCGGCTCGCCATGCGCGAGCGCTCCGCCTCCACCGTCCGGCCACCTTCGGTATCCTGCTCCTCCCCTCTCTTGGCGAGCCCGGGCTCCAGGTGGCCCGGGCGGGACATCTTGTGCCCGGCCAGGTAGTCCAGAAAGAAGAACCGCTCGCGGGCCTCGCCGCTCTGCCGGCTGTCAAAGAAGAACACATCCGCCTTGCGACACACGGTGCAGCACTTTACCGCGAGAAGGGGCGAGAGGGAGAGCGCCCGATCGTCCCGCACGAGTTCCACCTCCCGATCCACGGGGAGATGGGGACCGGGCTCCTGCAGGTCGTGCCGCTCCCGAATGCTCCCTGCGCCAATGAGGACCGTATCCGGCTCCTCGTGCACACGAAGCGACACCCCTTCCCACACCCCGGCCTCTTGGATCGCTGCCAGCACCTCATCGTTCACCCGGGGTACCCAGGTTGACAGGTCCCTGCGGTAAGCGGCCATGTCCGGGTTGAAGGCCCCGTGCCCGATGGTCTGGTTGCGGAGAGGGATGAGTTCCTTCAGGGCCCGGTAGGCCGGTGTGGTCCTGGATGCGCTCTTTCGAAAGACCCGGGCTACCTCGGGAAGGACCAACCCCTCATCCCATCGATTGATCACCTCCCGCGCCAGCAGGTCACCGGCCAGGGCATGCCAGTCC
The DNA here is from genome assembly GCA_964475045.1 of uncultured Desulfobacterales bacterium. GTDB lineage: Bacteria > Desulfobacterota > DSM-4660 > Desulfatiglandales > HGW-15 > JAIPEI01. The sequence continues at coordinate 2,755 of CAYYVD010000077.1, read as the reverse complement.
CCCATGGAAAGCGGCTTGGATGTGAGGGCCTTCCAGATACGCGATTCCAGGGAAGCGTCCTTCCCGTTTTCCAGAAGGTCCCTCGCCATGATCACGGCCGGTAACTTGAGCAGCACCTCGGCGAGGTCCTTGAGCTGCCACAGGGCCCCAAGGATCTGCCCGTCGTCCAGCAGTGTCTTGAGCTGAAAGGCCTCGTGGGCCACAGGCCCGGGCCAGGACTCAAAGACCGCCTCCACCCAGTTCACCCGGGCGCTCAGCTCACGGCAGAAGGCGGCATGCTCCGGCCGCATGGCCGGCGAGTAGTGGCCGCCCCGGCCCCGCTCTTCATCCGGATACCCGCAGGCCAGGCACCGGGCCCGGTTCCTTGCACGGTTGCCTTCCACATCATCGGAGCCGCAGCTCGGGCACACTTTAAAGTAGGGCGTGTTCACACCTCCCTCCAAAAGATAGAGAACGAATGATTGGTCTGGCTGGCCTGCAAACCCTTGATACTGCGCGGCGCCAACCCGGGAGCACATCGGCAGGGTCAGGCCGCCAGCCTAAGCCCGGACGGCACGTGCAGCCGACTCACCGAAGTCAGCGCCGCGCATTCCCGGAGACGCAGTCGCCGGGAACCACAGGCTATGAGGCTTCGGCCGACACTTCACAGATGCTGCCAACCCCTCGTTCCATTCGGTACGCGCAGTTGCCCACCTTCATTCCGGCCTCTGTGACCAGCTTCTCGAGCGGGATGTCCCGAAAGGCCCAAAAGCGTTGGACCAGGGGAGCGACCACACCCTTGTGCCAGAGGAGGCTGAGCATGGTCCGGGGGGTGCTCATCTCGATGGAGAAAAAGACGCCGCCCGGCCGCAGCACCCGCGCCGCCTCCCTGACGGCCTTCCCGGGGTTTTCCACCCCTCCCAGACCGCAGACGCTCACCACGGCGTCGAAGGTGCGGTTCGGAAACGGCAAGGTTTGGGCATCTCCAAGGACAAAGTCTAGGCCCCTCGAAGCCTCTGCGGTCCCACGTCCCTTTCGAATCATGGGCGCCGTCATGTCGATGGCCACGACGGAACGCTTTCCCGGCCTTCCCAGGATTGCCCGCGCCGTCAGTCCGGTCCCCGTGCAAAGGTCGAGCACCCTTTCTGCATGGCGGGGAACCGCCTCGGCCGCCGTCCTTCTCCAGCGGGTGTCGCACCAGAGGGTGGCCAGATGATGAAGGAGCCGATAGTTCGGCGCCTTGGACGCGTAAAGTCTCTGTGTTCTTTCCCGGTCAATGGCGGCCATCTTTCTTGATCCCGAAGAACAAATGGAAATCGCCGTTCATCTCAGGCGAGAAGAAATCGCCGGCCAGGTGCTCGGCCACGGACGTGGACATTTGGTACATGGTCCGGCCCACCTGGAAACCCTTCTCAAATCCTTCGATGATGGCGTTTGCGATCCTGGGGTGAAACATCATGAGGGTGGTCACGCACTCGTGCCAGGAGAACACGCGCATGGCCTTGAAGAAACCCTGAATCTCGCCTTCATCCAGCTGAACCGCCATGGCGGAGGTCAGGAGGTCGTCGAGGGGGACACCGGGGTCCTCATAGTCCCGGACCTGGAAGTACATCCGCTCAATCACGCCCGGGTTCAAGTGGTTGATGGCGCCCATCACGTCGAGCAGGCACTGCAGGGGCTCTTCCCTTTTGAACGTACGGAGCTCCCGATAGATGAAAAACGCCTGCTCGATGGCGAACTCGGGGTTGAAGTAGGCCAGGGGCACCAGCTCAAAGGCCATTCGCCTGAAAAGGCTTGTCCCCGTGGGTGAGCTTCGGTCCCATCGATCCGCATGGTTCAGCCATTCCGTCAGGAGCCGGCCGAAGAGGTCCTCCTCTTCCGGGTCGGCCAATCGGCCGCAGCAGTAAATGCCCAGAGGCAGGAGGGGATGAAACGGGTCCCCCTGATCAAAG
>CAYYVD010000077.1:0-814 GCA_964475045.1 uncultured Desulfobacterales bacterium | reverse complement strand
CAAAGATCGTGCCTCTGGCGAAACGCTTTCTCATCTCAAGGCTGTGATCCAGCTCGAGGACGAGCTTTTGCAGCAGAGCGCGAAGATAGCCGGCCATGTGGGAGGCAGGAATGCAGTTCTGACGGGCTCCATCTTCTCTGATCCTCCTGAAGACGTAAGAGAAAATGGAGATGGCCTGCCTGTAAAGCTTGAGCCGCCACAGGGCATTCGCCGCTTCGGACGATGCACCGTGCGGCATGGGCGCTTCAAGCATGCGGTCCAGAACGCGAGCGCCTGCTGGAAACTGCCGGGCCGCATGGATGATGATCGTGACCATGGCGAAGTAGTTCTGAAAGGCGTCCTCTTGCAGAAGCATGCCTGCCAGGACATCTTCCAGCTCCGCTGTGATGGTAGACCGTGGATCGAGCAGCGGCAGGGACTGCTTGATCACGTGGACCTCCTCTTCACTGTAAGATGCGATCGCCTCGAGCCCGGGCTTGCTGTAGTTGAACATGTCTCTGAGATGCGTCCCGAACAGGACGACAATCGCAAAGAAAAGGAGGCTGCCCGTAAAACCCTCCCTCTCGCTCGACGGTTTGCGAAGCTCCTTCTCGATGCGGCAGATGAGATCCTGGCCGTCAGGCAGAGAGAGGCGGTGGGCGATCCGCCGGACAAAGGCCTCCATCCGCACGATGTTCCTCACCCCTTCGACCGTCAGCTCCGGCTGGTCCCGCAGGGTGAAGAGGAGAGGCACGGCCTGGAGGAACAGCTCGGCGCACGTGAACCCGTTCCGCACGGCCGGCGTCAGATGGAACAAATGCCGTAGCATATGCGG
>CAYYVD010000076.1:0-16739 GCA_964475045.1 uncultured Desulfobacterales bacterium | reverse complement strand
GGAGGGCGTGCGGCTCCTGCGGGAAGGCCGTCCAGCCGATGCAAGAAACCGGTTGGGACTAGCTGGTGAGGAGCTGGGAGACGTACCCCAGTACCACGCGGCCATGGCCGTGGCCCTGGATCTCCTCGGGCTGAAGGAGGAGGCCCTGGATCACTACCGCTGGGCCCTCTCCCTCGGGGCAGGCGATGGGGCGACCTCCTGCCCCTTGCTCCCCGCCGGGGGAGGCTTCGCGCTTTCCGCAGGACCGGTTCCGTCGGCCGGCGGGTTCCTGGCAGTCGGGAAGCGCGGTGTGCGGTTGGGTGTGAAGAACGGGCGGATGGTCCTGGAGAACCCTGAAAAGGATCCCGAGGTGCGGGTGAACGGCCGCGTTCGAGTGGAGTCGATCCTGGCGCCCGGGGACCGGATGCGTATCCAGGGGCTGGACATGACGTTCCAGGGGGAGATCGCACAATGAGCTCCTGCCGGACACCGGGCACGAGGGTCTGCGGGCTGGTGGTCATGGCCCTGGCCGCTCTCCTCGTGTTCGCATCCAAGCCCGCCGGCACCCAGGACCGCGCCCGGACGGCCGAGCCCGCATCGGACCTTCCCCAACTCGTCTGGGAGTACGAGACGGGAGGTGGCATCGTGGCGCCCCTGGCCCTGGACGAGTCCGGCGTCTACGTGGGGAGCCGGGACCGGTTCGTGTATGCCATCGAGCGCGACACAGGGGCCCTTCGCTGGAAGGCACCCACCAGGGGGCACATACGGGGAGGTCCGGCCGTGCTGAGCGGTCGGGTGTACATCGGGTCCTCGGACCACGCCCTCTACTGCCTGGATGCACGAAACGGTCGGGTGATGTGGCGGTTTCCCACGGCCGGGGCCGTGCTGGGTATGCCGGCCGTGGCCGAGGGCTGCGTGGTGTTCGGGTCCAACGATCACCACGTCTACTGCCTGGACGCGAAAACCGGAGCGCTGCGCTGGCGGCACGAAACCGGCGACACCGTGGAGTGCCGCCCCGCCATGGACGGCGGAAGGGTGTTCATCGGCTCCGGGGACAACCACATCTACGCCCTGGACCTGGAAACGGGCCACCCCCGCTGGATCTACGCCTGCAGGTCAAGTGTGGACGGAGCGCTCACCCTGAACCGGGGCCTGATCCTGGCCTCGAGCCGGAACGGTGTGGTCCACGCCCTGGATGCCGAGACCGGCAAGGCCGTCTGGAGGTGTGCTACCGGCGGCACCCTGGAAGCCTTTCCCGTGCCCGGGGAGAACGGGTACATTTTCCTGGGCGGAGGTCATCGGAATGGAACGCTCTCCTGCCTGACATCATTCGGCCGTCTGGTCTGGCGGAGCGACCTGGGAGGGAGTGCGTTTGGACCTGTCGCGCAGGCCGGCGGTCTGGTCTGGGGCGGATCCAGCACCAGCGTGGTGGCGGGGATCGATCCTCGGACCGGACGTATCGCTCGTCGAGTCTGGACCGGTGCGCCTGTTTATGGAGGCGTGAGAAGCACCCGAGGGGTGATCTACTGGAGCGATGAGAACGGAAAAGTGTGCGCACTGCGCGTATCCGATTGAGATTGGTGCTTTTTTGTGGTATGGGCAGGTGGTGTTTGGACCTGACAGCTGAAAGGAGGGTTCCATGGGCCTGATCAGGAAGGTGTCGAGCTTGACCGTGGGTGTGGCTGCGGCCCTGTGTCTGACCGCGGTACCGGCGGCAGCGGAGAACTGGTGGGAATCCAAGCAGGAGAGCACCCCCACGGATCGGATCGAGGTGGAGCACTCGAAGGAACACCCGGACCGGGTGACCACCGCGACCCGGACCAACTGGGAGGACGGCTACATCGAGGTCAAGGCCGGGGCCACGGCAGATACGCGGGACACGGTGAACCTGGCCCACGCCTACTCAGTGGCCCTCAAGACGGCGAGGCACCTGGCCTACGAGAAGCTGGCCGAGACCGTAGGCGGGATCAACCTCTATGCGGATGCCACCTACGACCGGGAACTGATGCGTGACGCCAACCTTCGGACCCTGGTCCGTGCCATGGTTCGCGGTGCCCGCGTGGTGGACGAGACCAAGAATCAGTTCTCGGACGGGTCGGTCTGGGCCGAGGTGACCCTCGGCATGAAGCTCTATGGTGAGGACGGCCTGGTCAAGCCCTCGACCGAGTGGAAGGCCCGGCGGCAGCCCGAGCCCGCTCCCGCGGAGAAGCCGGCCCCGGTAGAGCCCGAGCCCGTGGCTCCCCAGGGTACATCCCCTTCCACCGAGCCCTACACGGGCCTGGTCATCGACGCGCGGGGCATGGGCGGCAGCCCGGCCATGCTGCCCAAGATCGTCTCCGCTGGAGGCCAGGTGATTTACGGCACCGGCGAGGTGGACAAGGACTACGTGGTCCGCATGGGCATCATGGGATATCAGGCCAGCCTGGACCAGGCCCGCACATCGGATCGGGTGGGTGCAAACCCCCTCGTGGTCCAAGCCTCGGGCGTGGCCGGCAAGAACCGGGCCGACTTCGTGGTGAGCGACGAGGATGCACGAAGGATCCTGGATGCAGCGGCTTCGAACGACTTCCTGAAGGAGTGCCGGGTGGTGGCGGTCCTCAAGTAGAGACCCCGGGACCCGATCGGAGGAGACCCATGAGACGAATCGGCATGAGCAGCGTGTGGTTGCTGGCCCTGGCCATGGTCCTGGGTGGATGCGCGGCAGAGCGCCCCATGAAGGCACCGGAAGAGACCCTGGCCGAGAGCCCGGAGTATCTGACCCGAAGCGGCATGCGCCAGCTAAAGAACGGTGATGCTGAAGGCGCCGTTGCCCGCTTCCAGGAGGCGCTTGACCGGAACCCCGGGTTTTTTCCGGCCTTGAAAGGCATGGCCGAGGCCGAGGCATCCCGGGGAAACAAGAAGGGCGCCCATCCCTGGGCGGAGAAGGCCTTGGACCGATCCGGCAGTGCGCGCGAGCGAACCGCAGCGCGCACACTGCTCATGGCCCTGGAAATGCAATCTCAGGAGCAAGGTTGGCTCGAGCGCATGGAGTCCCACTGGGAGGCTGCACGCGAGGAGATCCCGGGAGCCGGCCGGGCCACTCTGCTCATGGGACGAGGGTACCAGGCAAAGGGTCAGTACCTGGACGCCCTGGTCTGCTATCGCCAGGTGCTCGACTGGGGCGGCCCGGAGACCGGCGACGCCGACCAGGCCCTGGCCGGCCTCCTCGACGAACTTCGCGCCGAACCCGGAACCCATGCGGGAGCCATCCTGGGGCACGACGAGAGTGTCGGCCGGGCCGATCTGGCCGTGCTCCTTGTCGAAGAGCTGGCCCTGGCCGACTATCTCGAGGCGTCCTCACCCAAGACCTACAGCGGCGGATTCAAGACGCCGGAGGAGTTTGCCGAGGAGGCGCCGGCCGAGCCCCTGCCCGAGGACGTGGCCGGGCACCCATTCGAAGCCGACATCGGCGAGGTCCTGACCTTGGGCATCCGCGGGCTGGAGCCCTTCCCGGACGGGAGGTTTCACCCGGACGAGCCCGTGAGTCGGGCCGGGTTCTCCCTGGTGGTGGAGGACGTGCTTGTCCGCATCAAGGACGAGCCACTCCTCAGAAGCGCCTTTGTGGGCAACAGCTCTCCGTTTCCGGACGTGCCCGATGACCACTACGCCTTCAACGCCATGGTGGTCTGCACCACACGCGACTTTCTGGCCGCAGACCTGGACGGCGCATTCCGACCGGACGCGCCGGTCACGGGCGCTGAGGCCCTGATCGCCATCCGACGGCTGGGCGAGGAGATCCGAAGAAAAGGCACTCCCTGACAACCGGATTGCGACGGTTTTCGTAGTGCGGGGTTTTGCCCCGCCGGACAGTAGCACATCGACCGAGACGCACACAGGGCCATTGTGCCGGAGCAAGACGTGAACTACGCCCGGATCGACAGCGAGGAGCTCTACGAGCACTGCCTGCGAGGGGATGAGGGCGCCTGGGGATATGTCTACAACTACGTGCTCGCCATTGCCCGGAGCCCACGCTGGAACCTCAACGATCCCCTGGAGGACGTGGCCCAGAGCGTGGTCTGTCACCTCCTGGGAAAAGGCCTGGACAGGGTGCGGGAGCGAAAGGCCTTTCGGGCCTATGTCCGGCGCATGGCCGTGAATCTGATTCTGGACACCCTCAAGCGAAAGCAGGTCTGGACCCGGCCCCTGGAGGGTACGAAAGAAGGCGGCGAGCCCCTGTGCCGAGACCCGCAGAGCCCGGAGCCGGACCCCGAAGAGGCCACCCTGGGGGGGCACCTTTCGAGGGCCCTCGAGCGCGGCCTCGAGAGCCTTTCCGAAGCGTGCCGGGAGGTCCTGGAGGCCTATGTGGACTACAAGCTAGGCGTCTTTGACAGCTACCGCGCCCTGGCCGACCACTTCGGCAGGACCGTGGGCACGCTCTCGAGCACCATCAAGCGCTGCCTGGATCGCCTTCGGGACATGCCCGAGGTGAAGACCTGGCTCCAAGGATGACGGCTCTTGTAGAGCGGGGTATACCGCCCCGCCGCTGAGGGTGAAAGCACCGCCTCGCAGAGTGGAGGCTTTATGAGTACATGCGACACCACGGACCTCGTCGGCTACCTGGAGGGCGAGGACCCGGGCGGGAAGACCGCCGATCACCTCCGGTCCTGCCCCCGATGCCGCGACGAGCTTCGCGTGCTCGAGCGCCTCGTCGAGGGCCTGATCGCGACGAGGCGATCGGCCAGAGGGGGCTGCCCCAGGGAGTCCGCCACCGTGTCCGCGGCCGCGGAGGAGGAAGACACCGAGCACCTCGCAGCCTGCCCGGCCTGCAGACACCTTTTCGACACCATCCGGGGGGCGCTCGAGGACGCCGATACCGATCATGACGCCTCGCAGGCACCCCTGCCCCAGGCCGTTCGGGAGAGGGTCCGGGCCCGTCGCCGCGAATACGCCCGCAACAGGCTCCGCAAGGTGCTCGATCTGCAAGGCATCAAGGACCGCAAGACCCAGGACAAGCGCATTCAGGAGATCCTGGACCAGGACCTCTCCGACCTGCCCCTGGCCGCCTACCCGGACGACCTGGCAGGAGAGGACGAGGAGGACGACCCGGAGGAGTAGGCCCTCAAGGGAGTGGCCCATGGCCGGAGTGTGGGAAAAGCTGGGCAGGCTGACCTCGGGTCGGCCGGGTGCGCTGCATCCGGCCGACGTGCTATCCTCTCTCGAGACCGCGGCCGAAAAGGGGAAAAAACACTTCCTCACCGGCACCATGGCCCCGGACACCTACGCGGTGCTGTTGCACCCGGAGGATCTGGACGAGCTCCGACCCCTGCTCCCCTCCCTTGAGCAGGAGCTCGTTCACGAGCTGGCGCTTCACCTGGAACGCCGGGAGTACCACCTCAACGCCCCCCAACCGCGCATCACGTTTCAGGCCCAAAAAGACCTTCCCCCCGGTCGGGTGACCGTGGAGGCCCGCTTCACCAAACCGCTGGAAAGGCGAGAGCACACGGTGACCCTGCGGGTCCTGGAGCCCGGCGCCAAGGCCCCCCGTGAGATCCGGCTCGGCCCGGGAGAGCACGTCCTGGGCCGGGGCCGCTCCGCAGACGTGGTCCTGGGCGAGGACACACTCCTCTCCCGCGCCCACTGCCTCCTTCGCATCGCCCCGGGCGGGGTGAGCATCCGGGATCTCGAAAGCGCCAACGGCACCTTTCGGAACCACGCGCGCATTCGGCAGGAGGAGCTTCTCGATCCGGGGGACCGGATTCAGGTGGGCTCCACAGAGATCGAGGTGACCTGGTGAGCAAAGCAGGGAGGATGGGGTGGAAGCTTCTTGTGGGCGGGCTCGCGGCCGTGGTCCTCGTTCGCATCGGCCAGCGGGTCATGCGCCCCGAGGTCCTGTTCCAGCTCGCCCAAGCCGTTTTTGTGCTCGGCTTCACAGCCTGGGTGGCCTGGGCCGCCATCTCGTCCCGGCGCGAAAAGTGCCCTCCACCAGACCCCTCCGCCCGGGAGCTCCTGCCCCTGGCGGGCGCGGTCCTCCTCACAACAGCCGCCTTTTTCCTCGCAGCCTGGGGCCGAGGCCTTCAGGGCAAGGAGCCGGGGCAGGCCCTCTTCTGGGTGGCGGAGCAGGGGGCCTTTCTCCAGGCCGCAGCCGGTGCCGCCCTCTTCGCCTTCCTGGTCGCCCTCTGCCGCCTCTACCTGAACAAGACCCTTCCCCGCCGTGATCCCTGGCTCTTTCCAGCGGCGGTCCTCCTCTCGGGCACGGGCCTGGCCCTCCTCTTCCGCCTGGCCCCGGACCTCGCCGCGACCAAGGGGGAAAGCGGTTTTTTCCAGCTCTTCGAGCTCCAGCTCCGCTCGCTGGCCGTTTCCCTGCTGGTCCTCGTCCTCTCGGTCTTCTGGATCACCACCCGGAGGCTCGAGTCCCTGACCCGCAAGCGCTACGTCTACGTGCTCCTCTCCGTGGTCCTCATCGCGGTCACCGCCCTCTTCGGTACCGAGATCCACGGCCGCCGCCTCGCCCTGGACCTGGGCCTCATGAACTTCCAGACCGTGGAGATCGTCAAGGTGCTCGCCCTCCTCTTCATGGTGGGCTACTTCCGCTACGAGGGCGGCTTTCTCGACCCGGGCAGGAACCGCCTGGGCCTCCCCCGGGGCCGATACCTAACCCCCTACCTCACCCTGTGGGGGCTCACGCTCCTCCCCATCTTCCTCCAGCGGGACCTGGGTCCCACGGCCCTCCTCTTCGCCCTGTTCCTGGCCGTGTTCTACCTGGGCACGGGAAGCGGGGCCTCTGTGGGCTTCGGCCTCGTCGCCATGGCCGCCCTGGGCGCAGGGGCCTACGCCCTCGGGTTCCCCTCCATGGTGAGGACGCGCATCGACATGTGGCTCGACCCCTTTTGCCACTCCCAGAACCTGGCCGAGGGCCTTTGGGCCCTTTCCGGAGGCGGGTGGTTCGGCGCGGGCATGGGCCGGGACCTGAGCCACCACATCCCCGTGGTCCAGTCCGACTTCAGCTTCGCGGCCCTGGCCGAGGCCTGGGGGGCGGTCTTCAGCATCGCCTTCATCGCATGCTACGGCCTGCTGGTCCAGCGCACCCTGGCCCTGGCACGCCGGGCCGATCCCCCCTACGTGCAATTGCTCCTGGCCGGCCTGGGCGCCCTCTGGATGCTCCAGGCCTTCATCATCATCGGCGGCAACATCGGGCTCCTCCCCCTCACGGGCATCACCCTGCCCTTCGTGAGCTTCGGCGGCAGCTCGCTCCTGGTGAACTTCCTGGCCCTGGGCCTGGTGCTCCGGGCTTCGAACGATTTGACCGCAGCGCCGTCGAGCACGTGACGGCCGCAAATGCGGATTTTGGGTTTCTGCAGGGCAGGGTTTTACACCCCGCCGCCTTAGCTCTCACCGGCGGCATGCGGGGTAGTCCCACTCCGGTGTTCGCAGTCGGTGGTTTGTAGGGCGGCATGTCACATGCCACTGCATTGTTGATTCATTCATAAGACGAGAGCCTTCATGCCCGACGAATCCACAGCCACCCATCCCCCTCTGAAGGAGGGCTCCACCTTTGCCGAGTACCGCATCGTCCGGCTCCTGGGCCGGGGCGGCATGGGCGAAGTGTACGAGGTGGAGCACCGGGACATCCGGCTTCACTACGCCCTCAAGCTCATCCTGGACAAGCTGAGCAGCCGCCCCGGGGTCAAGGACCGCTTCAAGCGGGAGGCCCAGGTCATGGCCGCACTCCAGCACCCGCGCCTCGTGCAGGTGAACGACTTCCGGGAGACCGACGGCCGGTGCTGGATGCGGATGGACCTGATCCCGGGTGTGCTCCACGAGGAAGAACGCCACATCAGCCTGGCGCACCTGGCCCGCGCATGCAAAGAAAAGCTCGACCAGGAATTGGTCGCCCGGATTCTCACGCAGGTGCTCGAAGGCCTGGCCTATGCCCACGAAAAGGAGGTGGTGCACCGGGACCTCAAGCCCGGCAACATCCTTCTCGAAGGAGACTCCCTGGAAAACGTCCAGGTCCGGATCAGCGACTTTGGCCTGGTGCGGGTGATGGGTGAGGACTGGGTTTTGAGCCAGGCGCAGAAGTCCACGACCGTCATTCAAAGCCTGGGCGATCAAAAGACGCCTCTCGAGAGCGGGGAGGGCGCGTCAACCAGGGCCTTTCTGGGCACCTATGCCTACATGTCCCCGGAGCAGAAGAGAGGCGAACCGGCTGATGAGAAAAGCGACATCTACGCGGTCGGGCTCATGGCCTTTCGGCTGCTCACGGGCCGCATGGAGCTGGGCCTGAAGCTTCCCTCCATGCTGGATCAGACCCTGGTCAAACCCTGGGATGAACTCATCCTTACCTGCGTAGAGGAGATACCGTCCGAGCGGTATGCGTCGGCCGAGGCCGTGCTGACGGCCATGGAGGGCCTTCAGCGCGCCATTACGGAAGGTCAGGAAAAGAGAAGAAAGGAAGAGGCCCGCAGACACAGGAAGGCGCGAATCGAGGCGGCCCTGAAGGAGGCCAGGGATGCATCCAATGAACGACGCTGGGTCGATGCGGCAAAGGCCTGCCGGACAGCGATGGAGGTGGATCCTCAACATGCCGAGGCGAGTCGTCTATTAAAAGAGTTTGTAGCCAAGCAGGAGCGTCTAGAGGACCTGCTGAAAAAGACCGAGCAGGCTGAAAAGGAGGAAAAGTGGCCTGTCGGAATTCGCGCCCTGGAAGAGGCCATGCCGCTCTCACCGGAAGAGGGCGCTCTCCGGGAGCGCCAGGCCAAGCTAGAGGAGATGGAGAAGCAGAAGCAAGAGGAGGAGGCCCGAAGGGCGCAGGAAGCACAGCAGCGGGCGGAGGAAGAGAGGAAACAAAAAGAAGCCGCAGCCCGGAAGAAGGCGGAGGAGGAACAGAGAAGGGAGGAGGCGAAGCGAAAGCGCCTGGAGGAGGAAGAAGCGGAGGCCAGGAAAACGGCCGAGGAGGAAGCAAGGAAGAAGAAGGACCAGGAGGAAAGGGAAAAGCAGGATCGAGAGCAGAAGGAACGAATCGAGCAAGGGCACAAACACCAAGAGGCCGAGGCGGAACAGGCGCAGCAGCAGAGGAGGCGAAGAGTTGCGATGATCGCAACCGGCCTTGCGCTCGCTTTGCTGCTGGCCTTTGTCATTGGAATCCCGCAGTACCGTGACTATCGGGTGCGCGAGGCCAACCATGCTGCCCAGTCAACCCTGCGGAATGCGGCCACGGTCCAGGAGGCCTTCTATGTGGATAACAGCAGGTATACAGATGATCCAGATTCCCTACTGAGTTCGACCTATGGGCTTTGGATGCCTGAAGGCGTGGACTTGAAGATCAAGGCGGCCGGCGAAGAGAACTACCTGATGGAAGCGCGGCACAACGAGGGAGATTCAGCGTTCCACCTGGATGGACCGGGAGGAACCATCGAGCAAGGAGAGGTTCGTTCTTTCCCGCAGTGGGCGCTGGCGCACCAAGGACGTGAGGCGCGTACGGCAAGTCCTGGAACCTCTCAACCCGGCACTGCTGCGAGCGAGGAAACCGCAGTGGAGCCGAAATCCGCCAAAGGGCGGCTTTATGTGGATGCACTCCCCACAGACGCCCACATTAGGATTATGAACATCGAGCAGAAGTTTCACCAGGGGATCGAGCTGGAGGACGGCCGTTATCTGGTGGAAGTGACGGCGGAGGGGTTCGAGCCGTGTAATACCTGGGTGACGCTCGACGCGTCTAGGGTAAAGGGTACAGTGTTGCAGGCTCCGCTGGCGAAAGCGAATAAGATAGCAACCTCCGGCTCCACGAACAATTTGGGCAGGGAGTTCGTGTGGGTTCCGGGCGGCTGCTTTCAGATGGGTTCGAATGAGGGGGACGCCGATGAAAAGCCGGTCCACGAGGTGTGCGTGGACGGGTTCTGGATGGGGAAGCACGAGGTGACCCAGGGCCAGTGGCAGGCGGTGATGGGGGAGAACCCATCGGAGTTCAACGGGTGGGTAGACACCCGCCCGGTGGAGATGGTGAGTTGGAACGATGTGCAGGCGTTCATTCGAAAGCTGAACGCCAAGGAAGGAACGAACAAGTATCGTCTGCCGACCGAGGCAGAGTGGGAGTACGCGTGCCGGAGCGGCGGCAAGGATGAGACGTATTGCGGGGGGGAAGGTGTGGACCGAGTGGCCTGGCACCTTTACAACGCCGGCGCGACGATGGAGGTGGGGACCAAGGCGCCCAATGGGCTGGGCATCTATGATATGAGCGGTAATGTTTGGGAGTGGTGTCAGGACATATATGCGGAGGATGCTTACAGCAAGCATGCCCATTATAATCCAAAATATGAAGGGAGCGGGCAGAGCCGTGTGCTTCGCGGAGGCGGCTGGTTTAACACCGGCAGTACCAGGGAATGCCGTTCTGCAAGTCGCGCCTGGACCTTCCCGGAGCGCAGGTACTCCTCCCTGGGCTTCCGGCTGGCCAGGACCCGTTAGATTTTGAATATACCTTTTTGCCGTTTGTGGACCACCCCGCGGGCCGAGCCCGTGCGGGGTGGGCACGGGGTTTTCAGGGGGTTGCCCCCCATCGCCGGCCCGGGTCGGGAAACGGCTCTGGTTCGGCTTGGCCGGAGCGGCGGCGCGCGTCCCGCCCGAAGGAAGCGGGACGCAGCGCCAGAGCGAAGGCCCGGCATCCGGTGAGGCACTGCTTTTGTAGGGCGGCATTTCACATGCCGCCGAAGGGACTTGCATTCTGCAAGAAGCCAGCGCTGCCTTGGTCGCTGGCATGGCACTGACTTCCCTGAGTCGGCCTTTCACATGCCGCCGAGAGGGTAGGAGCAAGCCCAATGATCCCGTATCGCGAGATGTCCCATGCCCGATGAATCCGTAACCCATGTAGCGCCCCTCAAAGAAGGCGATCACTTTGCCGAGTACCGTATCGTTCGGCTCCTGGGCCGCGGAGGCATGGGAGAGGTCTACGAGGCGGAGCACCGCTCCCTCCGGCAGCACCATGCCCTGAAGCTCATTCTCGAGACCCTGAGCCAGCGTTCCGGCGTCAAGCAGCGCTTCGAGCGAGAGGCCCGGGTCATGGCGGCGCTTCAGCACCCGAACCTGGTGAGGGTGGACGACTTCCGGGAGACCGACGGCCGCTGCTGGATGCGCATGGGCTTGGTTCGCGGTGTGTCCCACGATGGAGCGCGTCACATCAGCTTGGCCCACTTGACTCGTGCATCCAACGGAAAGCTCGACCAGGAATTGGTCGCCTGGATTCTCACCCAGGTGCTTGAGGGGCTGGTCTATGCCCATGCGAAAGAGGTGGTACACCGGGACCTCAAGCCTGCGAACATCCTCCTGGAGGGAGATTCTCTCGAGGGGATCCGGGTCCGCATCAGCGACTTCGGCCTGGTGCGGGTCATGGGTGAGGACTGGGTCCTGAGCCAGGCCCAGAGATCCATGACCTTCATGCCGAGCCTGGGGGATGAAAAGACCCGCATGCTGGATGGGATGGAGGAGGGCACCTCCACCCGGGCCTTCCTGGGCACCTATGCCTACATGTCTCCGGAGCAGAAGAGAGGCGAGCCGGCTGATCCGAGAAGCGACCTCTACGCCCTGGGCCTCATGGCCTACCGGCTGCTCACGGGCAAGAAGGAGCTGGGCCTGAAGCTGCCCTCCATGCTGGACCCTGACTTGGTCAAGCCCTGGGACGAGCTGCTCCTTCGGTGCGTGGAGGAGGATCCTGGGGAAAGATACGCCTCTGCTGCGGACATGCGTTCGGCCATGGAGGCCGTATCCAGAGCCATCGGGGACGCCGGGAAAAGGCGATTAATGGAGGAGGCGCACCAGACGAAGCTGAAGAAGGAGATGGAGAACCCGGGGCGGCGGGAGGAAGAATCCGTTGGCAAAGCCGAGCGCAAGGGCCGGGAGCAGGCCGAGCCGGATGCCCGAGAAAAACTCGAGGCCGAGGAATCCCAGGGGAAACAGTTCACCAATTCCCTTGGAATGGAGTTTGTGTGGATCGAGCCCGGCACATTCATGATGGGTAGCCCTGAAAATGAAGAAGGGCGCCTTGACAATGAAATGCAGCACGAGGTGACGCTGGCCAAAGGGTACTCCCTGATGACCACGCAGGTGACGCAGAGGCAGTGGAAGGCGGTGATGGGGAGCAATCCTTCCCGTTTCAAGAAGCGCGGCGACGACTGCCCGGTGGAGTGCGTGAGCTGGGAGGATGTGCAAGCGTTCATTCAGAAGCTGAACGTAAAGGAAGGGACGAACACCTATCGTCTGCCGACCGAGGCGGAGTGGGAGTACGCTTGCCGGGCTGGAACGGAAACCCGGTTCCACTGGGGAGACGAGGCGGATTGCTCTAGGGCGAACTATGGGAAGGGGTTGAGTTCCGAGTGCAAGGGGAAACCCAGCCGAACGATGGAGGTCGGGAGCTTTCCATCCAACGCCTGGGATTTTTACGACATGCACGGGAATGTGCGGGAGTGGTGCGAGGACTGGTACGGGGATTATCCTTCGGGCTCGGTGACCGATCCCGAGGGCCCAACGAGCGGCCGGTTCCGTGTGATCCGCGGCGGCGGCTGGTGCAGCAGCGCCAGGGTCTGCCGTTCCGCGTATCGCGCCAGGTACGGGCCCGGCTACAGGCGCAGCTTCCTGGGCTTCCGGCTCGCCAGGCCCCCTTAGGTTTTGGATTTTGACCTTTTTACCTTTTGTGGCCCACCCCGCGGGCCGAGCCCCAGCGGGGTGGGCAGGAGATTTTCAAGGAGTTGCCCCCCGACAGCTGGCCTGGCGTCCGGTGGCGCTCCGGTTTCGTAGGGCGGCATTACCCATGACGCCAAAAGCAGCTTCACTAGAAAAAGGTTGATGCTTCATGACTGAAGAGACCGCTTCCTCTCCCCACACCCTCCAGCCCGGCACATCCTTTGGCCGGTATCGCATCGTGCGGTTCCTGGGCCGGGGCGGCATGGGCGAGGTGTACGAGGGTCTGCAGGAGGATTTGCAGCTCTCCTACGCCCTCAAGCTGATCCCTTCCGACCTGGCCTCGCGCAAGGGGTTCCTGGATCGGTTCCGCCAGGAGGCCCGGGTCATGGCCCGGCTGGAGCATCCGCATGTGATGCGGGTGGACGACTTCGGGCAAACGAATGGCCGGTACTGGATGCGCATGCCGCTGGTCGAAGGCGTGGCTGACGGGCATGCACGAAGGGTCAGCCTGGAGGCACTTTCCATGGCCGCGGGCGGACGGCTCAACCAATGGCTGGTCGCCCGCATTCTCTCCCAGGTGCTCGATGCCCTGGTCTATGCCCACGGTCTGCACGTGATTCACCGAGACTTGAAGCCGGCCAACATCCTTCTGGAAGGGGAGGACCTGCCATCGGTCCGGGTGCGGATCGGGGACTTCGGGCTCGTTCGCCTGGTGGGGGAGGAGTGGCTGATGAGCCGCACCCTGGAATCGGTCACTTTGAGCTCAAGCCTCGGGGGGCTGCCGACCGTCGGGGAGGCGGGCGATGAGGGGACCTCCACCCGGGCCCTTCTGGGGACCTATGCCTACATGTCGCCCGAGCAGAAGCGGGGCGAGGCGGTGGACCAGCGAAGCGATCTCTATGCGGTGGGGTTGATGGCCTTTCGGCTCCTCACCGGTCGCTGGGAGCCGGGCTTCAAGCCCCCGAGCCGGATCGAGCCGTCCCTGGATTCAGGATGGGACGCTTTCGTGATGGGGGCGGCCGAGGAGGCGCGGGAGGACCGGTTCGCATCGGCTGCGGAGATGCTCGAGGTGCTGCAAAAGCTGGCAGCAACCCTCAAACCTTCACATGCTGTTTGCGAAGAGACAGAACCGCCGGAGGTCGGGGTCGAAGACACCGAGCCCGAGGGACGGGAAGACATTGGATCACCCGCGAAGGGGATTCCGGCTAGGCCCGAAGGCCAGCCCGTGCCGATCAGCGAGACGGACGAGGGGTTTCGGAACTCCTTGGGTATGGAGTTCGTGTACATCTCTCCTGGGACGTTCCTCATGGGGAGCCCGGAGGGAGAGCCCGGAAGGCGCCGGAATGAGACCCAGCACGAAGTGAAGCTCACAACGGGGTTCTATCTTCAAACCACCCCGGTGACGCAAGGGGTATGGGAGCAGGTGATGGGAGACAACCCGGCCCATTTCATGGACGGGGGCGCGGACTGCCCGGTGGAGTGCGTGAGCTGGCACGATGTGCAGGCCTTCATCGAGACCCTCAACCACATGGAGCGGGCTCCGAGGTACCGCCTTCCCACCGAGGCGGAGTGGGAGTATGCCTGCCGGGCGGGTTCGAAAAGCGCCTACTGTTACGGGGACGATCCCGCCGTTCTGAGCGATTATGCCTGGTTCGACGCAAACGCCCGAAAGCGCACCCACACGGTGGCCGGCAGAAGGCCGAATGCATGGGGGCTCCATGACATGCACGGCAACGTTTGGGAGTGGTGTGCAGACTGGCATGGGCCTTATCCTTCCGAACCCGTGATCGGCCCCACTGGACCGCGGGATGGGGTTTCCCGGGTGGTGCGCGGCGGAAGCTGGAATCAAGGACCCTTCCGCCTTCGCTGTGCGGATCGCAGCCGGGACGCGCCGAGGAGCCGGTTCAGATACATCGGTTTCCGCCTGGCCGCGGACCTGTGAAGATGCGTCAAGGATCGGCTAAGACAAGCAGCTCTCATCTTGACCAAGCTAAACTAGTATTTTAATATGGGCACGCTATGTACGTCCCACGGGAACTCACCACAACGTTTAAGAAGGCTATTGGCCAGTTCCCTGCGGTCTTGGTGACCGGCCCCAGGCAGTCGGGGAAATCCACCTTTGTCCAGCACGTGCTCGAGGGCACGCCTTACCTGACCTTTGACGACCCCTTGAACCGGGAGTTTGCAGAGGAGGACCCCAACGGGTTCCTGGACCCCTATCAGGGAAGGGCGGTGATCCTGGACGAGATCCAGTACGTTCCTTCCCTCTTCAACTATCTCAAGATCCACATCGATCAAAACCGCACCCCAGGCAACTGGATCCTTACCGGCTCTCAGCAGTTCTCCCTCATGAAGAACGTCAGCGAGACCCTGGCCGGGCGAATCGCCCTCCTGGACCTGGCCCCCTTCAGTCTGGCCGAGCTGAAAGGGCGGGACCTCCAGAGCATCTGCTGGACCGGGCTCTATCCGGAGCCGGCCTGCCATCCAGAGCGACGGGACCTCTGGGTCCGCTCCTACGTCCAGACCTACCTGGAGAGGGACGTACGTCAGCTGGAGAAGATCCGGGAGTTCAAATCGTTCGAGACATTTGTGCGGCTCTGTGCGGCCTTTCACGGTCAGGAGTTCCATGCAGCCGGCCTTGCCCGGGACTGCGGTGTGAGCCAGCCCACAATCAAGGCTTGGAGCAAGGTGCTGGAGGCGAGCTATGTGACCCTGATGCTCCCCCCCTTTTTCAGGAACTATGGAAAACGCATCATCAAATCGCCCAAGTCCTATTTCGTGGATCCAGCTCTGGTGGCTTACCTGACCCGGCAGCCTTCGACCGAGGCGCTGCTTCGAGGGAGCATGGGCGGCTTCCTGTTCGAAGGCGTGGTGGTGGCGGAGGCCTGGAAGGCCTTCATCCACCAGGGGCTGCAGCCCGGGATTTTCTTCTGGCGCTCGCAGGACGGTCTGGAGGTCGACCTCCTGGTGCAGGCCGGGGGCAAGGTCTGGCCCGTGGAGATCAAACTGACCGCTACGCCCAGGGCGGCCCACGCAAAGGTGCTGGACCGATTCCAAACTCTGGCGGGTGAGGAGGCCGGAGAGCAGGGGGTGGTGGTCTGCACCGTCAACAAGGAAACGCCCCTTCCGGGTGGTCACCTGGCCTTGCCGTGGACCGAGTTTCCAGGGTGGATCAGGGAGCGGGCGAGCGGAGGATAGGCGTGCCCAAGAGCGGAGTTCCCATGCCCGATAAGTCAACCCACCATGCTCTCATGAAAAAGGGTTTTCAGTTCGACCAGTACCGCATCGTGCGACTACTGGGCCGCGGGGGAATGGGAGAGGTGTACGAGGTGGAGCACCGGGCCATCCAACAGCGTTTTGCCCTCAAGCTCATACTGGAAAGGCTGAGCAGCCGCCCCGGGGTGAAAGAACATTTCGCGCGGGAGCGCCGGGCCAAGGCCGCCCTCCCGCACCCAAACCCGTTGAAGGTGAAGGACTTCCGGGAGACGGACCGCCGCCGCTGAATGAACGGTGCTTGATTCCGGCTCTTCATCATTGATGGGGGTCGCAAAAGGCCCTGAATCTTGACTGAGTTGCAAAAAGCCCTAAGCCTTCAGATCTGCCCTCGACATTTCAACGTGTTACACTGTGCCCAGCGGCGGCTGAAGTGGTTTTTGCGAAGTCGTTATCATTGTGGTGTTGCTGAAGGCGCCGAGCGGCAATGACCATGCGGGCCTTCGCAGAAAGAATACCGCACCCTCGTCTCGAGGAGGAAAAGGGGCTTCAAACACGCCCATGGGGGCAACCATGACCCACGACCCGGTATTCGAGAAGCTCCACTCCGTCATCGTCGAGGGGCCGGACCGGTCCAGCTACCTCGGAGAGGACGACTTCGTGGAGGTGCGCTACCGGAACATCCGCATGGCCTATCACGTGAAAAACCCCCTGATCGACCTGGCCGCGCTCCTTCGTACCTTGAGAAGGGCCCTGGACAAGCTGGAGCAGACCCTGGGCGTGGCCCTGGAGCAGATCGAGGTGGAGATCTTTCAGGACCGGGAGGAGTGGGTGGAGCGCCACACGCTCCTGGAGGAAAAGGATGCGCCCTCCTGGATTCAAGGGGATGCGGGCCGGGT
>CAYYVD010000075.1:2190-16740 GCA_964475045.1 uncultured Desulfobacterales bacterium | reverse complement strand
CTTCCGATCTGCCAGGTCATGTATGTCGTCCAGACGATGTGGATGGCGCGCGTGGCCACGATTGGGGTAGTGTACCTGATATGGCAGGGGCCGGCCGAGGCCCGGCCCGGCCCCGGTCAAGGCCAAGATCGGCGAGCTGCTCCTAGCCGAGCGGCGCTTCGGCGAGGCCGAGAAGCACGTGCAGGAGCTCCTGCGGCAGAACCCCGAGTACGCCCGGGGCTACGTGCTCAAAGGGCTCCTGGACATGGAGCAGGGCCGTGCGGGGCAGGCCCGGGAGGAGTTCTCCCGGGCCCTGGACCTGGACCCCAAGTCCCCGGAGGGGCACTTCTACTACGGCCTGACCTTTCTGGAGGAGCAGGACTACAGGGTGTCCCTCTCCGAGATGCTCAAGGCCCTGGAGGAGAACCCGGACTCGGTCCGGGTCCGGTTCACCCTGGCCTACATCTACTTCAAAACGGGGCAGCTGTCCTCGGCCCTCGAGGAGCTGAACCGGATCCTCACGGCCCGCCCGGCCGACCTCAAGGCCCGGGAGCTTCGCGCCACCATCCTGGTGCGGCAACGGGACTGGGACCGGGCGGCCAGGGACTTTCAGACGATCCTGGAGCAGCGGCCCGACGCCTGGCCCATTCGGTTCCAGCTGGCCCGGGTGCACCTGGCCGCCGGCCGCCTGGACCCGGCCATGGAGGCGTTTCAACAGACCCTCGACGCCCACGAGGACCCCATCCTGCCCATCGAGGGCATGGTACAGGTGCTCCTTCGCAAGGAGGCCTATGAGGAGGCCCTGGCCCTGTGCGACGAGCACCTGAGTCAACGGCCCGACAGCCTGCGCCTGGCCCTGCTGAAGGCCGGGGTGCTCGGGGCCCGGGGGGACGAGGCCGAGGCCGCCGCCGTCCTGAAGCAGGCGGCGGACGATCACCCCGAGTCGGACCGGCCCGTGGTGCTTCTCGCCCGGATCGCCCAGCACCGGGGCGACACGGCCGAGGCCGAGGCCCTGTACCGACGGGCCGTGGCCATCAACCCCAAAGGCGTGGATGCCCAGATGGGACTGGCCCGCCTTCAGATCGCCACCGGGCGACGGAACGAGGCTGTCGCCACCTACGAGCGCATGCTCGAGCAGGTCGGCGGCTATGCCCCGGCCGAGAACGACCTGGCCTACCTCTACGCGTCCCTCAACCGCAACCTGGACCGGGCCATGGAGCTCGCCCGGAGCGCCCGGCAAAAGCTCCCCGACAACCCGGACGTCTCCGACACCCTGGGCTGGATCCACATTCAAAGGGGCTCCAACGCCCTGGCCCAGCAGCATCTGCGCGAGGCCCTGGAGGCCCGGCCCGATCACCCCCTGTACCACCATCACCTGGGGGTGGCCCTCTCCCGGGACGAGCGCTGGAGCGAGGCCCTGGAGGCCCTGGACCGGGCCCTCAGCCTGGGGCTGTCCGAGCCGGAGCGCGCCCGCGCCCTGGAGCTGCGGCAGGGCATCCGCGAGAAGCAGCGGCTCTTCGGGGAGTAGCGCAGAAACCCCCGGAACGGCCCTTTCGGTGCCCGGCGCCGGCGATTTTTCTTTTGACACCCCCCGGCTTCCATCCTATGATTTCTCGACCCGGGCGGTGGAGCGCATCCTTACATGCACGCAACCCCCATGGAAGGCGGGGAGCCTTGCCGTGCGCCTCTGCGAGTACTGGAGCCCGTTTCCGCCCGCTCGTCCACCCGCCCCCGAGGAGTGGCCCATGCGAACCGCCATCCCCTTGATCGTCCTGTTGTCCCTGGTCGTCGGCTGTTCCCAGGTCCCCAAGCCGTCCACCTACCCCCTGACCTTTCAGAAGAAGATGCAGGCGGCCGAGCACTGGAACCTCCTGGCTCGGGACGTGGCCGAGCAGGTGTGGATGTGCTGCGACGAGCGGGAGGCGTGCGAGCTGGGGCAAGGCCGGCCCCTCTACGTGGAGCGCAAGCCGGGGGTCTTCGGGCAGGCCTTTCGAAGGCTTCTCATCACCAACCTGGTGCGGCCCCCGTCCCGCGGCGTGATGCAACGAAGCGGCTGCATCGTGGCCGAGGAGGAGACCGACGACTGCCTGGTGCTCCGCTACGACGTGCAGCTCATCAAGCACCGGACCAGCCGCTTCAACCGGCCCATGCCCGGGGCGTTCACCGCCCTGGCCACCGGGCTCTCCGTGATCCGCAACAACTCGCCGGACACCCTCAAGGCCTGGGGCATCGGGGCCGGGGTGCTGGCGGACATCTGGGCGGGGGCGGCCGCCACCCTGCCGCATCACGAGGTGCTCATCACCACCTCCATTGTTCAGGACAACCAGTACCTCTTCAGCAAGGCGGACCTCTACTACATCAACGACCCGGACTTCTGGCACTACCCCACCGAGACCGTGCCGGGCGTGCGCTTCTGGGTGGAGAACGACGAATGCGGGACCGCTGAACCGGCGCCCGCCTGTCAGGACGAGGACATGGACGGCGTGGTGGATTCCCACGATCAGTGTCCGGGCACCCCGCCGAACACCCCGGTGGACGGGCACGGGTGCGAGCTGGCCGAGGCGCCCGCCGAGGAGCGGATCGTGACCGAGCGGGTGGTGGAGGAAACGCCCGTCCCCGGTCCCGTCGTGTACTTCGAGCTCGACAAGACCGAGGTGAACTCCCCCTACCGGGAGGAGCTTCAGGCCTTTGCCGGCGTGATGAAGCGACACCCCGACTACGACATCCTGGTGATCGGCCACGCGGACAACCGCGGGACCGTCCCCTACAACGAGACCCTGTCCCTGAACCGGGCCCGCGCCGTCATGGACCTCCTGGCGTCCTTCGGGGTCCCGGGGGAGCGCATCCGCATCTACGGAAGCGGAGAGATCACCACCGTGGACCAGGCCGGGACGCACCTGCACCGGGACGTGAACCGGCGGGCCATGGTCAAGGTCCAGGCCAAGGGCGCGACCCTTTGAGTGAAGACTCGATGGGGCACCGGCCTTCGAGCAAGGGAGGATCCATGAAAACGCGGGCATGGGCATGCGCCTGTTTGCTGCTGCTGTTCCTCACGGCATGCGGGGGCGGGTACAACGCCCGCCAGAGCTGTCTGGATCTGGGCGACAGCGACCTCTGTGAGACCGCCTACGGCATCACCGACACCCTGATCGAGAACGCCCAGGCCCCCCTCGGCATGGAGCAGATCATTCTGGTCTCCTGCTTCGTGGACGTGAACAACGTGCAGCGGACCTCCAACTTCGGCCGCATGATCGCCGAGCACATGGCCTCGCGCCTGGCCCAGGACGGCTACATGGTGGTGGAGGTCAAGCTGCGTGACTCCCTCTACATTCGGGAGCGGGAAGGGGAGTTCCTCCTCTCCCGCCGGCTCAAGGACATTCAGGTGGCCCACGACGCCCAGGCCGTGGTGGTGGGCACCTACCTGGTCACGCCCAAGGTCCTCTACATCTCCGCCCGGATCGTCCGCGCCCAGGACGCCAAGATCATCTCGTCCTGCGACGTGAAGATCCCCCTGACCGAGGACCTCAAGGCGACGCTCTGGTGAGCTGTCAGAACACTTCGACACGCATGTCCGGTCCCCGGACACGCTGATGGATCCAAATTTTCGATGAATGTCCAACGGATACGCGGGATCCGCATCCCCCATGTGCGATTCTCGGACACCCATGCCCCGGATCCTTCGAGACGGCTTCTCAACATCTCCTCATGGTTTGAACATTCGTTGAGTTTGTATGCCTGATTGCGCCGTTTCAACGCAAGTGGCATCGCCCTTGCTTATAAAGCGCGCATGGGCCGCAGGGCTTGCAGCCTCCCCGGGAGCAGGCGCCGGGTCGCGGGTGCTGCTCGATCGAGGATGTAGAAAAGCCGGTTTCTGCAAGCCTTCTGCTTGTCACCCGGGCCTGTGCACGCTATACTCCGCCGACATCTGAACGTCATGCATGGTGGAGGAGGGCACAGGCCATGAACAAGCCACAATCAGACATTAGCCAGGCGTTTCCCGCCCGCGTGCTGGACTTGATGCTGGATGTGGTGCTCGATGTCATGCGTGCCGAACGAGGATCCATCATGCTGCTGGACGACAACCGGGAAGAGCTGACCGTGCGGAGCGCCCGCGGGCTGCGCGAGGAGATCATTCGAAAGGCGCGCACCCGCCTGGGATGCGGTGTGGCCGGAAAGGTGGCCCAGACCGGCCGTTCCGTGCTGCTCAGGGGGGACGGGAGCGAGGTCAGTCTCGGCATTCGCGCCGAGGACCTGGTCAACCCCGAAATCCACACCTCCTATGTCCTGCCCATCAAGCTCAACGAGAGCACCATCGGCACGGTGAACATCAACGCCACCCGCCCGGATCACGAGATCCGCGTGGAGAAGGAGGCCCTGGTTCAGGGCATCATCGTCCGCTTCCTGGAGTACCTGGAGCAGGCCGAGCTGCCGCCGCCGGAAAGCGAGCCCCCGTCCCAGCTCTACATGATGAACGTCTTTCGCGAGTACAGCATGCTGCGGCAGCAGCGTGCCGTGTTCGACTTTCTCTTCGAGCTGGTGACCGGACTCCTGGGGACCCCCAGAAAGGGGCTCTTTCTCCTGAAGGACCGGGACGGGGGGTTCTTCGACCTGGTCATGGGGTACGGCTTTGCCACGGAGAACTACCAGGACATCTACGAGGCCCTGGTCCCCCGGCTCAAGACCACCCCCCTGCCTTCGGAGGGCTTTCAGGTCGTCCACCGAAGCCGGCTCTGCAAGGGGCCCATTCCCTTCTGTCCGGAGGATTTCTGCGTCCTGATCCCCCTCCTGTGGGCCGACCGCCTGCAGGGGATTCTTCTTCTCATGACGCCGAGCAGGATCACCCTGGACCCGGTGACGCGGGACCAGCTGACCTCCATCTGCACCACGGCGGCCAAGGTCATCGAGGAGGCCGGATCGGACCGCAAGCTTCAGGACCTGTCCCAGACCGACAGCCTCACGGGCACCTACAACTACGGCCTCTGGTGGAAGCGCATCCACGAGGAGATGTACCGGATTCAGCGGGCCCAGGAAGGCCGGATGTCCCTCGTCGTCCTGGACATCGACCGGCTGGACCGCTTCAACCGGGCCCACGGGTACCTGGCCGGGGATCACCTCCTCCGCGTGATGGCCGACCGCATCAAGGGCACCCTTCGCACGAGCGACGTGGTGGGTCGCATCGGCGGGGACGAGTTCGGCATCGCCCTTCCCGGCACCCCGGTGGAGCAGGCCGAGAGCGTGGCCCGGCGCATCCTCGAGGTGGCCAAGGGGATCCCCGCCGAGCTCCACATCGAGCTGGCCCACCCGTTCACCCTGAGCGGCGGCGTCTCCGGCATTCCCGGGGATGCAGAAACGCCCGAGCGTCTCGTGGAGCAGGCCAAGACCGCCTTGGTTTCGTCCAAGATCCTCGGGGGCGACCGCATTCAACGCTTCGTGCGCGCCGAGGAATAGGGCGGATGCTCTCCTTGCGAACCACAAAAGGGACCCTGTCCCTGCTGCTGGTGGACGTCCTGGTCTGCTATGGCCCCATGGCCCTCGTGCTGCCGCACCTCCCCGGCGCCCCCCCGTGGATGACCCTCGCCACCTTTCGAGGAAACCTTCTCCTCCTCGCCTTTGTGGCGGTCATGATCGGATACCTGGCGCTCCAACGCCTGTACGACTTCTTCGCGTACACCATCCGGCCGACCGAGCTGCTGGGCGGCGTCCTTCCCGCGGCATTCCTGAGCCTCCTCACCATTGCCGCCCTGTGCCAGCTGACCGGCCTCTCCCTCTGGCTCCGGTGGCACCTGACGGCGCCTCTGGGGGAGAGCTTTCTGGGCCTCTTCATCATCCGCTACTTCGTCTTCTACGGCATGATCCGGAACCGGGAGCGGATCCTGATCCTGGGGGCCACGGAGCAGGCCCGGCAGGTGATTCGGGAGGCGACCAGGGACAAGTACCGGGGGTACGAGATCATCGGCGTGGTCTCGGGACGCGAGCACAGCCCGGGCGCCACCTTCCACGGGACAGCGATCCTGGGGCGCATGGACGACCTTCGAGAGGTGGTCCGAGCCCACCATGTCGACAGCATCGTGGTCACCCTGCGGGAGCGCCGGGGACATCTCCCCGTCCACGAGCTCCTGGCCTTCAAGCTGTCCGAGATGCGCATCCACGAGGGCCACGACTTCTACGAGAAGGTCATGCGCAAGATGATGATCGACGAGTACTTCAAGCCGAGCGCCATCATCTTCGAGAAGGGTTTCATCCTCAATCCGATTCACAAGTCGGTCAAGCGCGCCCAGGGGCTCCTGATCTCGGCCCTCCTGCTCGCTCTGTTCTTCCCCCTCTTCCTGCTCATCGCCCTCCTGATCAAGCTGGACTCCCCGGGTCCGGTGTTCTTCCGCCAGGACCGCGTGGGGAGGCACGGACAGACTTTCCAGCTGCTCAAGTTCCGGTCCATGGTGCAGGATGCCGAGCACCTGGAGCAGCCCGTCTTCACCCAGGAGAACGACCCCCGGGTGACCCGGGTCGGCCGCATCCTTCGAAAGCTCCGGCTGGACGAGGCCCCGCAGTTCATCAACATCTTCAAGGGGGACATGGACCTGGTGGGCCCGAGACCGGAACGCCCCTACTTCGTGGACCAGCTCCAGGAGCGCATCCCCTACTACGGCCTCCGCCACAGCATCCGCCCCGGTCTCACGGGCTGGGCCCAGATCACGTACCCCTACGGGGACACCCTGGAAGACGGGCAGGAGAAGCTGAAGTACGACCTCTACTACCTCAAGCACTACTCCTGGTACCTGGACTCGGTGATCATCTTTCTCACCATCAAGGAGGTGCTCACCGCCCGTGGACGATGAAGCAAAGGCTGCGTCGAAAGCCGCTTGGCGGACCGGCGAAAGCCAGGCGGGCTGCTGTCCAGGGCTCGAACCGTTCTTGGCACCTGGGGGCCGGGTCGTGCGACATGGGCTTGAGTGCGAGAAAACGAAAAGGTAAGTGATCAACAAATGAATTGACAGGCCGGAGGGTTGGCTTACAATTGCCAAGGTTTTGGTTGATGCCGGACCGGCTCGCCCCCTCCGCCCCACAGGCGGGACCCCATGCGTGGAATCATCATCTCTGTGGTGAACAACAAAGGAGGCGTCGGCAAGACGACCCTCTCCTGCAATCTGGGCGCCGCCCTGAGCAGGTTGAAGCAGACGGTCCTGGTGGTGGACCTCGACTCCCAGTGCAACACCACCGGCATTCTGCTCAACGGCGACATGGCCGTCAGAAACTCTCTGTACGAGCTCCTGGATCCGAGCGACGACGACGAAGGGGTTTCGGTGGAGCAATGCGTGTACCTGTCCTGCACCAAGGGCCTCTACTGCCTCCCCAACGTGGAGGAGACCTCCGGTCTGGAGATGGATCTCATCACCTACTTCCCCCAGAGCCTGAAGTTTCTTCGAGACAAGATTCGGGACTATGCCAAGGAGCATTTCGACTTCACCATCATCGACAACCCCCCCAACATGGGGACCTTCGTGGCCAACTCGCTCTACGCCAGCGATCTGGTGGTCGTTCCCATCGATGCGAGCTCCTCCTACAGCATCGACGGGCTGAGAAAGGCGCTGGAGCTGATCGCCAGCGTGCAGAAATCCGGCAATCCCAACCTGAAGTTCCTGCGCCTGCTCCTCAACCGGGTGGACCTGCGCAAGGGGATCAGCCGCATGATCCTTCACGACATCAAGCAGCGATTCAGTGAGGACGATGTGTTCGAAACCACCATCCCGGTGAACAACATGTTCCAGGAAGCCGAGTACGTGAAGAAGACCATCTTTGACTACTACCCGACCTCCAGGGCGGCGCAGTCCTATCGCAAGTTCGCCCAAGAGATGCTCGCCCTGTGCGGGCACGAGTTCCATCGACAGGAGGAGCCCTGATGCGCTCCCGTGACGAGCGACAAGTTCACAGGCAGGTTCGATTCTCGTGAACCCGAAACCTGAAACCGGCATGAAAGAATCGCGGCGAAGAAGTCTGGCAGACCGCATACTCGAGTCGAGAACCGACGCCCAGTCCAGCCTGGATGAGGCCTCCCGTCTCTTGCGGGATCATGTGGTCAAGGTGGGGTCCAGTGTGGATTCTACCCCGAACACCGCCGCAGCCCCACCGGTTTTCGAATGCGATGAGCCGGCGCCGCCGGAGCCCGTGGCCGCTACCCGGCGGAAAGAAGAACCCCTGGACAACCAGGCCCCTTCCACGGACGGGTTGGTGAGACGGGCCTATCACTTTGCAGAGATTCACCGGCTTCGCGAAAAAATCGTGTCCACGCTTCAGGAGCGGCAGCAACAGGTGGTCCTGGCCACAGGCCCGCACGACAATGCCGGTACCTCTACGCTCATGGCCCTCCTGGCCTACAACGCCGCCTTCTACTCCAGCATGAGCATCCTGCTGGCGGACGTGAACATGCGCAACCCGGGCCTTCACGAGCACTTCGGCAAGCACCTGGAGAACGGGTTCCGCGAGACCGCCGCAGGCCTCGTGGATTGGCAGGAAACCGTCAAGGACACCGACCTTCCAAGGCTCAAGCTCATCACCGCAGGCCGATACGACGGGGACCTCTTTCCCTTCATCAACCGTCCCTTTCTGGATAGCTGGATCGGCGAGCTCAAGCAGGCCTTTGACCTGATCTTCCTGGACACTTCGCCCATTCTCATGGAGAATCGGAACAATGTCGACCCGGTCCTCCTCAGCCTGGTCGGCGACATGACCCTTCTCGTGGTGCAGGACAAGAAGACGCGCAAAGGCGATCTCCGCAAGGCCGCAAGAAACATTGCAGAAGGGGGTGGAAAAATCGAGGGAGTCGTGTACAACCTCCAATACCATGGAATCTTCCTGCCGTTGAAGCGAGGAGCCGCAGGATAATGGAAGAGAAGTCGTCCCAGCTCGATCTCTCATTGTACCTGTCCAAGTACCTGACGCCGGTCCTGG
This sequence comes from uncultured Desulfobacterales bacterium, assembly GCA_964475045.1. Lineage (GTDB taxonomy): Bacteria > Desulfobacterota > DSM-4660 > Desulfatiglandales > HGW-15 > JAIPEI01. Next base: position 7,815 of record CAYYVD010000075.1, on the reverse strand, counting down.
AGCGCAAGTGGGTGGTGTTGATCTGCATTGTGCTGGGGTTTCTGGCCGCTGCAGCGCTCAGCTTCCTGGTCCCGCCTCAATATCGCAGCCGGGCCAGCGTCTTGGTGGAGCAGCCTCGAACCATGATCAGCATGGGAAAGGGCGAGGACTCGGTGGCGCCTCCCGGCGCACGGGAAGGGTACATCCATTCCGAGGCGGAAAAGCTCAGGAGCTCCCTGTTTGCAGCGGAGGTCCTCAAGACCCTCCCTGCACAGGCCAGAAACGACCTGCGTGCTTCCGCCGATCTCGTGCCCCAGCTCAAATCCCGCATCAAGCGACTGCTCGGCCTGAGCAGCGAAGCCGACCCCCCTGCGTTTCAAGGCAAGAACCTGCTCTCTGAGATGACCCGGCGCATGGAGGTGCAAGTGAAACCCCGGGCCGCCATCATCGAGGTCTCCGCCTTGACCCTGGACAAGGACGTCGCCCCGATCCTCGTGAATCGATACCTCGATGTGTGGAAGGCGGAGAACATTCGGGAAAACAAGAAAGAGGTCAATGCCCAGCGGGCCTTTGTCTTTGAGGAGAGAAACAAGGCGTTCCAGCAGTACAAAGAGGCGGAGCAGGCCCTGGTGGCGTTTCGAAGGAAGCACGAGCTGCCCGCGGATATCGAGGCCCTGAGAGACGGCATTCTTCAGCTGGAGTTGAATGGATTGAAAAACGACCTCTCCGAGGCCCAGAGCCGGTTGGAGCTGATGGAGAAGCGATACCTCGACTCCCGGGTCAAGGAGGCCGGCGTGGTGGGGAACATCAAGGTGTTGGACACGCCTTCCACCGTGACCCCCATTGTCAAGCCGCTGATTCAACGCATGTTTTTCCTCGGCACGCTCTTCGGTGTGCTCCTGGGCGTGGGGTTGGCCCTTCTGCCGGAGTTTTTTCGGTCCCCCATCCGCCATGAGAGCGACATCATGGCCTCGGTGGGCTACCCGGTCCTGGGGCACATCCCGAAGCTGTGAATGCGAGCCGATGCAGCCTCGACGCTTACCAGGGCCGTATGGATCACCTTCACAGACACCTCCATTTCAAAGGGATGCACGGATGAGGCCGATGTCACCAGATGACCGCGAGTACGGAACGAATCGGTCAGTGTTGCTTTGTTCGGGGCTGCTTTGCGTGCTCATGGTCCTCTTTTGTGCTTGCGGGTCCACCTCCACCCTGTCCACCCGCGCTTCCCAGGTACGGCTCGTGTCGGCCATTCAGGCCCACGAGGTGGAAAACCGCTGCGTGTTCCTGGGCAATGTGACGGGGTCTTCCCGGGGGGGCTGCGGATGCCTCAACGGCTTCATCTGGAAAGAGAGCTGGTGGAATTACAACAGCGACACCCTGAACGAGCTCCTGGACAACGCCGGGGAGCTCGGCGCCACCCATGTCTTTGTCAACCAGGGAAACGGACTGGAGCTTCGAGGGGAAGCGTACCGCTGCGCCTACTGCCGCTTGCCGGACGGGAACCCGGATCATGGATACTGCCGGTCGCCCCAAGGAGAGCCGGACGTGGATCGCTGTGTGGACAGCGAAGGCAACGAGATCGGCACCCCTTACTGCGAAGGGGCCGAAGGGGACACGCCCATGGCCTGCCGGATCAACGGGGGAAAATGGGTCCCCGCCATCTCTCAGGCCAGGTGCGAGGCCCAGGGACACACGTGGATCCCCAAGGCCGAGGACCAACCCACCTGCGAGGCCCGCGGAGGGATCTGGGTTCCGGAAGCCACCGACAAGGTCTCCTGTGAGGCCAAAGGGGGAGACTGGGTCATCGACAAGGAGATCCTCCGCATGGCCCCGTCCCATGCCGAAGGCAAGGACGAAGAGGGGCAGTAAAAGACACGGGTTCCCTGGAATCCGAAAAGACCGGAGTCACCATGCAAAGGATTTCCAGCATCGCGGTTGGTCTTTGTTGCCTATGGGCCCTCTTGGCCTTGCCCACCGGATGTGGCGGCGGCCACAAAACCTACTATGAACCTTCCACCACCGAGCGATTCTACACGCCGCATAAGATTCAGATCCGCCCCGGCCTGATTCGAAAGCCCGAGTTCGAGATCTGCAAGCAGGTGACCCTCCTCAATGTGCAGACCCGCCAGGAAATGGTCCCCATAGGCGCCTACACCCACAAGTGGTACGCCAACCTCCATCGATGGACCGATTCGGCCGTAGGGGTGACCCGGCAAGAACTCCAGAACCGCGGCGTCACCGTCATGGGCCGGGCCCCCAAGGTCCTGAAGCTGGCTGTCACCGAGGCGGAGCTCTTCTGGGAGTTTCGAAAGGTGGGTTGCCGGTTGAATCTACAGGTCATCACGGGCGACGGCTATGTCATCGATTTTCCGACCACCAGCAAATCCACGGACCTCTACGACGCGTGTGACAGCGCCATGACCAAGGCCGTGGCCAACATGTTCGATCACGATGCGGTGCGCGACTACCTGACTTGCCCTGAGATCCCAAGGGATTCAGACTGTGATGGGGTTCCCGACGAATTCGATGCGTGTTCCGATACTCCAAGGGGCGCACCAGTGGATGAAAAGGGATGTCAAATACGCACCTCGAAGTAGTCCCAAAAAACATCCAAAAACATGATTTATTGAAAAAGTCGTTTTGTCGCTGTTTTCTTGAAATGAAACCATCCTAAACCAAGAATACCAAGACTGAGCAAAACAACAGTGTGCGGCTCGGGAATAGGGGCCGGCAGATCGCCTGATGCTGCCCCGTAAGTTGTGTCTCCATAAGATTCGAAGAGGGTCGGCCAACCGTAGCTTGTAATCCATAGCCATGCACTTGTTTCTGTTTCATTCAATGTATTTGGTCCGCCACTTGGCCACCACCATTCTGCAGAGAGCCCATCATCCCAAGCGCCATCCGGCTCCAGTCCGGGTCCGATGTCCCATCCAATGTCGTTGGCGACTCCTGGGAAGTGGGTGGTTTCAAATAGCTGAAAGCTAGCTTTCCCGTCGTCAGGGTCGCCAGGATCATATCCATCGCTATTAAAGTGTACTTGATAACGGTATTGATATTCGTTAGTTACCGGATCCTGATATAAATCAAATAAAATATCGTACTCAAAGATTGTTCCAAACAAATCAGTTCCATTAAAAGTGTAGATGCCATCGAAAGTACTGTATTCGTCTGCCGCATCCAGATCCTGATAAGCGGCATGAGAAAAAGCACAAAAAAACAACAAAAAAAGCGTATAGCAGCTCAGCAAGGTGTATATTCTTATGGATTTCATCTCTTCTTGCCCTTCATAGGAAAAGTAAGTTCAATGACATGCACAGTTATTTTTTGAATGTTTAATTGCAATTTTATGCGACCAATTCAGGCAATGTCAAGAACGAAATTGCATCACCGTGGCCAGTGAAACGCCCGCCGCCACGAAAGGCTCAGCATGATCCGGTTGCTCGTATACTCCTCACCCGGATCGTCGCTCACGCGTTTTCGGTACCGGTAATCGAGGCCCAGGGCATAATCGCGATGGAAATTCCAGTTCAACCCCGTGCTTCCCTGATAGGTCGTGTCGTCCGCGGCATCGTCCTCCTCGTCATTGAGGCGGTAGGACAGCCTGGAGTAAAAGCCGAGCTCGTCGGTCAATTCGTGACGGAAATTCATGCCGGCTGTCCAGTACTGGGTAAACCCTCTCTGATCCTCCTCCAGGTACCCCTCATCCCATCCTCTCTCCGTGTTCACGCTCAGGCTGCCGTGCTGAAGCGTCTTTGCCACCTGGACCCCATAGAGCAGTCCGGTTCCATCGTCGCCCGTTGAGCCGGACCTTTGAAATCCGCCGGCGTGCGCATCGAGCTTCAGGGTCTTGGAAAACGAATGCGCCAGGCCGACCGAGCCCTGATGGACCATGTAGTCTTCTTGAGCGTCGTTCGAATCTCGAATGCTCAAGCCGTAGCGCAGGAATCCCTGGGTGTGGGGAGAGAAGCGACGAATGTAGCCCAACCGGATTCCGTGGGCATCGATGGGTTCATCCCGCACCCCTGCTTCGTTTTCTTCGAACTCATACCGTGTATAGTCATAGCCCATATCCATTCCGTTCTGGAGATCGAACCAGTAGGTCATTCCTGCAAAGGGGCCGTGCTCGGTGGTGTCAGTGGAGCCAAAGCCCTCGTATCTTGCGAAGCGGTGGTGATACCCTCCGAATACAGCGTTTCGAGGACCGAACTGGTAGTCCATTTTGATTTGCGCGTGATTGGTTTCATAGGATTCTCGTTCGTGCAGAAAATCCTCCTGAGGGGCCTCCTCTTCAAACGGGTCATCGGTTTTCAGGTAGGAGTCGGTGAACTCGACCCTGAGATATTTGCTGAAGGCGTGCCAGGCGTTCAGATTGAGGTAATGCCTGAACGTATCGTCTTCGTGATATTTCTGGTATCGCACATAGGTGGGTCTGTATTGGAGATTCAGGCCGGTCCTTGGCGAGGTCACCCCCAAGCCGAACGAAGGCGTGACCGTGGTCACCCAGTCTGAGCGCGGGTTCTCATCGTCCAGGCCGAGGTTGTCTTCATAAGCTATGCCCACGGACAGGCCGGGTGTCAGCGTATAGCGGTACCTTGCCGAGCTCGGCTCTGAGAAAACCAGGCAAAGGGCCAGGGCCAGGGAAAAGGCCAATCCGCATCGTACGCAGGGGGGGTGCACCCGTTTCTTCATATTCAAGGAACCACGATGGTGTCGTTTGCCTGAAGGAAAATGTTGAGCTCAGGGAATTTGCCTGCAACCCCTTTGTAGTAATTGTAGGGGACGTTTTCCTGCTTTCCGTCCACCATACGCACAATGGTGATGTGCTCGGCGTCGGCCCATTCCTGTAGCCCTCCTGCAAGGGAGATGGCCTGGAGCACGGTCATCTGGTCCCACAGCTTGTATTGTCCGGGTCTTTGGACCTTGCCCGTGATGTACCAGACCTTGTCCTCTTTGGGCTCCATGGTCTTCAGTTCCACATACCGCACATACACCGTATCCCCGTGCTGGATCTCGGGCATCTTGAGAGAAAGGCCTTCCCCCCGGCCTTCCAGGAATTGGTGGAGGTTGAACAGGACCTCCACCTTGTTGTTTCGAATGATCGCGATCTTGCTGAGATCCGCATCATCCCGCTCCCCGCTGGCCAGGACCAGGAGGTCCAGGAGGTCCATGTCCTCCTTGGGCTCATAGATGCCGGGGTTTCGAACGGCCCCGAAGATGCGGACCTTCTTGTCGGTCTCCTTTTCCAGACGCTCGGGCGGAGGCTCCCAGGAACGCAGTGTGCGTTTGATGTTGCCGAAGGCCGGTGAAATGGGCACAAAGAGCGTGTCTTCTTCGTGGAGCGGGGTCAGCAGCCTCGGGTCTCCGGTGATGGAGTACTGGTACATGTTGACCTGAAGCCGCCGTGTTTGCCCTTCCTGCTGTTTTCGAATGATGTAGACGTCGCTCATCACAGCCCCGTCCACAGCCCCGCCGGCCTTGTTCAAGGCTTCCTGGGCGTCGGCCGCTTCCGGGAGGTTGTACCGGCCCGGGTTGGCCACATGGCCGGAGACGTCAATGTAGTGGCTCTTCTCGATCATGCTCACGGACACGGACTGCAGGCTGGCCAGGTACTTGGGAAGACGGTCGGTGATGACCTTCTTGATT
>CAYYVD010000075.1:0-2180 GCA_964475045.1 uncultured Desulfobacterales bacterium | reverse complement strand
ACATAAAAATGCCCGTAGTCAGCCACATAGAGGTAACCTTTTCGGTCCACGGTCACCTGGTTCCTGGACATGGCTTCCCGCAGATCGGCTGAATCCCTCGCGTCCGGGCGTCTTCCAGGCGGCTGGCGTTGAGGGATGCTCACAAAGAGTACGTCCCCCCGATCCACGCGAACCTGATAGACCTCGGGGTAGGGGATGAACAGCTCGTCATTGGGCCTCAGCTGGATCTCACCCTGGACCTCTCTTTCCTCAACATCCTCCGCCGTCTTGCGCCTCAGGAGCACTTGCGTGTAATCCGCCTTTTGAAGAGGACCGCCGGCCAGGTCCACCAGGTCCCTGACAGACGACAGGTACGGGACGCGGTACCAGCCTGGGTATCGAACGCCGCCCCCGATCTGAATGTACCGCCTGCGTTTCGAGAGGAGGACCTTGACCCTATCTTCTTTCAGAAGATACGGGGAAAGCCTGTCTTCCAGTTTTCCCTCGAGCTCCCCCGGGGTCAGACCGCCCACCGATGTTCTTCCGATCATCAGGAAAAACATGTCGCCGTTGGGATCCACGTCGTAATGCTGGCTCATGTCCTTCTGGCCGGGCACCTCGATATCCAGGACGTCACCCGCTTGGATCCGTGTGAGCCCGTCTGCTTGCTCCGAGGCGGTTTCCACCAAGGCTTGCGTGCTCGCTTCAGGTTCCTCGATGGGCGAGGGAGCGGGCTCAGAGGCCGCAGCGCCCGGTGGGGAGGGAGCCGGCTCCTCTCGAGTGAGCTCTGACAAGGGTATCTCCGGGACCAGGCCTTCTCCCGCAGGCAGGAGGGGTTCCTCTTCTGCAGGAGGTTCCTCAGGCGGTTCCGCTTCGGGTGCCTCCTCTTCCAACGAGGCGGCCCGCGCGATGACTTCCTGGGAGTACCCGCTCTCCATGCCGGATTCTTCGTCATAGGCGGTGATGGAAAAGTGGTAGCTCTTTCCGCTCCGCAATCCATGGAGGGTGATCTGGGTGACGCCCTTGTCCACGGAAATGGGAGAAGGCCCTTCGTCGACCCAGTCCTCTTCGGCCGGCTCGTAGGGAGGGCCGGGCTCGGTGTCGTAGTGGATGCGATACCCTCCGATGCCGGGCTCGTCGCTGGGCTCCCAGTTGAGGGTGACCGTGCGCTCCTCTGCGGGACTTTGGGATACATCCTTTGGATTGGCGTTGCCTGGGCTGTTTTCGGCGAGCTCCTTCGACGCGCTCGATTGAGGCGGCCCGGGGTCCGGTGTTTCACCGGGCCGGGCCCTGACCACCAGGATATCGCCCTGGTGGCCCTGGTCGAGCATGCGGCCCTTGAAGGCGAGGGCCTCAGCCCTGGTGGCGAAGGGACCTACGCGGACCTTGTGCCAGACACCGCCCTGGTCCGGCGGCGAATGCTGTGTGTGGACAAAGGCCCGCTGGTTCTCGATTTGCAGGTCGTCCAGGTAGCGCCGAGCGTCTTGCTGGTCACGGAAGGAGGCGAGCTGAAGGGTGAATGCTGCATAGGAGGGAAGGGCCGTGATCAGGAGGGCAAAAACCGAAACCAGCATCGAGAAGAGGATTCTCTTCATACCAAGACTCCGGGGGGATAAGCTGCGCCAGGGCCAGGGAGGGAACAAGAAAATCGATCTATACTTCTATTGTCATGGCGTATAGTATAACCCCGTCTTTTGGATGTCAAAAAAATATGCTTTGGCCTTGTCCTTCTGATTTCGGTAAGATAGCCTGTGCTTCATGGAACCGAAGGGGCGGAGCTCCGCTCGGACGCCGTGATTGATCCCGCTGTCCTGCTTACCTTTGATGTGGAGGACTGGTTTCAGGTGAAAAACCTGAGCCCCTGGGTTTCTCCGCTCTCCTGGAAGAGGCGGGAGTTGCGGGTCGAAGAGAGTACGCACCGAATCCTCGACCTTCTGGATGCGGTTTCCCCCTCAGGCCCGGTCAAGGCCACGTTTTTCGTGCTGGGATGGATTGCGGATCAACGACCAGGGCTGGTTCGCGAGATCGCCGCGCGGGGCCACGAGGTCGCCTCCCACGGGTTCGGCCACGACCTCTACAAGCCTGAGCAGGAGTTCTTTTCGAACAAGCTTCGGGCCTGCAAGGAGCGGCTGGAGCATATCATCGGCGATCGTGTGTTCGGCTATCGTGCCCCCAATTTTTTCATCCGCAATCAAGAGCTC
>CAYYVD010000074.1:0-16810 GCA_964475045.1 uncultured Desulfobacterales bacterium | reverse complement strand
GCCGACGCCCTTCTGGGGGTGCTGGCCCAGCGTCTGATCAGGACCCTGTGCAAGGACTGCAAGGAGCCCTACCACCCGAATCAGGACGAGTACGATCACCTGGTCCGCTCCTACGCGGGGAACTTCGAGGCCCTGGGGATCCCCTACTCCGACGACCTGACCCTGTACCGGGCCAACGGTTGCGAGAAGTGCGGGAACAGCGGATACAAGGGTCGCACGGGCATCATGGAGCTCCTGAACGGGACGGACGACATGAAGAACCTCATCCAGGGCCGGGCCAAGATGGAGGACATTCGAGCCCAGGCCGTGAAGGACGGCATGACCACCCTGATGCAGGACGGCATCCGCAAGGTGTTCCTGGGGCTCACGGACTTCGCCCAGGTGCGCAAGGTGTGCATCAAGTAGCCGTCGAACCGGGCGGCTCGACCACGCACAAGCCAGGAGGACCCATGAGAGCACTCGACGGACGGATTGCGCTGGTCACCGGCGCCTCTTCGGGAATCGGGCGGGCGTGCGCCGGGGTGCTCGCCCGGGAGGGCGCCGATCTGATCCTGGCGGCCCGGCGCAGGGACCGGGTGAAGCGCCTCTGCGGCTCGATCGAGCGGCGGCACGGGATCCGAACGCTTCCCCTGGCCCTGGACGTCCGCGACCAGGCGGCCGTGGATGCGGCCGTTCAGGCGCTCGACCGATCCTGGTCCAGGATCGACATCCTGGTCAACAACGCGGGACTCAGCCGGGGGCTGGACCCCTTGCACCGGGGACGGGTCGACGACTGGGAGGAGATGATCGACACGAACGTGAAGGGTCTTCTCTACGTGACCCGGGCCGTGCTTCCGGGCATGGTGAAACGCAGGCGGGGGCACGTGGTCAACGTGGGATCCGTGGCCGGGCACGAGGTCTACCCGGGAGGCAACGTCTACTGCGCCTCCAAGCACGCGGTCGACGCCATCACCAAGGGGATGCTCATGGACCTGGTGGACACGCCGGTCCGGGTGAGCACGGTGGATCCGGGGCTCGTGGAGACCGAGTTCAGCGTGGTGCGCTTTCACGGGGACCGGGAACGGGCCAAGAGGCCCTACCAGGGCCTGAAGCCCCTCAAGGGCGAGGACGTGGCCGAAGCGATCCTGTTCTGCATCACCCGGCCGCCCCACGTGAACATCCACCAGGTGCGCATCCTGCCCACGGCCCAGGCCTCGACCGCCGTGGCCCACCGAAAGACGTGAGACGAACGGGATCCGAACCCCGGGGTCACAGCCGCACGATCTCCCCTCGAATCTCCGGACCCACTCGCAGGAGCCCCACGCTCCTCCGTCCCAGGGCCCCGAGGCCGCCGCAGAAGGCCCCGGGGTTGAACAGCAGAACGCCGTCCCTGACCCGGTTAAAAGGACGATGGCTGTGCCCGAAGACGATGCAGTCCACGTCCTCGAACAGGGGCTGCACGCGGCCGGGCAGGCCGAGCGGCCAGCCCCGGCCGTGGATCACCCCGATGCGCCGGCCGGCCGCCTTCAGGACCGTCCGCTCGGGGAGCTCTTCCAGCGCGGCATCGTTGTTGCCCCGGACCGCCACGAGGTTCTTTCTCGAGAAGGCCTCCAGCACGGCCTCCACCTGAATGTCCCCGGCGTGGACCACCAGGTCGGCGTCCAGGAACACCTCCTCCACCACCCGCTCGAGCTCGCGGGTCGCCGCCCGCAGGTGGGTGTCCGCAATCACGCCGATGGTCACGGTATCGCCCATACCGCGCTACACCCGCAGACCGGCCGCAAAGCCCTCTCGAACTGCCTCCAGGGCGTTTCTCGGCTCCTTGGCGTCCCCCACGACGTAGAGCTCCGGCACCGCTCCTTCCAGATCCTCGGCCAGGCGGTTCACCGGCCGTGACCCCATGGCCAGCACGATGGAGTCGGCCGGGACCGTCGAGGTCTCTCCCCCCTTCTCCAACTCCACGCCTTCCGCGGTGAAGCGGAGGGCCTTCGCCTCCTTGACGATCCGGACCCCGAGCCGCCGAAGCTCAGCGAGCACGGTCCACCGGGTGGACAGCCCGATGTCCTTCCCGGCCTTGCCCTCCATCTCCAGGACCGTGACCTCCTTGGTCCCCCGGTCCAGCAGGGACTCCAGGGTCTTCCAGTCCTCGGCCCGGTTGACCGCCAGGAAGTGCAGCACCTCCGGGCTCAGGGTGCCCTGGCGGGCCACGAACAGGGCCGTCTCCAGGCCCAGGGCGTTGCCCCCCACAATGACCACCCGCCTCCCGAGGGTGACGTCCCCGTCGAGGAGATCCCACGCCGAGACCACGTGGTCCTCTCCCACCCCCGGAATGTCCGGCCAGGCGGGCGCCGCACCGGTGGCCACGATCACGGCGTCCGGCGCGAGCCGCTTCACGTCCTCCCTCCGCACCTCCCGCCCCAGCAGCACCTCCACGTTCGAGGCCGAGAGGTTGGCGATCAGGTCCTCGGCGGCCGTGGCCATCTCCTCCCGTCCGGGAATGCGCCGGTTCAGAAGGAGCTGTCCCCCCAGCCGCGAGGCCTTCTCGGCCAGGGTGACCGCGTGCCCCCGCTCCGCGGCGGTCACGGCGGCCTTCATGCCGGCCGGCCCCCCACCGATCACCAGCACGGTCTTGGGCGCGTCCGCCGGCGTGATGGCGATCTCGCCCTCTTTTCCGGCCGCGGGGTTCACCAGGCACCCCACGGGCCGCAGGGCGAAGATGGCGTCGAAGCATCCCTGGTTGCAGGCGATGCAGTGGTAGATGCGATCCGCCCGGCCTTCGAGGGCCTTGGAAGGCAGAAAGGGATCGGCGATGAGCCCCCGGGCCATGGTGATCAGGTCCGCCTCGCCCTCGCGCAGGATCTCTTCGGCCGTGGCCGGATCGTTCACCCGGTTGCTCGCCAGGACCGGCGCGCCCACCGCCGACTTGATTCCGCTGGCGAGGTAGGTGAAGGCCTTGCGCGGGACAAAGGACGAGATGTGCGGGATTCGGGTCTCGTGCCAGCCGCCGGTCACGTCGAACAGGTCCACCCCGGCCTTCTCCAGCTCGGCGGCGAACCGCCGCGCCTCCCGGTTCGTGTTGCTCCCCTCCATGAAGTCGTTTCCGGCCAGGCGTATGAGAATGGGGAAGTCGGGGCCCACGGCCAGCCGCACCTTCTCCACGACCTCCACGCCGAAGCGCATGCGGTTCTCGAAGGAGCCGCCGTAGGCGTCCTCCCGCCGGTTGGTCAGGGGAGACAGGAACTGGCTGATCAGGTACCCGGCGCTTCCCAGGATCTCCACCGCGTCGAACCCGGCCGTCTTGGCCCGCACCGCGGCCTCGGCGAACCGATCCTGGACGCCCGGAATCTCCTCCAGCTCCAGGGCCCTGGGCGTCTCCCCGGTGAATCGGGACCGGACGGCGGAGGCGGAAAAGGGCTTTCTTCCTCCGATCATGGCCGAGTGGGTGTAGCGTCCCGCCTGGTAGAGCTGGGCCGCGATCTTCGCCCCCTCGGCCTGCACCGCGAAGGTCAGCCGGGACAGGCCGCGGATGAAGCGGTCGTCGTACAGGGCGATCATGTTGGCCATGCCGCCGTACTCGTCCACCGGACAGCCTCCCACCACGATGAGGCCCGCGCCCCCCTTGGCGCGCAGGCCGTAGAAGTCCACGAGACGATCCGTGACCTCTCCCTCGGGCGTGTACCCCAGGTGCATGGCGGTCATGACGATCCGGTTCTCGAGCTCCATGCCGTTGATTCGAATGGGCGCAAACAGGTTCGGAAAGGGTGTCTGCATGGCTGCGCTCTCCTTCCGCTCGCTTGGAGCGATTTGCTTTGCGTTTTCGGCATCCGCCGGGCGAGGCTCACCCCCCGAAATCGGGGTGCACCAGCTCGAACTCGTCCCCGGCCTCCACCCGGGTGCCGGCGTAGGCCTGGGGGTAGACGAAGCGCCCGTTCCGCTCCACGATCAGATGGGCGTCCCCGTCCCCGTGCTCGGCCACGAGATGGGCCACGGTGGTCTCAGGGTCGACGGACGCCTCCAGCCCGTTCACGATGATCTTCACTCGCCTGTCACTCACGTGCTCCCTCCAGCCGATCCGCACACCGGGCAGTCAGGGTTTGGATCGACCCCCACCTCCCGAAACGTCGTGTCCAGACCTCGAAACAGGAGCAGTCGCCCGGACAGGGGGGATCCGATCTCCAGAAGCAGCTTGACGGCCTCCAGGGCCTGGAGCGAGGCCACCACCCCGGGCATGGGTCCGGGAACGCCGATCTCCCGTTCCTCCGGGGAAACATCCCCAGGGAAGAGGCACTCCAGGCAGGGGGAGCGTCCCGGGATCACCGTGATCAGCATGCCGCTGAAGCCCTCCACCCCCCCGCAGACGAACGGGATCCCCGCCTCCACGGCGAACCGGTTCAAGACCTTTCGGGTGGGCAGGTTGTCCGTGGCGTCCACGATGAGGGTGCAGTCCCCCACCGCCTCGCGCACATTCCCCGGGGACACCCTCATTTCCACAGCCTCCACCCGGACACCCGGGTTGAGCGCCTCCAGCTTCTCCCGGGCCGACGCCGTCTTGGAGCGTCCCAGGTCCGGGGTCCAGTGAAGCACCTGACGGTTGAGGTTTCCGGCCTCCACGAGGTCCGAGTCCACGATCCTCAGGCGTCCGACCCCGGCGGCCGCCAGGTAGGTGGCGGACACCGAGCCCAGGCCTCCCAGGCCCACCACACACACCTGGGCCGCCCCGAGGCGTTCCTGCCCCCCCTCGCCGACCTCGGCCAGGATGATCTGACGGCGGTACCGCTCCCGGTCCTCCATGCCTCCCCTTCCCTGCCCTGCTCTGCCCGACGCCGCCTCGCGTCAGTCAACGGGCCTCCCCCCGGGCGGCTCGAACCCCGTCAGGTAGAACGCACCCCAGTGAAACGGCTCCGGAAAGGACGCCATGACCCGCAGCTGAGCCGTCCGCAGGGCCTCCACGGCGGGGCGATCCCCGAGGGCGTCGTAGAACCCCTCCATGAGCCGGAAGGTGGACTCGTCGGAAACGCTCCACAGGCTGGCCAGCACGCCCCCGGCCCCGGCGTAGAGAAAAGCCCGGTTCAAGCCCTGGACCTCGTCTCCGCCTTCCAGGGCCCCGATGCCCGACTCGCACGCGCTCAGGACCACCAGGCGGGGGTTCATGCGCAGCCCGAACACCTCCACCATCTCCAAATCTCCGTCGTTTTGACCGTCCGGTGCAAGCAGAATCGCGGACTTGAGAGGCTCTTTCGAATCGTAGCGGCCGTGGGCCGCGATGTGAAGCACGCCCGTGTCCAGGAGATTCCCCGCTTTCAGGGAGGTCTCGGTGGCCTCGGCCCCGATCCGCACCTCCGGCTTCGGGAAGTGACCGGCGACGGCGGCCACCTCCTTTTCGGCAAACGCCAAGTCCACGGAGCCGTCGCTGCGCTCGGGGTTGCCCAGGGCCAGAAGACGCACGGTGTCGTCGGTCACCTCCTTGTCCAGAAAGAAGAGGCTCGAAGCGCTGGGCAGGATGCTCACGGCGCAGTCCCGAATCAGGTACCGGCCCTCGGACCCGGGAAGCGTGGTGAACGGGAGGTAGTGAAGCGACCGGCTCGGCACGATGAGCAGACGCCTCGCACCCTCGAGCGCCGGTTCCAGAGGCCGGACGAGCACCGCGGCCAGGGACCGCCCCAGGTCCTCCACCCGCCGATCCTGCCGGGCGGCGACGGCCCCCCGATAATCGGATACCAGTCCGGAGAGGTCTTCCGCGCCCATGTCTGCGGCCGCTGCGGAAACAGTGCCCTTCGAGATCACCCAGGCCAGCAGCCGCTCCCGCCCGACAAAGTAGGACACCAGCACGGTTCCCGGGTCCAGCCGGGCGGCGATCCGCCCGGCTGGAACCGTGGCCACCGTGGTGGTGGACGCGTACTCCAAGCTCTGATCCTTGATGGCCTCGAGCACCTGTTCCCGCTCCTGAAGCAGTTTGCGGTACGCGGCGTGGGCCTTCCTGCGCTTCTCACCCCCCAGGCTCACTCGAAGCTCCAGGACCAGGGCATCCAGGCGCTCCTGGATCTCCCGGCCCCTTTGAACGAGGCCTTCGTCCACGTCCCCGGCCGCCTCCAGGGACCGTCCGCCCAGCATGTCCAGAAAGGCCCGGGCCTTGGCCCGTTCCAGGTAGTCGAACCCCTCCTGGAACCGCTCCATGTCGTAGAGCAGCTGGATCATCTCCGCATAGACCTCCTGCACCGAGGAGACGAACATCTTCTTGAGGGTGTCCTCCCGAATCCGGGAGCGGGTCCTCTCCAGGGCATCGACCGCCCGGGCCAGGTAGTCCCGGGCACGGGCGTTGCGACCTTCCCGAGCCAGGGCCCGTCCGATCTCATAGCACATACGCCAGGTGACCTCGGCGGCGCCCAGCTGCTCGGCCTCCTCGAGGAGCTCCTCGTAGGCCTCGAACGCGGCCTCGTCCGCCGGCACCTTGCCGGCGTCGAAGGCCACCTTGTGCCTCAAGGCCCGATTGATCAGGAGGCCGTAGGCCTTTCCGGCCTTCAGAAACGCCTCGCGGCCCTCGTCGAACGCCTTCCAGGCCTCCTCCAGGCGGCCCGTCGCCCCCTTGACCGCCCCGGTGATGGTCCGGCAGTACCCGATGCCTTCGTACAGTTCGGGCGGCGGCATGAAAAACAGCCCGTAGAAGTCGTGATTCGCCACGAGCAGCACCCGGTCGACGAGCGCGTTGGCGGCCTCCAGGTGCTCCAGGGCCCGATCGTACGCCCCTTCGAAGTAGCTGAGGGTGCCCAGGTTGTCCCGGGCGTGCACAATGGCCGTGACCTTGCGTACCATCTCGGAGAGCTCCTCCCGGCTGGGAGGCCGCTTGTAGGAGGTCTTGAACACAAAGTCCCTCAGGGTGTCCAGGGCCTTGAGATAGTGACTCCGGGCCCGTTCCACGTCCCCGGAGAAGAAGTACACGTCCCCGAGGTCGGCGTCGATCTCCGCAGCGTCCCCGTTCAGCCGCTCCCCGATGGGGTACGCCCGCCGGAACAGCTCCAGGGCCCGGCCGTAGTCCCCCAGCTCGCGCTGCATCCAGCCCATCCGCTCCAGGCAGTACAGCACGCCCCGATCGTCCCCCCCGGCCTCGTACTGCGCCAGGGCCAGGCTGTAGCGCTCCATGGCCCGGTGGTAGGCCCCCTCGTAGAAGGCGGCCTCTCCCTCAAGGGCCTCCGGGTTGAGCTCCACCGGGTACGGCCGGGCCATGCCCCCTCCGCAGGCCGAGAGGACCGCCGCCAGCACAAGGACCGAAAGAGAAACCCGCACCGCTGCGCCCAAGTGCCTCGCCATGATCGTCTTTCTCCTCCACCTCTCTTTGAGTCCCAACGCACACGAACAGGCTCTCGCTTCTCCTCACCCCTGAGGATGAAAAGATGAGACGGCCTGGTCATTCCGCTAAACGTCCGAGCCTGGAAACCTCACAGCCTGCGCTTTCAGCCCTGGCAACCAGCGGATCTTCAG
The DNA here is from genome assembly GCA_964475045.1 of uncultured Desulfobacterales bacterium. GTDB lineage: Bacteria > Desulfobacterota > DSM-4660 > Desulfatiglandales > HGW-15 > JAIPEI01. The sequence continues at coordinate 9,355 of CAYYVD010000074.1, read as the reverse complement.
GCTTTTTCACGGCAAAAGGCATAAAGGATACCACAGAACTGGGAAACAAGCCGGTGGTTTCCGTGGGTACGCGCGACCCGGCTCGAGGGCGGCGGGCCCGACGCGGGGAGAAGGCGCTCGGATGGAGGGGGCTCAGAACTTGACCTGGGGGGCGACCTTCGCCTCCTCGGGGACCTCGTAGAACTCCGCTTTTTCGAATCCGAACAGGCCCGCCGCGAGGTTGGTGGGAAACTGCCTCACCTCGGTGTTGAAGGCCCGAACGGCCTCGTTGTACCGCCTGCGCTCCACGGCGATGCGGTTCTCCGTCCCGGCAAGCTCGTCCTGAAGCCGAATGAAGTTCTGGTTCGCCTTGAGCTGGGGGTAGCGCTCCACCACGACCATCAGGCGGGAGAGAGCGGAAGTGAGCTGGTTGTTGGCCTGAATCTTCTCCTCCACGCCCGATGCACCGGCCACCTTGGAACGGGCCTCGGTGACCTGGATCAGGACCTCCCGTTCGTGGGACGCATACCCTTTCACCGTCTCCACATAGTTGGGGATGAGGTCATAGCGCCGCTGAAGCTGATTTTCCACCTGGGCCCAGGCGGCCTTGACCTGCTCGTCCATGGTGACCAGCTGGTTGTAGGTGCCCTTGAGGTACAGAAACGACACCGCCACGATCAGGATCAGGATCCCGGCCACCACCAGCAGCGTTTTTTGGGCTCCACCCATCTCAACCCCCCCAGGAATCGGCGAGCATCGCCAGCTTTCGGACCTCCTTGAGGTACGCCTTGAACAGCTCCAGCAGCCGGTCCTCGTCCGGCTTCACCCGGTCCTCCCGGACCCCGAGCAGCTCCTCGAACACGCCGGCGTCCAGGCCGAAGGCCTCGCACCCGGCCTGAAGCACCTCCCGCTTGGCAGACGGGATCTCCAGGCCCTCGAGAAAGAGCAGGGCCTCGAACAGGGCCACAAAGGCCGGAAGGGACTCCGCCACCAGGGCCTTGAGCGCCCGCTTCCTTCCACCCGTCTCCAGCAACCCCCCCCGAAGCAGGAGGAGCTTGCCCTTGAGTTCCCGCTCGCACTGGAGCCGCACGTGCTCGGGCTGGAAGGAGAGCTTGCCCAGGACGTCCCGGCCGTAGACGTGGATGTGACGCCTTTTCATGTCGAGGTACTCGATGGGAAAGACGTCCAGGGAGCCCTGAATGTAGGACTCGGTCACGAACAGGGGAACCGCCACCCGCTGTTTCCGCCATCGCTCCACCGTGTCGAAGGCCCGGTCCAGGTGCTCGACGCCCTGCTCGGTCAGTACGATCAGGAAGTTCAGGTCGGAGCGCCCCGGGCGGTAGTCGCCGCCTGCCGCGCTTCCGTAAAGGGCGATGCTCAGGAGATCCCGTTCGAACACGCTGCGGTAGTCCTCGATGAACGGTTCGAAGATCTCCTCGGGTCTCTCCGGATATCTGGCCATGAATCCTCCGCTCCAGGGATGGTCTTGCCGTTGGGAACACCTCTTGCCGGGGGCTGGGCCCCGGCCCGCTCAGAACCCTCCGCCTGCGCCGCCCCCGCCGCTCATGCCGCCTCCAAAGCCGCCGAAGCCGCCGCTGAACCCCCCGAAGCCTCCTCCTCCGAAACCGCTGCTTCGACCTCTTCCGCCCCCCAGCAGAAGCGGCAGCAGCAGCCAGGCGCCGGACCCGCCGCGGCGCCGGGACGAAAGGAGCAGAAACAGGACGATCAGCACGATGGGCAGGAACGAGAGCAGGCCGCCTCCGCTCCTTCGGCTTCGGCCGGTCTGCGATGGAGCCTGGACCTGACCGGTGAGCTCCACACCCTCGCTTTCGGCCAGGATTCGGGCCACGGCCGCGGCTCCGTTCAGAAGTCCTTCGCCGTACCGATCCTCTTTCAGAAAGGGAATCATGTGCCGGTCCCGGATCTCGCCGGCCAGCCCGTCCGGAAGGACCCCCTCGACGCCGTAGCCAACCTCGATACGCATCCTGCGTTCCTTCACCGTCACAAAGAGCAGGACCCCCTTGTCCTCGCCCTTCTTGCCGATGCCCCAGGTCTCGTACAGCCGGTTCGCGTACTCGTTGTACTCGGCGCCCCCGATGTCCGGCATGGCCACCACCACCACCGGAATCCCGGTCTTTCGATAGAGCTCTCCGGTCAACCCCTCGATCCTCTTTTCCTGCTCCAGGGGAATCACGTTCGCGTAGTCGTTGACCAGCCCCCGGGGCTCGGGGAATCCACCCTCCGCCCCGAAGGCCGAGGGCACCGCCAGAAACAGCAGCCACAGCACCCACAGGGCCGTTCTTCGAAAAGGACTCGAAAGGGGCATTCGAAAGGGAGATGGTTCCGACATGAGCCCTCCGGTTTCCGGAATTGTGCGGCCGCATCGACGCAACGGACACCAGGGCCACCATACGGTCCCCCCGGGCATTTGTCAATCGACGGGGAATCAGAGGGAATGGGCACTTGCGGCGAGGGGGCCGGAATCGGTATACTGTTCCCGGTTTTTCAGCCTTCCACCTTCCACACCCGAGGCCCCATGGAAACGCCGACCCAGCCGACGGATCTGGACGCCCTGCTCGAACTGGCCCTGCAGGAGGACCTGGGACGCCGGGGAGACGTCACATCGGCGGCCGTGCTGGAGGAAGACATCCCCGGCGAGGCCGTCATCCGCAGCAAGGAAGCGGGCGTCCTGGCCGGGACCTCCGTGCTGGCGCCGCTCTTTGCCCGGCTCGACCCACTCCTCGCCGTGCGGGTGCACCTCGAGGACGGTGCCCGGCTCGAGCCGGGCACCGAGATCTGCCGCCTCTCCGGAGCCCTCGGACCGATTCTCGCCGGCGAGCGCACGGCCCTGAACTTCCTCCAGCGCTTGAGCGGCGTGGCCACCCGAACGGCCCGGTTCGTCGCCCTGGTTCAGGGGACCCGAGCCGTCGTCCTGGTCACGCGAAAGACCACCCCCGGCCTGAGGGTCCTCGAGAAGCAGGCCGTTCTCGCCGGCGGCGGTCGAAACCACCGTTTCGGCCTCCACGACATGATCCTCATCAAGGACAGCCACGTGGCCGCCTGCGGCGGGCCCGGCCCCGCAGTGCAAAGGGCTCTCGCTTACCGGAAGGCCCGGGAGAACCGCTCCCGTCTGCGCATCGAAGTGGAGGTCCAGACCGAGGACGAGTTTCAGGAGGCCCTGGCCGCCGGCCCCGATCGCATCATGCTGGACAACATGTCCCCGGAGCGCATGGCCGCTTGCGTCCACGTTCGAAACGCCCGCGCCCCCGGAATCGAGCTCGAGGCGAGCGGCAACGTCTCCGAGTCCACCCTGCCCGCAGTGGCGCGCAGCGGCGTGGACTTCATCTCGGCCGGCGGGCTCACCCACAGCGTCCAGGCCCTCGACATCCACCTCGTGGTGCTCTGAGAAGCGGCGGTCACCATCTCTGCCCTCGGCTCGGTTCCTTCGATCCGGAATTTCCTCTGAAGGATCAACAGGTCTTCCGGGAGCTCATCGAGATCCCGGACCAGAAGCAGCATTGCATCCGCCTGGCCGTGAAGACCCTGCAGAAGGCTCTTCGGGAGTACTCGCAAACCAGCTGAGCGGGCCGGTGGAACGCCTCTTCACGGAAGGCCAGCACGGAGGAGCGCCATGCCCCTGTACGACTACCTTTGCCTGGACTGCGGTGGATCGACCGAGGTGCTGGTCGTCGCAGAAGACGAGAACGTACGCTGTGGTTCCTGTGGAAGCGGAAACGTCAAACGGCGACTCTCCGCCCACTCCTCGCTGTCGGGGTCGGCCCGCCATGCCATGCCGGGACCCGGCGACACGGCCTGCTGCGGCACCTCTCCGGACCGCGCCTCCTGCGCCGGACCGGGAAGCTGCTGCGGAAAGGCTCCGGTGCACTGAACCCCGCCCTGCGCATCTGCAGAAGGCTCCCGTCCCCTTGCGCCGCGAAACGGCACCGGTCCCCCCATGAGGGGCGGCGCCGTGGTCGAGCCCGGCGGCGGCTGCGTCAGGATCGGTTCCGGTTGATCTTGTCGCGAAGCACAGAGGAGTACTTGAAGGTGACCACGCGCCTCTCGGGAAGGAGGAGGTTCTCTCCGCTCTGAGGGTTTCTGCCGCGCCGGGTCCGTTTCTGCTTCACGCAGAACTTTCCGAACCCCGACAGGAGGATATCCTCTCCCCGGGCCAGGGTGCCCTTGATGATCTCCAGGAGGGTTTCGACCAGCTCGACCGCTTCCTTGCGCTTGAATCCCTGCCCGGAAAGAGCCTCCACCAAGTCTGCCTTCGTCAGTGCCATAGGCCACGCTCCTCGTGGAGCCGGAGCTCCACGCCAGGGTTTCTCATGTCCATTCCAGCCTCCGCCCGGCAGGGAGACGCTCTGCCCGGCTAACGCGCCGCATGGGGCTCGCCCCGGCCGCGTCCCTCTGTCCGGCACGGAGAGGACCGCCTCCCGGGACGGGGGAATCAAGGGTGGCGCAGAGGCCTGCCGTCTGATGCCGCGCAAACCGTCTCCCGGGGCGCGGGGACCGCGGAGGTCGAACAAAGCGCGGGCAGAAGAACCGTTTTTTGATGGAATCTAGTTCGAGGTATCTGAAAAGTCAAGATAAAAGGGACATTTCTTGTTTCTTTTGTTGGTGTTTGGGGTACCTCCGGCATGTCCGCTGCCAGCAGGAGATGGGGCGCGACCCGGCAGGATGTGCCGGGTCGCCCGGCCGGAGGTCGGGAAGTTGATCCCCCGAGGCCCTCGACCGGACGGCGCGGCCGCGCACCGACGTCCGAGAAAACCTGCCGGTCGCGGCGTTCCGCCGAACCGATCCTGCTCGGGTCCTATCCGGCCCCATTCTTGCTTTAACGTTCCTCAGGGCCTGGGCCCACTGCGAACGGAATCCACGTGGAGGACGAACCATGGGACGCGTGTGCGTGGTCTGCAACCGGCTCTTCGGATGCACACACGGGGATGCTCGGCACACGTGCGACGATTGCCGCATGCAGGACGGATGCGGCATCCCTCGCTATTTCACCACCCACCGCTTCATGCGGGAGGTCTGCCCGGCCTGCTCGGGCAACCTGGTTCGTCTCAAGCGGCAATACCGAACCTGGTGTGAAGCGTCCTCTTCTCAGGCAGGCCTGCACTGAGTCCCCTCCCCTCCGAATGATGACGTGCGAAAGGGCTTGAACATCCCTTTCACGCCCGCCATAATGCCGTTGCTTCGACCCCTTCGACCGGTGCGAAACCGTCATGAGCGACCCACTCGATCCGCGGCATCCACACCCAACCCGCCGAACCGACCCTGAGCACCTGCACATGGTCCGGAGCATGTTCTCGACGGTCACGGGGTGCTACGATTTCCTGAACCATGTGCTGAGCCTGAGGCGGGACGTGGCCTGGCGCCGGCGGACCGCGTCCCGAATGCACTTCGCTCGAACCGGCCGCCTGCTGGACGTGGCCACGGGGACCTGCGATCTCGCCATCGAGGCCGCGCTGAAGCACCCGGGCATTCGAGTGGTCGCAGCGGACCTGGTGCCGGAGATGATGTCCCGGGGAAGGTCCAAGATCCAGCGGCACGGGTTGTCCTCGAGGGTCCGTCTCATCGAGGCCGACGCCCTCGGGCTGCCCTTTGAAGACGGTTGTTTCGATGCGGCCGCAGTGGCCTTCGGCATCCGCAACATGCCGGAGCGTGAGGCGGCCCTGCGGGAGATGGCCCGGGTCGTGGTTCCCGGCGGCCTGGTCCTGGTCCTGGAGATGTCCCTGCCTCGAGCACCGGTCCTTCGCCCGATCTACACGGTGTACCTGAACCGGCTGCTTCCCGGTGTGGCCCGGTGGTTCTCGCCCAACCCCGGCGCTTACCGGTACCTGGCCGACTCCATCATGGGCTTTCCCGCTCCCGACGTCCTGGCCGGGCTCCTGCGGGAAGCGGGTCTCGAGCGGGTGGAGGTGCACCCCCTCACCTGCGGTGTCGCCTACCTGCACGTGGGACGCAAACCGGATCCCCAATCAAAATCTCACACGAATCACATCCTTTGCTGACACAGGCGACTCAATGTTGTATTTTTTTAAGCGGCCCTTTCAGCCGCTTCCCGTTCGTAGGGCGGCCGCCGCATTCCCGCGAGAGAAGACGAAACACACATCAGGCGAAGCACCATGAGCAAGGAACAGATTCTGGTAGTCGATGATGAGGAGGACATCCTGGAGCTCGTCCGCTTCCACCTGGGGCGGGAGGGATACCGGGTCACCTGCGCCGAGACCGGGGAAAGAGCGATCAAGGCCGTACGGTCGGCCAAGCCCGATCTGTTGATCCTGGATCTCATGCTACCGGGGATCGACGGCCTGGAGGCGGCCCGCCTCTTGAAAGCGGACGCGTCCCTGCAGGACCTTCCGATCATCATGCTCACCGCCAAGGGCGAGGAAGCGGACGTGGTCACCGGCCTGGAGCTCGGCGCGGACGACTACGTCACCAAGCCCTTCAGCCCCCGGGTACTGATCGCAAGGGTCAAGGCGATCCTCCGGCGCGGCGGGCGACTCGATCAGGGGCCGGACGAAAAGGCCGTGATCCGCCGGCACAACCTCGTCATTCACCCGGGCCGCCGCGAGGTGTTGGTGGACCGGAAACCCGTCAGCCTCACGTACACCGAGTTCGGCATCCTGGCCTACCTGGCCCGGCGGCCCGGATGGGTATTCACCCGGTCCCAGATCGTGGATGCAGTGCGGGGCGACGATTACCCGGTTACGGACCGATCCGTGGACGTGCAGATCGTCGGGCTCCGCCGCAAGCTCGGCGAGGCCGGAGCCTACGTGGAGACGGTTCGCGGAGTCGGCTACCGGTTCAGGGAGTAAACGTCCCGTGCCCCGTAAACCGAGACTCCTCAGGCAGCTGTTCGCCTCTTACCTCCTTGTCATCGTGCTGTCCCTCGGCGCCGCCACCTGGTTCTCCGCGCGCACCTTCGACCGCTTCCTTCACGAGCAATATGCCGAGGACCTGCTGGCCCGCGCCCGCATCCTCGAAAGCCAGTTCACCGCCTACCTGCTGGAAGGGGCCTACGACCGGATCGACCGGCTGGCCAAGGAGATCGGGCGTAGATCGTCCACCCGCGTGACGGTGGTCCTGCCGTCCGGGCGGGTTGTCGGGGACACCCACGAGGACCCGTCCTCCATGGACAGCCATGCGGGCCGCGTGGAGGTCTCCCGGGCCATGCGCGGGGAGGTGGGAGTGTCGACCCGGTACAGCCGGACGCTGGACCAGGACATGATGTACGTGGGCGTTGCGCTCGAGCACGAGAGCGGGCTCATCGGCGTGCTTCGGACCTCGGTGCCCTTCACCCCCATCGACCGCACCATCGGGAGCATCACCACCCGGGTGGTGTTCGGCGGTCTGCTCGTCGCCGTGCTGGCGGCGGTCCTGAGCCTCTGGATCTCCAGACGCCGGTCCCGCCCCCTGGAGATCATGAAGGAGGGCGCGGAGCGGTTCGCCTCCGGCGACCTGGACTTCCGGCTTCCCGTTCCCGACTCCGAGGAGACGGGCGCCCTGGCCGTGGCCCTCAACCAGATGGCCACCGAGCTGGACGCACGTCTTCGGGACCTCCGGCGGCAACGGAACCGTCTGGAGGCCGTGCTCTCGAGCATGGTGGAGGGAGTGATCGCGCTGGACCAGGAAGAGCGCGTGATTCGAGTGAACCAGGCCGCCGCCCGCATGCTCGGGTGCAGCCCGGTCGAGGCGCGGCACCAGAGCATTCAGGAGGTGTCCCGCAACACGGAGCTTCAGCGTTTCGTGGCCGAAACCCTCACCACCGACGCCCTCGTGGAGCGGGATCTGACCCTCTACGTGGAAGGCGACCGGCACGTCCGGGCCCACGGGACCGGACTTCGGGACGAGCGGGGCGCCCGCATGGGCTCCTTGATCGTGCTGAACGACATCACCCGGCTGAGGCAGCTCGAGAACATCCGTCGGGATTTCGTGGCCAATGTGAGCCACGAGATCAAGACCCCCATCACGGCCATCAAGGGGTTCGTGGAGACCCTGCGGGACACGGAGGCCGAGGCGGACCCGGCCGACGCACGGCGGTTCCTGGAGATCATCGCCCGCCACGTGGAGCGCCTGGAAATCCTGCTCGAGGACCTGCTGAGCCTGTCCCGCATCGAGGACGAGGAGGCGCGACGCGAGGGGGCGGATCTCGAGCCCGGCTCCCTGGCACGCATTCTTCAAGGGGCGGCCCAGATCGTGATGGAGAAGGCCGGGTGTCCGGAGGAGCGCTTTCGCATCATCTGCCCCGAGGACCTCGTGGTTCCCATGAACCCGGTCCTGCTGGAGCAGGCCTTTGTGAACCTCCTGGAAAACGCCGTCAAATACGACCCGGAAGGGGGCGAGGTCCGCGTGTCCGCGGAGCGCACCGGCCGCGAGATCGTGGTCCGGGTCCGGGACCGGGGTTCGGGCATCCCGGCGGAGCACCTGGAGCGCATCTTCGAGCGGTTCTACCGGGTGGACCGGTCCCGGAGCCGCAAGCTCGGGGGGACCGGGCTGGGGCTGGCCATCGTCAAGCACGTGGTGCAGATGCACGGGGGGCGTGTGGAGGTGGAGAGCACGCCCGGAGAGGGAAGCACCTTTACCGTCCGCCTGGCAAGCCCCGGGGTCGGAGGACCCTCCGAGTAACCGGAACAGCCCAAGCCGACCGGCGCACCTTCGGGCAACGGCGTTACTCGGCGATCATGGCCCGCATCATGTCCGAGGCGTTCTGGGCGTGATCCGCAATGGACCCGATGGTCTCCACCAGGCGAATGAGGTGAAACACCGCCAGGGGGTCCTTCACCGAGGTGAAAATCCTGTGCATCAGCTCCCGCTCCAGATGATCGGCCTCGTGCTCGGCCTGCCGGACGTCCCGAATGATGGACTTGATCTCCCCCCGCAGGGCTTCGGACGGGGACTTGAAGAACTCGGCCGCCTTTTCCACGAGCGGGGACAGGCTCTGGATGGCGGGTATCACCTTTTCCACGAGAAACAGCATGTCTTCGCCCACCTCGTCCTCGAGCCCCTGGGGCCGGTAGGACAGCCAGTAGAGGGATTCCTCCACCGCGTCCACCACCTTGTCCTGCTCGCGCAGGTACATGAAGAACTGAAACTTGTCCACCGGCATGAGGATGCCTTTGGGCAGGTGTCCGCGGATGTTGCGTTTGATGGCGTCCGCCTCGGACTCCACCACGGCCACCTGATCCGTGAGGTCGTCGAACATGTCGCACTGCTTGTCCAGATGGCACTTGACCGCCTTGTAGAACACCTGCGCGCACTCGCTCACCCTGTCGGCGTGGCGCTTCAGGTTCCCGAAGGGAGATTTGTAAAACAACGACTTGAACATCGTACGCATGGACGTTTCCCCCTCATACCAGGAATAAGGTGACAA
>CAYYVD010000073.1:0-16837 GCA_964475045.1 uncultured Desulfobacterales bacterium | reverse complement strand
GCTACATCACGGACCGCTTCCTGCCGGACAAGGCCATCGACCTCATCGACGAGGCCACCTCCAGGCTGCGGATCGAGATCGACAGCATGCCGGCGGAGATCGACCAGGTGCAGCGAAAGATCACCCAGCTGGAGATCGAGAAGGAGGCCTTGAAGAAGGAGAAGGACAAGGCCTCCAAGGAGCGGCTCCAGAAGCTGGAGCAGGAGCTGAAGCAGCTGCGGGACGAGACCTCGGAGATGAACGCCCGCTGGGAGCAGGAAAAGGGCGCCATCATGCGGATTCGGGAGATCAAGGAGCGGCTGGAGTCCACGCGGGCCGAGGCCCAGATGGCCGAGCGGCAGGGGGACCTGTCCCGGGCCGCGGAGCTCAAGTACGGCACCCTGATCGATCTCGAGAAGCAGCTCGAGGAGGAGAATCAGCGGCTGGTGGAGCTCCAGAGCGAGTCCAAGATGCTCAAAGAGGAGGTGGACTCCGAGGACATCGCCGAGACCGTGGCCAAGTGGACCGGCATCCCCGTGGCCCGGCTCATGGAAGGGGAGCGGGAAAAGCTGCTCCAGATGGAGGATCGCCTCGCCCGGCGCGTGGTGGGCCAGCAGCAGGGGATCATGGCGGTCTCCAACGCGGTCCGGCGGGCCCGCTCGGGCCTCCAGGACCCGAATCGCCCCGTGGGGTCCTTCATCTTCATGGGGCCCACCGGCGTGGGCAAGACCGAGCTGGCCCGGGCCCTCGCCCAGTTCCTGTTCGACGACGAGCAGTTCATGATCCGCATCGACATGTCCGAGTACATGGAGCGGCACTCGGTGGCGCGGCTGATCGGAGCCCCTCCGGGCTATGTGGGGTACGAGGAGGGCGGCTACCTCACCGAGGCGGTCCGCAGGCACCCTTACTCCGTGGTGCTCTTCGACGAGATCGAAAAGGCCCATCCGGACGTGTTCAACGCCCTGCTCCAGATCCTGGACGACGGTCGCATGACCGACGGCAAGGGCCGCACCGTGGACTTCAAGAACACGGTTCTCATCATGACCTCCAACGTGGGGAGCCAGTGGATCCAGGAGATGGGGGAAAGAGACCGGGACGAGGTGGAGAAGCGGGTCTTGGACGCCCTTCGAAGCACGTTCCGGCCGGAGTTCCTCAACCGGATCGACGACATCATCATCTTCAACGCCCTCGGCGTCGAGGAGATCAAGAAGATCGTCGACATCCAGGTGGCCCGGCTGGAGAAGCGGCTGGCCGCCAGCAAGATCACCCTGTCCCTCACGGACGAGGCCAAGGCCTTCATCGCCCGGACGGGCTTCGACCCGGTCTACGGGGCGCGGCCGCTCAAGCGGACCATCCAGCACATGATCCAGGACCCCCTGGCCGTGAAGATCCTGGAAGGTGCGGTCCAGGAGGGGGACGACGTGACTGTGGACGTGGAAGGGGACGAGGTCGTCTTCCGTTGATGACGCGGGAGGCCGCGCCCGGTCTCGGGCGCGGCTTCCTTGATTGCTCAGGGGACCGGACCGGTCCCGGATCAGACTCCTCAGGTTCCGTGGTATCCGACGGAGACCCTGCTTCCGTCCACGATCACCGGGACCTTGCGTTTGCCCTTGGACAGGGCCAGCATCTCCTCCAGGACCTCCCTGTCTTTCTTGACATCCAAGTACTCATGACCTGGATAGGCCTCACGGGCCCGGGTGGTGTAAGGTCATCCGGACTTTCCGTAGATGCGGACACGATCGCTCATGACGCTCCTCCTCCTTGTCTTGGCGGGTGAAAGGTTGCCTGTTGGTCTGCGCTCACCGGATCTCCTGCACCATGAAGACCGAGTAGGAGACCGCAAAGCAGACGAGGGTCATGCCCACCAGGGCCACCAGGTGGGGGTAGACCACCAGCACGCTCTGCCCCAGGGGAAGGGGGCTCTGGAAGCGGCGGGCCGAGATCCGCTCCCGCGGTCCCATGAGCACCACGGACCGGGTGGTGTTCTGCAGCGGGTCGATGAGGGTGGCCGAGGCCTTGGCGTAGAGGGTCATGGGAGAGAAGAGCCCCACCCGTTCCTGAATGCGGGCGTTTCGAAGCAGAGCCTCGCGCGTGGCCCCCTGGGCCCGGTTCACCGGGGCCAGGGCGTTGGCCAGGGCGTCCGCCCCCATGGACACGAAGAAGGAGAGAAAGATCCACAGGGCCGCCGAGGCCAGGGCCGAGGTGGGGATGCTCCGGAAGAGCACCGAGAAGAGCATGGCGATGCCCAGCCAGAAGGAGATGTAGACGATGCTGATCACCAGATAGAGGATGAGCCGCAGGATCTCCTCGAGCCCGGGCACGATGCCCAGCAGGGTGAGGCCGAGCCCGGAGACCACGAGGACGATGCTCGTGAGCATGACCGCGATGGTGGTGACCCCGGCGAGGAACTTGCCGTTGATCACGGCGTCCCGAAACACGGGCTGGGTCAGCAGCTTGATGAGGGTCCCCTGGGAACGCTCCCGGTTGACGGCGTCGAACCCGAGGACCAGCCCCACGAGCGGTCCGAAGAAGGCCGTGAACTGCACCACCGAGAAGAGGGCCCCGGTGGTGTTGAAGAGCAGGAGGAAGACGAACCGGGGCTTGGCGACCCCCTCCAGGTTCTCCCGGAGGCTTACGCCCGCCATGTAGGCGGTGATGAAGCTGACCATGGCGATCAGGGCAAAGAGCATCACGAAGCGGCAGCTGCTGAAGTGGTCGGAGAGCTCCTTTCTGTACACTGCCAGCACGCCGTTCATGACCCACCCTCTTCGAAGTACTTCATGTAGATGTCCTCGAGCAGAAGGCTTTCCCCCTCGACCCCGAGCCGTTCCCGGGCCAGGTCGTCCATGGACCCTTCCACCGCCAGGCGACCGCGGACCATCATGCCCACCCGGTCGGAGATGCGCTGCACGTGCTCCAGCTGGTGGGAGGAGAGGAGCACCGTGATGCCCCGCTCCCGGTTCAGCCTCTGGATCAGGTCCACGATCCTGCGGGCGCCGTCGGGATCCAGGCCCAGGGTGGGCTCGTCCAGGAACAGCACCTTCGGGTCCTTGACGAGCACCTCGGCGATGCCCAGGCGCTGCTTCATGCCCCGAGAGAAGTCCCCGACCTTTTTCCCCCGAATGCCGTGATCGGCCAGGCCGACGGTCTCCAGGGCCTCCCCGGTCCTTCGCTGCGCCTCCCGGGCGGGGATGCCGTTGAGGCCGGCGATGTAATCAAGGCTTTCCTCGGCGGTCAGCTCCGGGTAGTAGCCCACGTTCTCCGGCAGGTACCCGATCTGCTCCTTGATTCTCCGGGCGTCGCGCGTCGGGTCCAGCCCGCAGACCCGCGCGCGGCCCTCGGACGGTTGGGTCAGCCCGAGGAGCAGGAGGAGCGTGGTGCTCTTGCCCGCGCCGTTGGGCCCGAGAAAACCGTACACCTCGCCTTCCCGAATGCGGAGGGCCAGCTGATCCACCGCCCGAAGCCGCCCGTAGTCCTTGGACAGCCCTTCGGTCTCGATGACATGTGCGGCTTCCTTCATCGTCTTCCCACGCGAACGAAGAGGAACACCAGACCGGCGATCACCAGCAGGATGATGCCGATGCCGATCCATCCCCACGCGGTGGAGGCCTTGACCGTGACCCGCAGCTCCAGGTTGTCGGAGACCTTCTCCCCCCGGACCGAGAGGCTCACGGAGTAGTCCCCCACCAGGGCCTGCTCGGACGGGGTCACCTTCACCTCCACCTGGCGGACGTCCCCCGGGGCGAGGGAATCGACGGCCTCGGGCTCGAAGGTCACCTCCCAGTTCTCGGGCTTGAAGGAGAGGAAGCGCAGGTTGCGCTGCGCCGCCGAGCCGGCGTTCTCCACGAAGAAGGAGAGGGTGGCCGTCTTTCCCTGGTCGGCGCTCAGGGAGAGGAGGCCGTCCGCCGTGCCCACACGGATCTCGTGGGTCCCGGTGAGCGCTACGACGAGCTCGGCCGAGGCCTGGGCCCGGTCCGAGCTCACCTTGACCACGACGGGGTACCGCCCGGGTTCGGCCGCCGGGTCGGGCTTGACCTCCACACCCATGCTGCGGCTCTGCCCGGCCTTGATGCGAAGGCTGGAGATGAACTTCTCCTCGTAGGCGGGTTTGAAGCGGATCTCCCAGTTCTTCGGTCCCTGAGCGCTCAGGTTGTACGTGGTGTCCTTGTCCAAGCCGTTCTCCACGTCCAGGGAGAACTCGAACTCGGCGTCTGTGGGACCCTGGAGCACGGGATAGGAGGTGGACAGGGTGATGTCGCGGCTCGAATCCTCGACCTCCCGCGGCTGGACGGTCACCCGGAGCCGGCTCGAGACGGCGTGGGCGCCGCCCTCGGTTCGGGCCTCGATGGGAAAAACGTACTCCCCCGCAGGAAGGTCTTCGTCCGGCACGGCCTCCAGGGTCAGATTCCGGCTCTCCTCCGCCGCCACCCGCGCGCCGGTGACCTCATAGTCGTAGGTCTTGATCCGGGCCTTCCACCCCTCGGGCACCTCGGGAAGGGACACCAGGATGGTTTCCGGAACAGGCCCCCGGTTTTCCAGGATCAGGTCCATGCGGACCTCTTCTCCTCGAGGGACGACCACGCCGGAAAACTCCGGGGCCACGGCGATGGGGCTCGGAGCGGAAGCAGGTTCCACGGCCTCGCCCAACGCTGAACCCCCTCCCGAGATGAACGCCGTCGACAGCACCACGAAGAACAGGACGGCCAGGCCGCCCGGCACGGGGAACGGCTTGGGTTTCATCGGCTTCCTCCTTCGCCGGATGTCGCGCATCATGGTGGTAATCTCCTTCGTACTCGTGCTCAGTCCCGATAGGGACGGCACTCGTACTCGACGACTCCATATCGCTGCGAGTAAAAAAACCCGAGTGCGAGTACCGCTTCGCCGAGCCCGAGTACGACCATAGAAGAATCGAAACTCCAACCAGCGAATGCACCGGACGCGCCTTCCTCGCGGCGGTGAACCCACGCGTACGGGATGGACGCATCGTTCCGGCGCACACCGGGGCGGCTTTCGAGATCCATCCAATATCACGGCAGGGGGCCGTGTCAAGGGGGCCGGCCCCTCTCATCACTTCCAGGTTGCGATCTTTGCGGCTTGGCGAGAGATGTCGACTTCTTGCGAGGTCATCATGGGTAAGTCAATCTTGGATCTCAGGCGTGCGGTCGGGGTTGAGCCGGCGTTTGAGCCGCGAGAAGGTTCGAAAGGAAATGGAGCGCCGGGAGCTGATCACGATGGGCTCACCGGTCTGAGGGTTCCGGCCTGCGCGCGCCCACTTGAACCGGGAGCGAAAGGATCCGAACCCGTAGATGCGCACGTCGTCTCCCCGCTCGAGCGCGTGCTTGACGATCTCCAGGGTGGTGTTCACGAGCTGGGTTGCGCGCTTTCGGGACAGAGGCGTATAATCGAGCTCCGGAAAGAGGAACTGCTGCTGGCCTTTTCGTTTTTTGCGGGGCTTGAAGTGGACGTGCTCGATCACGGCGTTCGCGAGGTCCTTTTTGGTGAGCGTCATGTTCTTGCCTCCAGGGACCCGCAGGCCGGCGGAGCTACAGGGGGAAGTGCAGGAACATTCTCACGAAACCCACGATTTGTCAACGCTTCAGCCGGGCCGCCGAGCCCGGCCGCCACGAGCCCGGCCATGCGACCCGCGTTCCGCCCACGATTGATTCACGGTGTGTTCGAGGATCCGGGGCTCTACCTGCCCTTTCACTTCGAGCGGCGGGCCCTGCTCTTCGATCTGGGCGATCTTTCGCCGCTCTCCTCCCGGGAGATGCTCTCGGTGACCCACGCGTTCGTCTCCCACGCCCACATGGACCATTTCGTCGGGTTCGACGCCATGCTGCGCCTGCTCCTGGGGCGGAGGCGCACCCTCCACCTCTACGGCCCTGCGGACTTTTTCGCGCGGGTGGAGGGGAAGCTCGCCGGCTACACCTGGAACCTGGTGGAGGGGTACGAGACCGAGCTTCGGCTGTGCGTCACCGAGGTGAGGCCCGAGTGCCTCGCCACCCGCATCTACACCTCTCGAAGGCGGTTTCGGGCCGTCGGTGAAACCCGCCGGGTGGCCTTTGGCGGCCGGCTGCTGGAGGAGCCCCGTTTTCACGTGGACGCAGCGCTCCTCGATCACCACACCCCCTGCCTGGCCTTCGCCCTGGTGGAGCGGTTCCACGTGAACATCGACAAGGCGGCGCTCGAGGACCTGGGCCTGCCGGTGGGGCCCTGGATCGACCGGTTCAAGGCGGCGCTCTACGAGGAACGGGACCCGGAGAGCCCGTTCGAGGTCACCTGGGACGAGGGGAGCGGTGTGACGCGGGTCCAGCGATTCGAGCTGGGACGCCTCACCCGGAGGGTCGCCCGCATCTCACCGGGCAAGCGCATCGCGTATGTGACGGACGCGGGGGCCACCGAGGACAACGCGGCCCGCATCGTGGCCCTGGCCGAGGAGGCGGATCACCTGTTCATCGAGGCCGCCTTTCTGTCGAAGGAGGAGGACCTGGCCCGCGAAAAGCAGCATCTCACCGCGGCCCAGGCCGGAGCGCTGGCCGGCCGGGCCCGCGCCCGGGCCTTCTCCCTGTTCCACTTCTCGCCCCGGTATCGTGGAAGAGAGCAGGCGTTCCAGAAGGAGGCCTCGAAGGCCTATCGGGAAGCACGCGGGGAGGCGGCTTCGAGCTCAGATGCGATGACCTCGACCATGGCCCGGTGAACGAAAGGATTGCCGGCGACGATGCTCCCGTCGCCGGGGGTGTAAGGGGCCCCTTCGAACGTGGACACCACGCCTCCGGCCTCCTGAACCAGCAGGACACCCGCGGCCGTGTCCCACGGGTGGAGCCTCTCCTCCCAGAACCCGTCCGCCCGGCCCGCGGCCACGTAGCAGAGGTCCAGGGCCGCGGAACCGGGCCGCCGAAGCCCCTGGGAACGAAGGATCAGGGCTCGAAAGAGCCCCAGGACCCGGTCGGGTGCTTCGCGGATGTCATAGGGAAACCCGGTGCAGAGGAGTGCGTCGTCGAGCTCCCGGACCGGGGAGACCGACAGGCGCGTGCCGTTGAGAAAGGCCCCTTCCCCACGAACCGCCTCGAACCGCTCGCCGCGAATCGGGTCCGCGATCACGCCGACAACGAGGCCCTCCCCGGTTTGAAGGGCGATGGACACGGTCCAGCAGGGATACCCGTGGGCGAAGTTCACGGTGCCGTCCAGGGGATCCACGATCCAGGTGCGTCCGGATGAGCCGGGTCGGGCCGCAGACTCCTCGGAAAGGACGGCGTCCTCTGGAAATCGCCGGCCGAGCAGGTCGAAGACGGCCTCTTCGGAGCGAAAGTCCGCCTCGGTGACCAGGTCGATGGCCCCTTTCTTCTCGATCCGGTTCGACCGCTCCGACATGCGGAGGAGGATGTCCCCGGCCGTGCGCGCGGCCTTCCGGGCGGCTGCGAGCTCATGGTGCCACATGGCGGTTTTTCCTTGACGGGGTGTGAGGAGGCTGATATATAAGCATGTTTTACTTTCTTATCTCCTTGCTCCGTTCCCTCGAGGCCTCGGCATCGAGCCCGGGAACGGAGCCTGAACATTCCCGAGAGGGAAATCGCCCGAAAGGAGACCGATCATGAGGTATTACGAGACCATCTTCATCGTCAACCCCGATCTGAACGACGAGGATTACCAGGCCGCGCTCGCCAGGTCCCGTGAGGTCATTGAAAAGCAGAAGGGGGTCGTTGTCAAGGTCCAGGAGTGGGGGAAGCAGCGGTTGGCCTACCCGATCCAGAAAAAGGAGAGGGGTTCCTACATCTTGGTCAACTACTGCGGAGACGCCGGCACGAGCGCCGAGCTCGAACGGATCCTCAAGCTGGACGACCGCATTCTGAAATCCATGACCGTCAAGCTGGAGGACAAGGCGGACCCGGAGGCCCTGCTGCAGCAGGAGCGGGAGGTGCAGGAGAAGCATGCTTCCGCCGGCGAAGAGGTAGCCGAAAAAGCGCAGGAGGCCGAAACCGGAGACACCGAATCGACAGAGGGGGAATCCAATGGCTAGTAGAGATTTTCGGGGGCGCCGGCCGCCCTTTCACCGCCGGAAGGTCTGCCGCTTCTGCGCGGACAGCAGCCTGGCCATCGACTACAAGGATCCGAAGACCCTGAGGTACTTCACCACGGAACGGGGAAAGATCATCCCGCGCCGCATCTCGGGAAACTGCGCCAAGCACCAGCGGATGCTGACGGTGGCGATCAAGAGGGCGAGGAGCATCGCCCTGCTTCCGTACACCACGTCCACCGTGAGGTGATGCCCATCCGGGCATTGCTGCGTTTTCAATCCAGAGCGGCCCAGGGACGGAGTCCGGCCGCGGGGGGTTCAGGGCACCGCGGTCGCTTGCTCTCGAGGAAAGCCGGCTCGAGGAACCCATGAAACCAGCGGATGTGCTTGGGTGTGCCGGGGCGACCCTGCTCCTCCTCCTGTTGTCCCAGTTTCTCCCGGTTGTCGGGGTTGTGCCCGGCCTCATGATTCCGCAGCCTTTTCTCCTGTACTCTGTCAAGCTGGGGCGCATCGAAGGGACCAAGACGGCGGCCGCAGCCTTCGGGATCGCCTTCGTCACCCTGTACCTCGCGGGGATCCCCGGCGCCGTGTTTCTCTGCCTGGAGCTGGGCGTCCTGGGCCTGGTCCTCGCCGAGCTCTACCGCCGCCGGACCGGGATCGGACGAACGGTGCTCCTGGGGACGATTTCCCTGGTGGTCTTGGGATTCGCATTTCTGCTGGTGGTCGGCTCCCAGAGCGGAAAGACGCCTTGGAGCATCATCCTGGAGTACTTCCGGGGCAACCTGAACCAGACCATTCAATCCTACGAGGCTTCGGGACTGGGTCCGGAAGGGGTTGCGCATTTTCGGGAGTACGGTCAGCGGGTCACCGGCGTCATCGAGCGGGTGTACCCTTCCTTACTGGTGATGGGAGCCGCTGTGGTGGTGTGGTTGAACGTGCTGGTCAGCCTTCGGGTGCTCGGGTTGCGCGGGCTGCCGGTTCCGGAGTTCGAACCCCTGGAGCGCTGGCGGTCCCCGGAGCGGCTGGTCTGGTGGTTCATCGGGGCGGGTTTCGCTTTCTTTTTGCCCTGGCTCGATGTACAATTTGCGGCCGTGAACGCACTGGTGGTGATCGCCTCGGTCTACGGTTTTCAAGGCCTGGCGATCCTCCAGTTCTACTTGAAGAAGCTCCGGTTTCCCCGGATTCTGCGTTTCGTGGCCTACATCCTGATCCTGATGCAGCAGATCCTCCTGATCGGACTGGCGCTGGCCGGGTTGTTCGATCAGTGGATCGATTTTCGAAAGATATCCAAGCGCCAGGCGGTTGCCAACGATTAGCGCGTTTGCTTTCGTCCCTGGAACCGGGCTGCACTCCGGGGTCCGTGCCTGCGGCCCTCGAGGGGCCTAGGGTTCCCGAGCGGCGGCGGCACGCATCGCAGGAACCGTCTGGACGTCCACGAGGGAGACAAATGCTATGAAGGTGATTCTGCAAAGCGACATGGAGGACCTGGGCTATGAGGGCGATGTGGTGGACGTCGCCAAGGGATACGCCCGCAACTACCTCATTCCCAAAGGGTTTGCCGTCGAGGCCACGGATCAGAACATCAGGATGTTCGAGCAGATGAAGCGGAAGATCGAGGCCCGGAAGCTGCGGGCCCGGGAGGAAGCCGAGCAGCTCAAGGACCGGCTCGAGGGCATGACCCTGGCCATCAGCCAGAAGGCCGGTGAGGAGGGCAAGCTCTACGGCTCCGTAACCAGCATGGACCTGGCCGAGGAGATCGAGAAGCAGGGTGTGATCCTGGATCGGAGGAAGATCCTCCTGGACAAGCCCATCAAGGCTGTGGGGGAGTACGAGGTCCCCGTGAAGATCTACCAGGATGTGACCGGTCAGGTCAAAGTGGTGGTTTCGCCGGAGGAGGCCGGCGCCTGAAAGGGCCGGACGCGCTTTTTCACGCCTTCCAAGGTCCGTGACACGGTGTCCGGGATCCGGGGCGAACATGGCCAGACCCGAAGAAAACAGAGTGCAGACCCCCCTGAAGGTCGCCCCTCACAACCTCCAGGCGGAGCAGGCCATCCTCGGCGGGATTCTCGTCAACAACGACGCCATGAACCAGGTCATGGACATTCTCTCGGAGGAGGATTTCTACCGGGAGGCCCACGGCCATCTCTTCGCCGGCATGGCGGGGCTCTACAACAACAGCGAGCCGGTGGATCTCATCACCCTGGCCCAGCACCTGGACAATCGGAGTCTGCTGGCCAAGGCCGGCGGTCCCGAGTACCTGGCGAGCCTGGCCGATTCGGTGTCCACGTCCGCGGGGATCGTCCACCACGCGCAGATCGTCCGGGACCTCTCCATCCGGAGGCGGCTCATCAGCCATTGCTCCGTGATCTCGGACTCCTGCTTTCAGCACTGGGACCGCTCGGACGACCTCCTGGACATGGCCGAGCAGCTCATCTTCGACATCGCCGAGGAGAAGGCGGGCGAAGGGCTCTCCCCCATGGAGACGGTCATCAAGGACAGCTTCCGGAAGCTGGAGAGCGTCTCCGAGTCGGACGGCTTCATCACCGGCATCCCCTCGGGGTTCGAGGACTTCGATCGTCTGACCGCCGGGCTCCAGCCGTCGGACCTGATCATTGTGGCGGCCCGCCCCAGCATGGGCAAGACGGCCCTGGCCCTGAACATCGGGTACAATGCAGCGGTGAAAACCGGCAAGGGCGTGGCGGTGTTCAGCCTGGAGATGAGCAAACTCCACCTGGGCCTGCGCCTTCTGGGCCTGACCGCGGGCATCAACGCCTCCAAGCTTCGCACCGGCCACCTCACGGACCGGGACTGGGCCCGGCTCACCGAGGCGGCGAACCAGCTCTCCGAGCTGCCCATCTACATCGACGACACCTCGGGGATGAGCGTGCTGGACATGAAGGCGCGCTGCCGCCGGCTGATCAAGAAAACCGATCTCTGCATGGTCATCGTGGACTACATCCAGCTCGTTCAGGGAAGACGAAGCGCCGAGTCCAGGCAGCTGGAGATCTCGGAGATCTCCCGCTACCTCAAGGCCCTGGCCAAGGACCTCGACGTCCCGGTGCTCGCACTCTCCCAGCTCAACCGCAAGGTGGAGGATCGACCCAACAAACGACCCCAGCTCTCGGACCTTCGAGAGAGCGGGGCCATCGAGCAGGATGCGGATCTGGTTGCGTTCATCTACCGAGACGAGGTCTATCATCCCGCCTCGGAAGAAAACCGGAACCTAGCAGAGATCATTCTGGCCAAGCAGCGTAACGGCCCCACCGGTTACTTCAAGCTGACCTTCGAGAAGGAGTGCACCCGGTTCCGAAGCCACATCTCGGAGGAGCTCTGACCTCCTGTTCCGTGGAGGCGCCAGTGCCGGGCACGGCCGTGTCGTCCTCCGAACCGCACCGACAAGGAATGTGAGCCATCGATCGAGTGTACGGAAAAACCGCCGGCCTTCGGGCCGGCCAGATCAAACGACTCCAGCGGCTCTACCGCAGCAAGATCCCCGACAGAGAGGTCCTTCCCCCCGAGCTCGCCAGGCGGCTCGCCGATGTTTCGAGAGACATCCAGAGGCAGGTTGCCCTGCTGATCACGCGCAAGGGCCGGGTTGCCTTCGTGGTGGTCGGGGATCGCGCCCACATCACCATTCCCGACCTGGGGCGCGTGCGTCTGGGCTCGGGCCGTCTCAAGGGCCTTCGGTGCGTCCACACCCACTTGAACGGGGAACCCCTCAGCCGGGAGGACCTCACCGACCTGGTGCTCCTGGGACTGGACCTCATGGTCTCCATGGGGGTGGATGACCGCGGGATCCCCGGGGCCCTGTCCGTGGCCCACATTCTGCCCCGAAACGTGGACGGGGAAGGTTGGCAGGTGAGCACCTACCCGGACACAGGCCGGGTGGACATGGACTGCCTGTCCCTGATCCAGTCCCTGGAGGAGGAGCTTGCCCGGGCGGGACGAGGGGGCCGGGCCCTGAGCGCCGGGGAGGGGGCCGTGCTGGTGGGGGTGGTGCAGGGACCGCCGAGAACCGCACGGGAGTCGCTCCAGGAGCTCGAGGAGTTGGCCCGGTCCAGCGAGGTGGAGGTCCGCGACGTGGTGGTTCAGCAGGTGAAGCGGCCCAATCCCCGTTTCCTGATGGGAAAGGGCAAGCTCAGCGAGATCGTGCTCCGATGCCTCCAGACCGGATCGAATCTCGTCATCTTCGACAACGAGCTGACCCCCGCCCAGATCAAGAGCCTCACGGACGCCACCGACCTCCGCATCATCGACCGCAGCCAGCTCATTCTGGACATCTTCGCCCGGCGGGCCGTGACCCGGGAGGGCAAGATTCAGGTGGAGCTCGCCCAGCTCAAGTATCTCCTCCCCCGACTGGCCACCAAGAACACGGCCATGTCCAGGCTTACCGGGGGCATCGGCGGCCGGGGGCCCGGCGAGACCAAGCTGGAGATCAACCGCAGGCGGGTCCGGGAGCGGATCGCCCGGTTGAACCGTGAGCTGAAGCAGATCAAACGCCAGAGGGAGGGGCGAAGAAGGCTCAGGGAGGAGCAGGGGCTTCCGGTGATCTCCATCGTCGGCTACACGAACGCGGGCAAGTCCACGCTGCTCAATGCCCTTACCCACAGCAGGGTTGCCGTCCAAAACCGGCTCTTCGCCACCCTGGATCCGAGCAGCCGCAGGCTGCGGTTTCCACGGGAGCGGGAGGCCATCATCACGGACACGGTGGGGTTCATTCGGGACCTCCCCGAGGACCTCATGGATGCGTTCGCCGCGACCCTGGAGGAGTTGCACGGCGCCGACCTCCTCCTGCACGTGGTGGACGCGAGCAGCCCGCGCATGGAGGAGCAGATGGAGACCGTGGACCGCGTTCTGCGGGACCTGAACCTGGACCGGATCCCCTCGCTGCTCATCCTGAACAAGGCGGACCTGCTCGAGCCGGGCGTGGCGGAGGCCATGGCCGAACGCATGAGGGGCGTCGCCATCTCGGCGATCGCCCCTCGGACCTTTCCAGAGCTCCTGGCTCGTATGGAACGGACGATTTGGCTCAGCTCCTCCAGCCGCCGGAGGTCAGACGCTTCCTGTCCGCCCCGATGATCATGGCCTCGCACCCTGGGGTCGATTCCACCAGGCGCAGCCCTTCGTCCGGATCCAGGACGAAGAGCCCGGTGGCGAGAGCATCCGCATCCATGGCCGTCTCGGTGCGAACCGACACACTGGTGCTCGAGGCGGGGGACAGACCGGTTCGGGGGCTCACGATGTGGTGGAACATCTTCTCCCGGTCGAAGTAGATCTCGTAGTTGCCCGAGGTGGCCACGGCCCCGTTCCGCATGCGAAGAACGGCGGGGTAGTCTCCGCGCTTTCGAGGGTCCTCGATGGCAATGGCCCACGGCCTCCCGTCCATGCGTGCGCCGCTCGTGCGGATGTCGCCGCCGGCATTGACGAGGTGGTTCTCCACGCCCTGCCGCGCAAGAAGCTCCGAGACCCGATCCACGATGTACCCCTTGGCGATGCCGTCCAGGGTCAGGCCCATGCCCGGCCTCGAAAACCGGATCTCCTCCCCTCGAAGACGAAGGGCGCCGGCATCCACCAGGCGGACGGCCCGCTCGAGTGCATCGCCCGGCACGTCCATGGAAAGCCCCTGATCGTAGCGGCGCTTGAACAGGTCCACCACCGGCTTCACCGTGACGTCGAAGGCGCCCTCTGTGATCCGGTGGTGGTGCATGGCCCGCGAGAGGACCTCTCGAAGCTCGGGAGGGGCGTCCGGAAGGCGGCCTTCCAGATTCAGGCAGCCCACGGCGGTGGAGCGCTCATAGCGGTTCAGAAGGCCGGAGAGCCGGAACATCTCCTCGAAAGCCAGGCCCATGGCCTCCTGAGCCCGGACGCGGGACTCGTGGATCAGCGTCATGGACACCATCGTGCCCATGGCCAGGCGCGTCGAGGAAACCTTGTGCCTCTTGCTGTCGAGCTTCACCGCCCCGGCCCCCGCCGGGACCAGCAGGGCGGATGCGGCTCCCAGGCCGACGAGGCCGGAGAGCTTGATGAAGGATCGACGGTTCAGGGAGTGCCCCTTGTACGGGCTGCGTTCTCCTTCCATAGCACGTCTCCTTGGGTCGGTGGGGTTTTCGGAAGGCCCGAAAACCGCTCCGTTCGGGCTGTCGAATGCGGCGGAATCCTAACACGGGGTGCCTGGGATGGCAAGGCGTTTGTCAGGAGCCCGCCGGGTGTTGCCGGGCCTCCTCTTCCGGAACGAGACGCTTCCAGGGAATGTGCGTGGAGAGGAAGGCCGCGGTCCCGGCGGCCACCGTGGGCAGAAAGAAGGAGGCATGCAGGAGGATTCCCGCGGAAAGGCCTTCCTCGGGTGTGAACCCGTGGATCATGAACCCGAGCTGCGCCGCCACGTGAAAGGTCCCGAAGAACCCCGGAGACGAGGGGATCATGACGCCCAGGGAGGTGAGGGCCAGGACGAGGAACGTGGATCCGGGTGGAAGGGAGAGCCCCAGGGACAGGGACACCAGCTGGATCTGGGCCAGGGCGAGCCCCCACACCGCGCAGGAGTAGAGGGCCGCCGCGATCCAGCCGGTCGCGCCGTCCAGGAGGACGATGCCGAGGCTGAAGTTCCAGCCCGCCTCCGTGATCCGGGATCGAAACCGCTTCGGAAGGAAGAACAGGATGCGATCCAGGAGCTTCAGGCAGGTTTCGGCTTTCCACTTGAACCCGGCCAGAAGCAGGATGAGGAGGGTGTAGGCGGCCAGCAGACCGAGGCTGGCGGTCTGCAGCCCGGTTTCGTAGCCCCGGTATGCCGAAGGGAACTCCGTGACGAACAGGCCCGCCACCAGGACGGCGAGGAGGGTCAACCCGTCGAAGAGCCGTTCCACCACCACGGTGCCCAGGGCGGAGCTCATGCTGAGCTCCTCGGACGTACCGAGGTAGTTGGCGCGAATGAACTCTCCGAGGCGGGCGGGAAGAAGGCAGTTGGCGGCAAACCCGATCAGCATGGCCAGAAAGCGGTTTCGAAAGGACGTGGGTTTCACGGGGGCCAGGAGCACCCCCCAGCGGAGGGCCCTCAGAGGGTACTGCAGCAGCACCACCCCCACGGCGCCGGCCAGGGACGGCCAAGTGGCCGAACGAATGACCTCCCTCAGGCGTGCGAGGTCCACCATGCCCAGGGCGATGTAGAGAAACACGGCGCTGACGACCAGGCCCGCCCAGAATTTCCAGTCAAAGGCCCGGTTCAACCGGTTTCCTCCCCCTGGGACGCAAAGGTCATCCGTGCCTGCTCGATGTCCCGGCGAATCTGATCGGAGAGCTCCTGGACGCTCCCGAAGGTCTTCTCGTCCCGAAGCCTTTCCAGGAACTCGATGCGAATGGTCCTGCCCAGCAGGTCGCCGCTGAAGTCGAGAAGATGGGTCTCCACGGACACCTCCCGATCCGCGAAGGTGGGGTTGTTGCCGATGTTCGTCACCCCGTGGCGCACGGCGTCGCCCACCCGGGCGGTCACGGCGTAGACCCCTTCCCGGGGGACCAGTTCGTCCACCGGTTGGAGGTTGGCCGTGGGCACCCCCAGCAGCCGGCCGCCTCGCCTGTGGCCGGTGACCACGGTGCCGCTGATCCGGTAGTTTCGTCCCAAGAGGCGCTTGGCCCCTTTCAGGTCCCCCGCCCGCACCAGGTCCCGAATCGTGGTGCTGGAGACCAGGACCCCGTCGATGGTGATGGGATCCACCACGTGCACCTCGAACCCCAGGTCCTTCCCCATGAGGTGCAACAGGGAGATGTTTCCCTTGCGCCCCGCTCCGAAGGAGTAGTCGTACCCCACGACGATCTCCCGGATGCCCACGTGCTCGACCAGGATCCGGCTGACGAAGTCCTCCGCGCTGACCGCAGCGAACTCCCGGGTGAACGGCAGGCAGAACACCACCTCGATGCCGGAAAGGCCGATCAGGTCGAGCTTCTGCTCGATGGGCGTGATCAGGGGTGGACCTTTCTCCGGCTTCATGACACGAATGGGGTGAGGCTCGAAGGTCATGACGGCCGACTGCCCTCCCAGGGCTTCTGCCCGATCGCGCACCTTGCGAAACAGGGCCTTGTGCCCCTCGTGGACGCCGTCGAAGTTCCCGATGGTGAGCACCGGGTTGTTCAAGGGGAGCTCGGAGTGGTTGAGGTCTCGAATGAGTCGCATGGAACCGCCGTATTCGTCTGTGCCGGAAAGGCACTCCCGGCACGATTGAGGATGCAAAATGGGTGTTGACAAAGTCAAACCGAACCTTTAAATATAAAGACTTCATCGGAGAAGATCAACTCCGATTCCAAGCCGAAGTGGCGGAACTGGTAGACGCGCTAGGTTCAGGGTCTAGTGGGGGTTGCCCCGTGGGAGTTCGAGTCTCCCCTTCGGCACCACAATGGAATGATCTCGGGGGGTTCGCTCAGAGGAGCGAACCCCTTTTTCTTCTCTGATCTGATGTTTGTCGATGACTGCGTCACCTCTGGCACCCGGCCAGGCTGCTGTGAGGCCCTGGCAGCCCTTGGGGTACATCTGGAAAGCTCGATATGGAAGAGTGAAAAAAGAGAGCCAAGACCCAGTGCCCGGAAATTAGGGTCTATTGCCTGAAATATATATGCTATTTCTGAACTCAAATTGCGCACTGAAGCCTCTGCAATGATTTTGGCTCAAGGGAGGCTGCCCATAAATACCCGAAATGACGCGTTTAGATTGAGAAGGCCCTTCGAGTGGGTGTCCAGCCATGAAATATGACATGTTTTATTTGACTTTTCATTCAGAAAACGTACACTGCATGGTATGGACGACTTCGCCCAGTTCTTCCTCAATCCGTGGCAGCCTGTCCACAGGCGCTATGAGATCCT
>CAYYVD010000072.1:0-16838 GCA_964475045.1 uncultured Desulfobacterales bacterium | reverse complement strand
ATCGCCTTTGGAACCAGCGCCGCATTCGGCGCTCTGGGCGGGAGCTTCTTCGCCCGGTGGGTCACCTTCCTCTCTCCGGACATGTTCAAGTTCTGGGAGTCGTTTCTGGTGCTCTGCATGGTGGTGCTGGGAGGCATGGGCAACATTTGGGGTGTCATGGTGGGGGCGGCGGTCCTGGTGTCTATGAGCGAGATCCTCCGCGAGGTGCTCTCGGCCCTGGGTCTGCCGGTGGAGGTCCGGTTTCTGGCCTTCGGCCTGATCATGGTGCTCGTGATGCGCTACCGCCCGGCGGGTCTCATGCCCATTCCAGCCGTAGCCGCACAGATGCGCGCAGGAAGGGTCAAACGCAAAAAGGCCAAAGTCGCGACGGGCTAAAGACATGACACCGATTCTTCAGATTGAGGAGCTGTCCAAGAACTTCGGCGGGCTTCGGGCCCTTCAGGACATCTCGTTCGAGATCAACCCCAACGAGATCATCGGCCTGATCGGGCCCAACGGCGCGGGCAAGACCACCCTGTTCAACTGCGTGGCGGGGATCGAGAAGCCCTCCTCCGGAAAGATCCTCTTCACGGCCAACGGAAAGCCCGTCTCCATTGGAGGCAAGAAGCCCGAGAAGGTCACGGCCCTGGGCATCGCCCGGACCTTTCAGAACATCCGCCTCTTCGACAACCTCACCGTCCTGGAAAACGTCAAGATCGGCCGCCACTGCCGGTTCAAGTCCAATGTCTTCGGCGCGGTCGTCAGGACGCCCTCCCAGCGGAGGGAGGAGGACGACATCGCCGAAAGCTCCCAGCAGATTCTGGAGTTCGTGGGCCTTCGCGGGCGGGGAAACGAGATCGCCAGCTCCATGGCCTACGGCGACCAGCGACGCCTCGAGATCGCCCGCGCCCTGGCCACGGATCCCAAGCTCATCATGCTGGACGAGCCCGCGGCCGGTATGAACCCGGGGGAGGCCCGGTCTCTCATGAACCTGATCTACAGGATCCGCGACAAGGGGATCACCGTGCTGCTCATCGAGCACGACATGAAGGTCGTCATGGGGGTCTGCGAGCGGGTCGTGGTGATCAACTACGGCCGCATGCTCACCACGGGGTTGCCCAAAGAGGTGCAAAACGATCCCAAGGTGATCGAGGCCTATCTGGGAACGGGGGCCTTCGATGCTGCTTAGGCTCGAGAACGTGAGGACCTACTACGGAAACATCCGCGCCCTGAAGGGGATCTCCCTGGAGGTGGACGAAGGAGAGATCGTGTGTCTCATCGGGGCGAACGGCGCGGGAAAGTCCACCACCCTCATGACCATCAGCGGTGTGCTCATTCCCGTCGAAGGGGACGTGTTCTACCGCGGTACCTCCATCGCTGGAGTGCGGGCCGACAACATCGTTCAGCTGGGCGTCTGCCAGGTCCCTGAAGGGCGCATGATATTCCCGCTCCTCTCGGTCATCGAGAATCTGGACATGGGGGCCTACCTCCGCCGGGACAAGGAGGAGGTCAAGAAGGGCATCGAGCAGGTGTTCGAGCTCTTTCCGGTTCTCAAGGAACGCCAGAAGCAGCACGGGGGTACCTTGTCCGGGGGGGAGCAGCAGATGCTGGCCATCGGGCGCGCCCTCATGAGCCGGCCCCAGCTCCTGCTCCTGGACGAGCCTTCCCTGGGGCTTGCCCCCATCGTGGTGGATTCCATCTTCGAAACCATCCGCCGGATCAACGAGCAGGGAACCACCATCCTGCTGGTGGAGCAGAACGCCCAGATCGCCCTTCAGCTATCCAGGCGGGGCTATGTGCTGGAGACCGGCAAGATCGCACTCGCCGATTCCTCGAAAAACCTCCTGGCCAACGAGCAGGTGAGAAAGGCCTACCTGGGAGAGTGATGGGAACGAGGTGACCGGAGGTTCCTTCTGCTTTCCCGCTTTCACCTGGTTGGAGCCATCGAAATCGAAAGCGGGATCGCTATCGGGATCGAAGCATCATGATACTGGAACACGAGCCCCATGGCGCGGGCCAGCCGGTCGATTCGGTTGGACATCGCCCCGACTGAGAGGGAGGGGATACCGGGTTCAAGAGAAGCAAGCGGCCTACGGAAAAGAGGCGGGACATCTCGATCCCGATCCCGATAGCGATTTGGATGGAAAAAACGAGGAGCCCCAACCAAGCGTTCCAGGCGACGCTTGACAGCGCGCCTGAACGCAGCATCGGTGAGACTCATCGTACTCGTACTCAGTCCCGATAGGGACGGCACTCGTACTCGACGACTCGAGTGCCCTGCGAGCGGAAAAGCCGAGTACGAGTGCCGCTCCGCTGAGTACGAGTACGAACACCAAAGAAGCGAAACACCAACCAGTACCCATTCCAGGAACTCTCACCACCTCCGCCCGCAGAACGGCTATTTTCACGGCAAAAGTGAATCGTTTGAAATCCTCCGTCGCGGCCGATATGATGGCGGCTGCACATTTCCGGTGTGGATTCCAGAAAAGGAGGAGCGCTCATGAGGCCTCTGGAAGGCGTTCGCGTCATCGAGATGGCGGGGCTCGCCCCGTCTCCCTTCTGCGGCATGATCCTGGCGGACTTCGGCGCCCGGGTGACCCTCGTGGACCGGCCCTCGCGCGGAGCTCCGGAGATTCCGAACGTCATGGAGAAGAACCCTTTCGACCGGGGCAAACGGTCCATCCGGGTCAATCTCAAGGAGCCGGAGGGCGTCGAGATTGTCCGGGAGATGATGCGCCGTGCGGACGTGCTCCTGGAGCCGTACCGTCCCGGGGTCATGGAGAAGCTGGGATTGGGTCCGGGCGAGGCCTTCGAGGTCAACCCCGGGCTCGTGTACGCCCGGCTCACGGGCTGGGGACAAGACGGACCGTGGGCGCCCGCAGCGGGTCACGACATCGACTACATCGCGCTTTCCGGAGCCCTGTCCCTGTTTCGGCGCGAGGGGGAACCTCCCCTGCCGCCGGCGAACGTGCTCGGGGACTTCGCCGGGGGAGGCCTTCTCTGTGCCCTCGGCATCCTCATGGCCCTCCTGGCCCGGCAGCGTACCGGCCAGGGACAGGTGGTGGACGCCGCCATGGTGGACGGGAGCTCCTACCTGTGCACCCAGTTCTACGGCCTCCTGGCGAACGGCCTCATGTCCCTGAGCATCGGCACCAACATGCTTGACGGAGGCGCCCCCTACTACCAGACCTACGAGACCGCGGATCACGGGTACATGGCCGTGGGCGCCATCGAGGAACGGTTTTACCGGGAGTTTCTCGACGGTCTGGGTCTGGACCCGAAAGGCCTTCCCGAACAGAACGACACCCGTCGATGGCCGGAGCTGAAGGCGCGGTTCGCCGAGGTCTTCCGCACGCGGACCCGGGACGAGTGGACCCGCGTGTTCGAGGGGCGGGATGCCTGCGTGGCCCCGGTGCTCGGTCTCGAGGAGGTGGAGACGCACCCCCACACAGCGGCCCGAGGGCTTCTGACGCGGCTGGACGGTGTGCCCCAGCCAAACCCGGCCCCGAGGCTTTCAGGCACGCCGGGCCGGGCCGGTCGCCCGGGACGGCCCAGGGGGACCGAGAGCCGGGAGGTCCTTCAGGATCTGGGACGCTCGGAACCGGAGGTGGCCGGGCTGATGGAGCGGGGGGTGGTGGAGTAGGCCATGCGGATTCTCCTGGTCTATCCCCCGGTGCTCCACGAACGGGTCCACCGGGAAGAGGTCAGCGTGCCGCCCATGGGGCTCTTCTACGTGGGGGCCCTGCTCAGGGAGCACGGCATCGAGGTGGAGATCCTGAACGGGCACGACCTGGGGGTGGGGGACCGCCCGAACGCCCTGGACGCGGCCTTCGAGCGCTTCCGCCCCCACGTGGTCGGCTTCTCCGTGCTTCACGCCAACCGCTGGGGCGCCGTGGACATGGCCCGAAGGGTCAAACGGCTGGGCCCCGGCGTCCCGGTGGTCTTTGGAGGCATCGGCGCCACCTTTCTCTGGCGGCAGATCCTGGCCACCGTGCCGGAGGTCGACCACGTGGTCCTCGGCGAGGGGGAGCGCGCCTTTCTGGGCCTGGTCCTCCACCTGGACCGCGATCCGGCGGCCGTTCCCGAGCATGTGGCCGGACTGGCGTTTCGCAGCAAAGGCGTGCCGGTCCGGACCGGTACGCCGGACCGCATCCGCGACCTGGACGCCCTTCCCCACCCGGGCAGGTACTTCACCTACCAGCACGTGGCCGCCACCCGCGGCTGCACCCGCGCCTGTGCGTTCTGCGGCTCGCCCCGCTTCTGGGGCCGGGAGGTGCGTGCCCACTCTCCGGCCTGGTTCGTGGAGGAGCTCGATCTGCTCCACCGCAGGGGGGGGGCCTTCTTCTACTTCTCGGACGACACGTTCACAGCGGACCGCGGCCGGGTCCTCGAGATCTGCCGGCGCATCCTGGACCGGGACCTTCCCATCTCCTGGTTCGCCATCGCCCGGGTGGACCATGTGGACGGGGAAATGCTGCGCTGGATGCGCAGGGCCGGGTGCATTCAGGTCAGCTACGGCGTGGAGAGCGGCTCCGAGGCCGTGCGAAAACGCCTCAACAAGCCCATTCGAAAGGACCGGATTCTGAGGGCCTTCGACCTCACGACACGCGCCGGCATCCTGCCGCGGGCCTACTTCATCTACGGCTGTCCCGGGGAGACCGACGAGACCGTGGAGGAGAGCCTCGACCTGATGCGCAGGATTCGTCCCCTGGGGGCGATCTTCTACATTCTGGACGTGTTTCCGGGCACCGGGCTCTACGAGGGCCTGAAGCGGGAGGGGCGGATCTCCGAGAGCGCATGGCTGGAGCGGATCGAGGGGGTCCCTTACTTCCAACTGGACCCGCGCATCACGGCGGAGGACGTGCTCTCCTGGGGAAAGACCCTGCGGGACGGGTTTCACCGACTCCTGCGCGGGTTCGCCGAGGACGTGACGCTTTCGGAGGAGGAGGACATGAGGCCGTTTCACGCCGACTTCTGCTCGCGTCTCGCCATGACCTTCAGCCATGGGGACTACGCGCGAATCCCGGAGGTCCCGAATGCGGACCGCGTGGCGGAGACCCTCTACCGCCGGTCCCTGGGGTTCTTCCCGGATCATCGGGCCTATCTGGGGCTGGCCGTGCTCCTGCAGAAGCGCGGTGACCACGCGGAGGCCCTTCGGCTCCTTCAGGAGGCCCTCGAACGCTTCCCGGAAAGCGAGCCACTGGGCCTCTGCCTGGGGGTGACCCTCATGAGCGTGGGGCGTTACGATGAGGCGCTGGCCTGGTTCTCCCGGTTTCCGGAATCCTGGGATGCGGCTGCGTACGCAGCCCGGTGCCGGGAGCTTCGAAAGGCAACGACCGGCTAGACCTCGACCACGAGCCCGTCCCAGGCGATGGTGATGCGCAGGGAGTCGTCCCCCATGAGGAGCCTGGCCAGCTTTCGGGTGTCCTCCAGCAGCCGGTCCAGATCCTGGTCGGTGTGGGTGGGGTCCTGGTGGTAGAGTGCGAGATGCCGGACCCCGGCCTTCTGCGCCATTTCCACTCCGATGAGGTTGTTGGAATGTCCCCAGTCCTCCTTGACGGTGCACGCGTCGGCAAAGGTGTACTGGGCGTCGAACACGAGGAGATCCGCCTCCTGGAAGAAGGTGGTGAAGGGGGTCAGGTCCTCTTCCATCTGATTCTTGTGCTCGGCGTCGGTGGAGTACACCACCGTCTTTCCCTGCCGTTCGAAGCGGTAGCCGAAGGAGCTTCCAGGGTGGTTCTGCTCCTTGGGCAGGACCCGGAACCCGGCGACGTCGGTCTCGCGGTCGGGCTCGAGGACCTGAAACCGCACCTCCGCGCCGATGTCGCAGAACAGCAGGGGAAAGAAGGGCAGGCTCTGCTGCGTGGCGAAGGCCCGCTCCAGGCCGGGATGGCATCCGTAGATGGTGATGCGGTTCCCCGGAATCAAGGCGGGGACGAAGAACGGGAACCCCTGGATGTGGTCCCAGTGCAGGTGCGAAAGGAGCAGGTGGAACTCGCGCGGCCTCGCGGAGGGGTCGAGGGACATGACGTGGTTTCCGAAATCACGGAGCCCGGACCCGGCATCGCAGAGAACGAAGTCCTCCCCGTCCCGGATCTCGACACAGGAGGTGTTGGTGCCGTAAGTGGCCCGCTCGCTGAAGGGGAGCTGCCGGTCCATGAACGCGTCCAGGTCGGCGTCCGGGGAGAGCCCGGCCTCGAGGGCCTTCCTCAGGGCGGCCTTGACCTTCGCGCGCACGTCGCTGGCGTTCAGGGATGCAGGCAAGGACCCCCGGGTCCCCCAGAATCGCACGTCCATGGGCGTTTCTCTTGGTGATCAG
Organism: uncultured Desulfobacterales bacterium; assembly: GCA_964475045.1. Classification (GTDB taxonomy): domain Bacteria; phylum Desulfobacterota; class DSM-4660; order Desulfatiglandales; family HGW-15; genus JAIPEI01. The sequence continues at coordinate 10,540 of CAYYVD010000072.1, read as the reverse complement.
GGTTGGGAATCCGCTTCGACGACACCTCAGTTTAGAGAAACGGCAAAGATCTGTCAAAACTTTAGTGTCCACGGCCGTTTCTTTGTCCAAGTCCTCTCCGGACCGGACCAGCGGCGACCAGGTAGAGCAGCCGGGAGGCGTCGCCCAGGCCCAGGAGCTCGTGGGCCTCTTTGTCGTAGAAGGCGCCGATCCCGCAGCAGCCCAGGCCCAGGGCCGTGGCCGTCAGGTAGACCCGATGTCCGAGGCGCCCCGCGGCCAGCATGGCGTGGCGGTAGCCGCGGGGCCCCTCTGCCCGATCCAGCGCCTCCAGGTCGGCCAGGAGCAGGACGTGCACGGCGGCACCGGCCAGCCAGGCCTGGTCCAGGCAGATGCGGGCCATGGGAGGGATGAGGTCGCCCTCCCGCACGAGACCCATGCGCCGCCCGTCCGGGTCCACCAGGTGGAAGCCTGCGGTCGTCCCTGCCACCCTCCCGGTCAGCAACCCCAAGGCCACGCCGGAGAATGGATCCTCGCCCCCGCTTGGATCGCGACCTCGGCGGGCGGCGACCAGGCCGTTCACCAGGGTGAAAAAGTCCCCGGCCGAAAGCGTCTCCCCGGTGAAGTTCCGGCTGGAACGGCGCTCGGCCACCACATCCGCGTAGGACGGATCCGAGGGCCAGGGACCCGGAGCCGGCATCGGTTTCCAGTCGACGGGGCCGGGCGAAAGGACCTGAACCATGGAGAGGGATGCAGCCTCAGATTTCGGGGATGGAAGGACCTTCCCGTTCTCGTGGATTCTTCGCACCTCGTCGTAGACGACCTCCAGGTCGCTCACCCGGCTCGCCCGGAGCACGGAGCCCGGCAGAGACGGAGCGCGAGGAACGGGACGCGGCACGTGGTCCGGATGAACGGAGCACACCCGGGCCAGGGACGCCTCCCGTTCTTGATCGAATCCCAGCAGGCAATTCACCCCGTCGTCGTCGAAGTCCAGGTGCACGGCCCCGGGGCACTGGACGGCGGCCAACCCCAGGATCAGGGCCTCCAGCGCATGTCCGGTGTCCAGGAGGTGGTACCGATAGGAGCGGGCTCGGTACTTCCACGCGCTTCGAAAGAACACGGCGGAGAGGAAGAACTCCACCCCGGGAGCGGAGTCCGGAAAGGGGTTCTTCGGACGGAGCCGATGAAGCCGGGACTCCAGGGGACCGTAGTGGTAGACGCCGTCCTCCAGGTCCTGAACCCCGGCCGTGGCCAGGTACAGCTCGGTGGGATAAAGGGCTCCGGCCGATGGGACGCTTCGAAACACGTGCTCGCCGGCGGCATGACGCATCACCGCCGTGGGCGCGCAGGCCAGGAGGAGCACCTGGGTCAGCGCCTCCAGATCGGCCGGCGGGCGCACGAGCGACGGGTCTCCCACGCCCAGCAGGACCCGGCTTGCGGCGGGACGGGGCGGCAGGGTGACCCCCGGCAGCGGAACCCGGGTCAGATCGGGGTAGGACTTGACCTGGGAGGGTGGATGGGCCCAGTCCAACCGGTGAGGGGACATGGCGTTGCGGTCGTAGCTCACCGTGTCGTGGTAGGCCTTGGCTCCGAAGGTCATGGCGCTCCTGGTGTTTGAATCGAATGGGTGGTACGGACCAGAGTACCCGGTTTTCGGTCGGGCCGCAAGGCGGTCGCGTGAGGTCGACTACCCCGCAAAGGCCCGAAGCATGAGGGGGATGGCGACGAACGTTCCCAGGGAGCTTCCGATGTTGGTGAACACCACCACCAGGAGGATGCGCGAGATGCGGTTCTTCCAGAACCCCCGCACCGAAGAAAGGTCCTCGGCCAGCGCCTCGAAGTCCCGCACCTTGGGCTTGCCAATGAAGGCCTCCACCAGTCCGGCCACCCACCCGGCGGCCATCATGGGGTTGAGAGAGGTCAGGGGGGCGGCGGCCACCGCGGAGAGCACGGTCAGCGGATGGGCCAGGGCCGCCGCCGCGCCGAGCCCTCCGAGGGCGGCATTGGCGAGGATCCACCACTGGATCATGTCCGCACCCGCGGACGGGCCGGCTCGAAAAAAGCCGGTCGCGAACAGGGCCACGATCAGGACAGGAAGACCCCATTTGAACCAGGCCTTCCACCGCCCTCCCGGAGGCACCACCTCGAGGGCGTCCAGGTCCACGGGCTTTTCCCAGTGCCGTTGAATGCCGGGCACGTGCCCGGCCCCCACCACCGCCACCACGGTTTCGCCGGGGCTGTTGCGGATGCGCTCGGCCAGGTACTGGTCCCGCTCGTCGATGAGCACGGCACGGATCTCCGGGAGGCTCTCACCGATCTCGTCGAGCAGGGTTTCCAGGACGTCCTGCTGCTTGAGCTTCTCGATGTCTTCCCGGGTCAGGTCGTCCAGCTCTCCGGAGGAGGCCAGGAGCTGGACCAACAGCTTGAGCTTGCTCCAGAGCCCCATGAGACGCCAGGCCCTGGACAGGGTAATGCGGATGTCCCGGTCCGCCAGGTGGACGGCGGCTCCCGTCTCCTCCGCGGCTCGGATCGCCCGCAGCATCTCCTCCCCTGGACGGATGCCCAGGTTGCGTCCGATCTTTCGCTGAATGTAGGCGAGGATCAGGTTCATGAGCAGGAGGAAGGACTTCTTCTGTCGAATCGCCTTGATGAGATCCGTGTCCTTCCAGCGGCTGCCCTGGGTGAGGGCCTGGTATCTGGAATCGCAGAGCTCCACGGCTACGGTGTCCGGTTGCTCGTCCCGGACCAGCTGCTCCACGAGCTCGGCGCTCTCCAAGGACACGTGGGCGGTCCCCACGAGCCGGATGTCCTTGCCCTTCCACGAAAGGCGGTGGATGTCGGCCGAATGCCCGGTCATGAATCGAGGTCCTGGATGAAGACGGGTTCCACTTGCTTCGAGATCCTCTCCCGTTATGCGGGGATCAGGCTTCTTATCACAACCCGGGCCGCTTTCCAAGCTCGATTTCTGCACGACTCCGCTTGACTTTTGCCCCTAATTCGTGAATAAGAGGAAAAAAATCCAGGGTTTCACATTCCGTAGAAGGGGAGGTGCACGATTGCAGATCGAACATGAGAACTCGATGGCCGCGGTGTTTCAGAAGCAGGTCGCCCGGTACGGTGATCGCGACTGCGTGGGGTACAAGAAGGACGGCCGATATCAGATGATCTCCTGGAACGAGATGGACGAGATGATTCGAGCCGTCGGATCCTACCTGATCTCCAGGGGCATCGAGCCGGGAGACAACGTGGCCCTGTTTTCCCCCAACCGCTACGAGTGGTGGGTGGTCGACCAGGCGATTCTTTCCATCGGCGCGGCGAATGTGCCCATCTATGCGACCAACTCCTCGGAGGAGGCCCACTACGTCCTGGAGCACTCGGGGTCCCGGATCTGTTTCGTGGGGACGCCGGAACACATGGACAAGGTGGTCAAGGTCCGTGACCGCCTCCCGAGCCTGGGCGACATCGTGGTGTTCGACGAGCCGGACCAGAAGCCCGAAGGGGTGCTCACCTTTGCCGAGGCCCTGGAGGAGGGCCGCAGGCACGACACCCGGGAGGAGTTCGACCGCAGGCTGGCGGCCATTCGGCCCCAGGACCTGGCCTCCATCATCTACACGTCCGGGACCACGGGTCCGCCCAAGGGGGTGATGCTCAGCCACGGCAATTTCACGGCCAATGTGTACCAGATCCTGGACGACTTCAGCTACCTGCTCAGCGATGAGGACGTGTTCCTCTCCTTCCTGCCCCTGTCCCACTCCCTGGAGCGCACCGCCGGGTACTACCTGGCCGTGGGGATCGGCGCGACGGTCTACTTTGCCGAGGACTTCACCAAGATCCAGGAAAACATGGTCGAGGTGCGGCCCACGCTCATCGTCAGCGTGCCCAGGCTCTATGAGAAGATTCACGCCGGCATCCTGTCCAAGGTTGGAGATGCCTCCCCCGTGAAGCGCGGCCTGTTCGGCTGGGCCATCGGCGTGGCTCGGGACAACCTCTGCTACGTCTGCGAGAACCGCGAGCGGACGGGCTGGTTCAAGTGCAAGCACGATATGGCCGACAAGCTGATCTTCTCCAAGCTGAAGGCGGCCCTGGGCATGGATCGGCTCAAGTTCGCGGTCTCCGGCGGAGGCCCGCTGTCCGTTTCCGACGCCGAGTTCTTCCTCGGCATGGGGGTCACCGTGCTGGAAGGATTCGGCCTGACCGAGACCACGCCGGTCACCAACGTCAACCGGCCGGGCATGATCAAGCCGGGAACCGTAGGACCACCGGTCAAGGAGACGGAGATCAAGATCGCGGACGACGGGGAGATTCTCATTCGGGGCCCCCAGGTGATGCTCGGCTACTACAAGAACGAGGAGGCCACCCGGGAGGTCCTGACCGAGGGCGGCTTCTTCTGCACCGGAGACATCGGCAAGGTTGACGAGGACCAGTGCCTGATGATCACCGGGCGCAAGAAGGAGATTATCGTCACATCGGGCGGCAAGAATATCGCCCCTCAGAACCTCGAGAACGCACTGAAAGGGTCCAGGTTTGTCGAGCAGGTGAACGTGGTCGGAGACCGGAGGAAATACCTGTCTGCACTGATCGTTCCCAACTTCGAGGAACTCACCAAGTGGGCCGACAAGGTGGGCGTCTCCTACGGGAGCCGGGAGGAGCTCGTCCAAGACGAGAAGGTTCAGCGCCTCTACGAGAAGGTGATCGCAAAGTACATGCGTCCCTTCGCCCGTGCGGAGCAGATTCGAAAGTTCCGCCTCCTTCCCAACGAGTGGACGCAGCAAACCGGCGAGCTCACCCCGACCCTGAAGTGCAAGCGGCGGGTGGTCGAGGAGAAATACTGCGACGAGATCGAGTGCATGTACCCGCAGTAGCCGCGTCCCGAGGGGTGAACCCCGCCGCGGTTTCCGATGCCTCCTGCGTCCGGCGCCGGTGCGGGTCCGTTGCCTGCGTCTTGTGGCGGCGAAGCCCTGAAGAACAAGTGAAGGTGCGGGCTCTCGAGAAAGCGCTTTGAGCAAGGAGACGGCGATTCCATGTCCAAACCCGGCAAGAATCCTGGTCAGCATTTCATCCGCAACATCATCGACGAGGACGTGAAGGCCGGAAAGAACCAGGGCCGTGTGCACACCCGGTTTCCGCCCGAACCCAACGGCTACCTGCACATCGGCCACGCCAAGTCCATCTGCCTCAACTTCGGGCTGGCCCGGGAGTACGGCGGGCTGTGCAACCTCCGTTTCGACGACACCAACCCCACCAAGGAGGAGGTGGAGTACGTGGAGTCCATCCAGAAGGACGTCCGGTGGCTGGGGTTTGACTGGGACGATCGGCTCTTCTATGCGTCGGACTACTTCGATCAGCTCCACGCCTATGCCGTTCAGCTCATTGAGGACGGCAAGGCCTACATGGACAGCCTGACCCCGCCGCAGATACGCGAGCACCGGGGGACGCTCACCGAGCCGGGAAAAGAGAGCCCCTTTCGCAATCGCCCGGTGGAGGAGAACCTGGACCTGTTCGAGCGGATGCGCCGGGGGGAGTTTCGGGAGGGCGAGCACGTCCTTCGCGCCAAGATCGACATGGCGTCGGCCAACCTGAACCTGCGCGACCCGGTCATCTACCGGATCATGCACGCCTCGCACCACCGAACCGGGGACGCCTGGTGCATTTATCCCATGTACGACTTCGCCCACGGTCTCTGCGACTCCGTGGAAGGGATCACCCACTCCATCTGCACCCTGGAGTTCGAGGACCATCGTCCTCTGTACGACTGGTTCCTGGAGCAGCTGTGCGTGTTCCACCCCCAGCAGATCGAATTCGCACGGCTGAACCTCAGCTACACGGTCATGAGCAAACGCAAGCTCCTGGAGCTCGTTCGAGGGGGGCATGTCAGCGGTTGGGATGACCCCCGGATGCCCACCCTGTGCGGTCTGCGCAGACGCGGGTTCACCCCGGCCTCCATTCGGACCTTCTGCGAACGGATCGGTGTGGCGAAGAAGGCGAGCACCGTGGACCTCTCCCTCCTGGAGTACACCGTCCGGGAGGACCTGAACCGTGCGGCCCCCCGGGTCATGGCGGTGCTCAGACCGCTCAGGGTGGTCATCGAGAACTACCCCGAGGATCGGGAGGAGGCGCTCGAGGCGGTCAACAACCCGGAGGACCCCTCCATGGGAACGCGCACCGTGCTCTTCTCCCGGGTTCTCTACATCGAGCGGGACGATTTCCGCGAGGACCCGCCTCGAAAGTTTTTTCGTCTGGCCCCGGGCCGGGAGGTGCGTCTCCGGTACGCCTACTTCATCACCTGCCGGGAGGCGGTCAAGGACCCGGACAGCGGAGAGGTGGTGGAGCTGCGGTGCACCTACGACCCGGAGACTCGAGGCGGTCATGCCCCGGACGGCCGGAAGGTGAGGGGGACCATTCACTGGGTCTCCGCCCGGCATGCCGTCGAAGCCGAGGTCAGACTGTACGATCGTCTCTTCGACCACCCCAACCCCTCCGACGATCCCGAGGGGAGGCATTTCAAAGAGCTCCTCAATCCTCACTCCCTGGAGACCCTGAACTCCTGCCCCGTGGAGCCGGGCTTGAGACAGGCCCGGCCCGGCGACCGTTACCAGTTCGAACGGCTTGGTTACTTCTGCGTGGATACCAGGGACTCCGGACCGGACAGGCCGGTGTTCAACCGGACCGTTCCTTTGCGTGACTCCTGGGCCAAGATCGAGAAGGCCCAGGCGGGCAAGGGTTGATTCCACAAGACAAGGCCGTCGGTTTCAGAGGCCAAGACCCCGTGAGCGGTCTGAAGGGTGGAGGCGATGCGCGTCCGGAGATGTCTCGAGGTGCTGGAGCTGGACGAGAACCCCTCCATGGAGGAGGTCCGGCGCGCTTACCGCGATCTCATGCGCGTGTGGCACCCGGATCGGTTCTCCGGGGATCCTGCGCTCCAGCAGCGGGCCGAGGAGAAATCCAAGCACTTGAACATCGCCCATGAGACGCTGTTGCGGCACTTGGAGGGCTCCAGTGGACGAGCAGACGGGTCCGAATCGGGCGGTGCGACAGAGGCCCTGTTCGAGATGGGCACGCGAACCGTCCTGACGCTCTGGCACTCCCTGAGCCGGGCCGTGCAGGCGGCTGTGGAAGAGGCCGGAGCGGAGAGGAAAGGACGGAGGACCCACACCAACGGGCCCTGACGGGCCCGGATCGGTTCTTCCGTGAATCGACGGCCGTGGCCGTCGACAACAGCGCTTTGCCCGTTGCAGGCCGCCGCCATGATCGACAAGCAGACCAAAAAGAAGCTCAAGCGCATTCGCAAGGAGATCAAGAAGCTGAAGAAGCAGTACGCCAAGATGGAGTTTCGCCCCTGCAACAGCGATGCGGAGCTCCGCGAAAAGGATCGGGAGCTGAAGGCCCTCAGGCAGCGGATCAACGAGCTGGAAAAGGAGCAGGATCGGTGCTTTCTGGATTCCGGTTCCTTTCAACACGGAGGTTGAGGGCCGCCCGTTCCCGGTTCGAACCCAAAGCGGCGGAGGTGGAAAGGAAGACGACTTGGAACCACGACCTGCAGCCTCCAGACCTACGAGTCGTCCCCGGACTCGGAGAAGGCCCCGCTGAAGAAGAGCGCCGGTCTCAGCGCATTCGGGAGTGGCGACCGGGTGCTCATCAAGCCCAACCTGATGGCGCTGGACGACAGCTTCCCCATGCCCCTCTACGGTGGCTTGACCACCACCCGGCTCGTGGAGGATATGGTGATCCTGCTCAAGGAGCGTGGGGTGGCCTCCATCACCGTGGGTGAGGGGTCGACCTACGGAAGGAGCTTCGGGCTGCCCACCAGGAACGCTCCCATGGCCGTGATGGTGTCCCCCGGCAGGGGTGGGATCAGGATCTCGAAGAAGGCGCTCACGCCGAGCATCCCGTAGACGGCGCCGCCTGGAAGGGCTTTCAGGAACTGCAGCAGCGCGTCGGTGCTTATGTCCATGTTCCGAGGGCCGTTGGATAGGGTTTTCACGAAGAGTGAGACAGCCGTCCTGAAAACACAAGTTTTCTTTTTCGCGCTCCGGGTTTTTGCCTTGACGGGTGTCAGACCATCTGTTACTCACTCGGGCTGAACAAGGACGGAACCATGACGAAGAAGATCAGCAGAAAAGAGCTCCTCAAGGGACCCGACGAGTTCATGACCCTGACGGAACGGGCGGCGGTCTGGGTCCAGGGACACACCCAGGCCCTCATCTACGCCGGCGTGGCCGTGGCCGTCCTGATCCTGGGGTACCTCGGCGTCTCATGGTACCTGGGCTACGAGGACAAGAAAGGTCAGGAGGTCTACAACCAGGCCTATCAGGCCATGCGCAAGGCCGAGGCGTCGGGGGTCGAGCCCGATCCCTCCGAGCTGCCCGTCGACCTGTTCGAGGAGGTGAGCGAGGAGCACGGACTTGCGCGGGTCAGCGTTCTGGCTTTGCCCCAGGTCGCGCGGCTGCGCTTCCGGGAGGGGAAGGTGGATGAGGCGATCGCCCTGTACCGGAGGTTTCAAGCGGAGAACAAGGCGAAGGAGCCCTATGTGACCATGGCCCGTCTTGCGATTGCAGCCTGCTACGAGGCCAAAGAGGACTACGCCGCCGCCGTGCAGGAGCTTGCCCCCCTCGAAGAGAACGACGACGCCTTCCTGCGTGAGCAGGCCCTGGTTCGTCTGATACGGCTTCATCGATTGAACGGGGGGGCGAGCGAGGCCCGGGAGATGCAGGAAATCCTTTACACGGAGTATCCCGGCTCTCCTTTCCTTCCGTTGACCGAGGCGCTGCTCCAGTAGGGCCTCCGAATGCGCTTTCCAGCGGTGGACCGAACCGGAACCGCCGCGACCGCCCATGCCCCTCTTCACCGATCCAAAAAACACCGGAAACCTGTGTCGTCGACGCAGTGTGCCCTCAAATTGACTTGACAGTCCCACGTCCTTCGGCTAAACGTCATTTTGTAGCTAAAATATAGCTTTGGAGGAGGGCATGATCATCACGGAGATACTGGCGCGCAACGCCAGGGTGTACGGTGATGAGGTGGCTCTGGTGGAGCGGGAGCCGGCGAGGAACCTGAGACGTGAGATCAACTGGAAGGCATTCGACGAAGAGGCCAACCGGGTCGCCAACGCCCTCATGGCCCGGGGAATCGGAAAGAGGGACAAGGTCGTTCACCTGATGATGAACTGCCTGGAGTGGCTTCCCTTGTACTTCGGAATCCTGAGGACCGGGGCCTGGGCGGTTCCCCTGAATTTCCGCTTTCTGGCCGAGGACATCCGCTACTGCATCGACATCGCCGAGGGCAAGGCCCTGTTGTTCGGGGAGGAGTTCATCGAGCGGATCGACGCTGTTCGACCGGAGCTCTCCGGTGTGGAGACCTTTGTGTTCGTCGGTCCGGACGAGGTGAGGCCCGACTACGCTGAGTCCTACGCCTCTTTTCTGGAGGGCGGCTCCTGCGAGCCCCCCCGGGTTCCCCTCTCGATCCTGGATGAGGCGGCGCTGTACTTCACGAGCGGCACCACGGGACAGCCCAAACCGATTCTGCTCACACACCGCAACCTCGAGTTCGCTTGCATCGTGGAAAACCGGCACCACAACCAGACCCACCAGGACAACTTCATCTGCATACCACCCCTCTATCACACGGGCGCCAAGATGCACTGGTTCGGCAACTTCATCGTGGGCGCTACAGCCGTGATCCTCAAGGGCATCAAACCGGAGTGGATCCTGGAGGCCGTGTCCGAGGATCAGGGGACCATTGTCTGGCTGCTCGTGCCCTGGGCCCAGGACATCCTCATCGCCGTCGAGAACGGCGACGTCCGGCTTTCCGACTACCACCTCGACCAGTGGCACCTCATGCACATCGGCGCTCAGCCGGTCCCTCCGAGCCTGGTCAAGAACTGGAAAAAGGTGTTTCCTCACCACAACTACGACACCAACTACGGTCTGAGCGAGACCACCGGTCCCGGGTGCGTGCACCTGGGTCTGGAGAACCTGCACAAGGTGGGGGCCATCGGCGTGCCCGGCTTCGACTGGGAGTGCAAGATCGTGGATCCCGACCGGAAGGAGGTTCCCAAGGGAGAGCCCGGCGAGCTGATGGTCAAGGGCCCGGGCGTGATGAAGGCGTACTACAAGAACCCGGAGGCCACTCGGGACACCCTGTTCGACGGATGGCTTCTCACCGGGGACATGGCCCGTCTCGACGAGGACGGATTCATCTGGCTGGTGGACCGCAAGAAGGACGTGATCATCACGGGGGGAGAGAACATCTTCCCTGTGGAGATCGAAGACTTTCTCATGGACAACGACAGGATTCAGGATGTGGCCGTGATCGGCATTCCGGACGAGCGTCTGGGCGAGATCACCGCCGCCATCATCAAGGTCAAGCCGGGCAAGGAGCTGACCGAAGGGGAGGTCCTCCATTACTGCGAAGGGCTGCCGAGGTACAAGCGTCCCAGGAAGATCTTCTTCGACGACGTGCCTCGAAACCCCACAGGAAAGATCGAAAAACCCAAGCTCCGAAAAAAGTACGCGGGCATGGCCGAGAGCTTCAAGCTCTGAGCCGGGAACCATCCGAACGTTCGGAC